>JAHJEM010000050.1 GCA_018825425.1 Nanobdellota archaeon | reverse complement strand
GGAAAAAAAGACCACTTTCAATGCAAAAGACATGAGTGAACGCGTGTATAGATGGTCTCTTTCCAGCCTCCATAAACAAGGATACGATGAAATCGAAATAATTTATACTGATCCCAAAACCATAATTTGGACCTCAGACCTTGTGAAAAATCTGTTTGTCGGTTTTGTTATAATAAATCAAACAGAGAACACATGTGTAATCAGAAGAGTGTCGCAGGACCTAACTTCAGAGTTTGACGCAGGCCTGCGACGATCTTTTCTAGTGACTTCCGCTATGGGAGAATCCATGATCGATTACATGAAAAGAGAAGAATATTCCAAACTAGCAGATCTCATCCCTCTTGAAAAGACCAATAATCAGCTAACCAATTTTTGTGAGAGGCTACTTAACAAGATGGGACACAAGAATTACGATAAGACCTGCTTCTATTATACTCTGGTCTGGAACAATGAAAAAATCTGTGATGATTACAAATATGTCTGCCAATACATAAGCACGCATGACAAGACAAAATACTCAAAAGAAATCCTATTGATGCTGGAAAAAAGTTTGAAGTATTACAAAGATTTCTGTGCAGTCCTCTTCAACTGGGACATCAAGAAACTCGATGCATTGAACACAGAAAGAAAAGTATTCCTGAAAAAGTTGGAGGAGCATTTTTCACACAAGAACCCTCATGAACTGGTTGTAACAAACTACCTACTATCCTTCATCTCAAAGATTGACGACTTCTCTGCAAGTGCTATTGCGATAAACCAGAGAGATGATCTGAATATTCTCTAAGACCTTGCCGAATTCCATCATAATTATGTGCATACTCAGAATAATACTCAGCATATTCACTTTCAATCCTGTCAATCGCATCCAACGCATTATCAATAATAACGTATCTTCTGTCCCACATGCTTTTCCTGTGGACTGAACTCCATGCAGATGATAACGCGATTGCTCTATGGACCACACCATTCAGGTATCCAAGCACAAACTTGTCAGGATCCTCAATTAGTTGATTGCCATTATCAGAATGCTTGTTGTACTGGCGCACATATTCCATGAGCAATCTTTCTTTATCATCCCACGTAATGTACTCACCATATTCCATAAGGTTTACCAGGTCAAGTTGTTGCGCTACCAAACCTTTGCACTCATTATCAAGACCAATCAATTTCTTGTCTGTAAACATCCAGTTCTCAGGATGAGCATCCTTATTGAACACATAGATGGATGATTCCAAGGAATTTGTTATCGGAGTATAATTATCCCTGAATTTGGATTGCAATTCTTCTGAAAGATTCAGTTCAGGATTTGTTAGACAACTTTCAAGTTTATCTGTTGTTTCAATTCTCTCTTGATCCCTCGACATATTCGCATGGACCATAGCAAGATAATCAACTGCCTTTGCAAAATGCGAGTACTTGGCATGTCCTGTGTTTATCATCTCCCATAGAGTTTTTCCCTCAGCACGTTTCATGACACCAACAGCACCATCTCGATGCGGGAACGCAGCGACATAATCAATAGTCTCATACTCTTCCACATCCTTGATGATCTGCCTGATTTGATCTGCATTTTCTATCTCTTCGACAATTTCCTCTAGATTCTTTCGTTCTTTGAAAATCAAAACATTCCTTGTAAATTCTGATCCTTTGACATAGACTGGACTTGTGGTCTCACCTATCTGCTCCACTTCTGTATTTGGATCAGCAAGAACCAACTCTGCACTTCTCCTCCATTGCTCAGCAGTCTCTTCTTCCAATGGTTGGACTGAAGCAAGATATTGAGAATGTAGTAAAGAGTAATCTATCCGACGAGGATCTTCCTTTTTTTCAGCCAGGGCTTCACATCTCCAGAAAAAATATTTTGTTGTATCTGTTCCACCAATGCCAAGATAAATCAATGCCAATTCCATATTTGTTTCAATATTGTTTGGGTTCTTGCGAAGTTTCCTTTCCAAATCAAATATTTCAGATGCATCTGATCTTGGAATTTTGAAAGGCACACCTGTTTTATGTGCAGCAAGCTCACTTGCATATTGAAATGCAGAATTGTAATCTTTCTTTTTTAATGCTGATTTTAGAAGAATAACAAAGTTTCCAGGATCCTTTTTGGCATGTCTTCTGAGAATTTCCTCTTGTTTCTTGGAATCACCAGAAAGTTCTGCAAGAATATACGGAACTGTTTCAAGAATCATTTTTGGAGTTGTACGAGCAAACAGTCTCCTGTTATTCTCTACCAAAACATATGATAATAGATATGCACTAGCAAGTGCGCCTATATGGAGCGCGCCTCTCTTAGCCACATCCTCCACATCTTGTGAAGAGTTGGAAAAGTCTGAGAATCCAGAAGAATTTGTAAGTTCATAATATTTCAGTTTGCCAAACATTATAGCCGACTCAAGGTTAGATTGAACATATTCTAAAAAATTTTGGATTGATTTTGTTTTTATTGTATATGCAAGTCCCCAAATTGCACCCGCAGTAAGATGTGTCCCAATCTTTGTTTTAAGGCTCAGTTTTTGACGCTCAGCTGGTTTGGTTGTCCTGCGTTTGATGAATTTCTTACCTACCTGTGCCTTTGCATATATTCTGATTGGGATAAAAGCCAAAGGTGAAAGCACATATCTTGTCATTGCATTAGCTGCAACATTATCTGATCCAAGACGGGTAAAAAAATAATACAAACCTGCAGAACCCAACAATGCAGGTCCATTAACTGCTACAAGTTCAAGAATACTCTCCAAATTCTGCTTCGACCCTGTCTCATTATTCTCAATACCCAACAGATCGATTCCAGAATCCACATCTATCAGTTCATCTTCAACTGGCATAATACTTTCCCTGACCTAGAGAATAGCTTACCGTATATAAGCTTTTATTAGGCTTTAAAAAAGAATTTAGTATGCAAAATCATTAATATGCAAGATCACAAGTATGCAATATCTTTATATATCTTTATGGTCTAAGTAATCTTCCTTGTCCAGTGGCTCGTTTCTTGGCCATCTTTCTTATTGGACTATCTCTATTGAATTTTGCATCTGGAATTAGAGGGCTAGGTGTAACATCCTGAGCAGTGAATTAGTCAGTTAATTGACGTAGAACACTTCCTTGCTCATCATATTCAAGTCTTCCTCTGAACTCTGTTGGATTGGCTGCAATCCTTTCAACAGGCAATCGATATGCGGCAATAAGACACTTTGCTCTATTTCCACCCTTTGTACGCCACTTTTTAGGCTTGAGCAGAGTTACCATGTCATACATCTGCTCCACGACCATCTCAGGAGACATTGCCATGTTCTCTCCTCTTGCCTGCTCTTCTGCTAGTCTCTTAGCATACTCTGACCAGGGAGCAGCATTTATACTCATAAAAGTAATATATTTAGGCTGGAGTTCATTAAGCAATTTTGCAGTCTGGACTACGTGGTCCTCATAATGTTTTAATCCACCCAGACCTGTCATTATCATTGTAGATACTTGCATTTTTGTTTGAGGCATTTTTCTTCCTGCCTCTAGCATCTGCTTGTGAGTGATTCCTTTCTGGACATATTCAAGCACTGCATCTGAGCCTGACTCAATTCCCCAAAACACCATATTTAAACCGTGTTCAACAAGCCTGTCCAAATCCCTAACTGATTTTTTTTGTAGGCCTTCTGTTCTGGTAAATGCTGCAATTCTCCGAATCTCTGTGTGTATCCTTTCTCCATGTCGATCTCTTATTCTCTGATCATGAAAAAGTCCTCTTGCTGTATCCACGTACTTAAGCAGCTTGTCTGTGGGCATTACCAGAATGTTTCCTCCTGCAAGGAAAACCCTTTGAACACTACGAATATCATCACCAAGCATGTCTCGAACAGCCTTTGCATGCTCTGCGAATTCTTCAGGAGATCTAATAAAGAAATTTGCTCGGCCATACTCAGTGCAGTACGTGCACTTGGCATGATTGCATCCATTACCTACTTCTAATTTGACTACCCTATGCAACTCTTCTGATGGAGGTGAGAAAGGTTCTGCAGTGTACACATCCTTATCATTGTAAAGCAGAGCTCTTTCATATGAATACTTGACTCCGAGCCTGCCTTCTTGTTTTCTTCGGTCCATCCATGATTCAATGGCCGCATCAAGAACATTTAGATGCTCTTCTCCTTGTTGAATCTTACGTCTTTTCACAACAGAATATTCTTTTCTTAACAAAACAGCCAGAGTATCCATTTGTTCTCGTGCAATACCTAGGGGGTCTTGGTTTAATCCCACATTAGCCCCTGCTCCCTTTAAAACACCAGTCCGTAAATCAGACTCATCAGTCACCTTCTCTCGCGGACGCTCTTGTTCAATCCTGAGCTTGTGAGTTAGTGATCTATATGCCAAAGTAAATAATGAATCAAAAGGAATTTTATGATCGTGAATTTGTTCAATTTCAGGCACTTCGTACTTGTAGTCATGCCCTGCTTGAATAGCTCGTAATTGATCAGCACTTAGATTGAACTTCCTGACAAGCGCCTGCGCTGTACCTCTCACTTGGTCATCAAACATCGCATTAATTTGCTCCCTTGCTCTGTCTAGATATTTCGGAGTGAAGGTATCTTCCATTTCCTTCACAAGGGCCTCTGCTGCGCGTTTTGTATCCTGTCCATTATCTTGCATCCATCGTGTATACTTATTCTGCCCAAAAGATCGTATCTCACCAGGGTGAACTTGCCACTCTCGATAATCTCCATCCACATCAAATGCGACTGCAAGCTGTTCATCACCTACAATCTCAATGATGTCACCTTTGCTTCCTAAAGGTACATCTTCTTCATCTCCTTCATAATAATAGACAGAGTCAAGAGGATTATCATAGTCAATTCCTGTCATCTTGACTACTTCCACTTGATCACCTAACCTAAATTCACCGGTTTCTCCTCGTACTCTTCTTCCAAGAATATTTGCAATGTGTTGAACTGCATTTTCACGTGCAGCGTGAAATTCTTCCATATTCCCAACCATGTCATCTAAACCCAGCCGATATCTCTTGTTTAGCTCTGGAAAGAATTCTCCTCCAAAAGCACCATAGTCAATTTCAGGAGATTCTAGAGCTTTTTGTCTTGCCTGTGCAATCTCAGCCATATTAGCTTCCAATCCCCTATACTCTTGTGCAATCTTGGATTTAACCAGGCCTTCAAGCTCTTGCCTGTCTGGAAGGGCATTTAGAAATGCATCAAAATCCCTGCGTGTCCTAATCTGGCCAACTTTGTCCTCGAAAACACCTGTGTTCCCAATTAGACCAAACAATGCTGTGAGTCTGTCTTGAGCTGTTAGTTGATATGTTGTAGCCATCAAATTATCAAACACGTTTTCCTCAGTTGGTGCATTTTTTGGGGTGGGCTCTGCTGGTTTCATTCAAATACCTCTACACTAAAAACATCCATATCCTTCAAGTATGAAATATCTCTAAGGTTGGCTTGGAACATACCATAGATATCCTTATCTTCATAACCCATTGATCTAAATGAATCAATGGCAAGTGCTGATGTATCTCGTATTTGACCTATGACCTGGTCTTGCATTTGTTCAGCTTCTGCAACAAGCGGTGCTATAGTTTGTTCAAGTTCACTTTTCTTGGCTTCATATGCTACTACTTCTTCCTGATGTTTCTTTAAAGCCTTTCCAGTCAAGAATTGCTCTGGATTAACCAGCTCAAGATCTTTCTGTCGATAACTATTGGTATATCCATTTTCAAACCTAACTTGGATATGCTCACTTCCACCGCGCGTATAGTCCTCCGTTAGCTTACCAACAGCCATGCTCTGACCATAATATTCGCTATCTTTCCTAATTTTTACTTTTGCACCTCTCTTCAGCTCAGTTTGAGGACCCACAACTTCTTCAAACATTTTTTCTAGCTTGACAATATTTTTTCCCACACAGGCATTGTCTTTTATCCCCGGGACATCAATATCGTGCCCGCCCTCTTCGTGAGAATTACACGGAGCTTTATAGAATCCAACTGTTCCTGCGTCTAAACTACCCATTTCCTTCACAAGCAACACAGGGTCTCCTCTTGCAAAAGGCTGTGCACCAGTCTCATCCTGAACAGGCAAGGTCTTTCTCTGCAATCTATGCTTAATATTATCAATCCATGTTCCAGCAGTATCTTTTCTTCTTGGTTTTGGTTTTTCTTCACCAGCAATCCTATATCCTTGCAACACATGATCAAGCAAATGCGCCTTAAATGTACCGTAAGATTCTGGTCCTCTGATTCTAGGGGTTTGAATAATTACACCCATCTTTTCCCGAAGAACATTAACCACGTTGGTTGCTAAGGATGTATAGTTCAACTGTTTTTGTTGTCTGTATATTTCCGAGAATATGGTTTCATCAGGAATAATACCTTTACCGAAATATTCATCACCATCATTCAAATGAGCATTGTAAAATACTCGTATTACACCATCAGGTATGCCCATTGCCTGAAGGGTTTGGACTCCTCCTTCAATCAAGTCTTTCTTTCTTGCCTTAAGCTGTTCCATTTCAGCTTCAACAACAGAGGAGAGCGCGTCAATATCAGAGATTATGCCCCTTCGCTCTGCATCAATCTTTTGGTTTTTTGCTGCTAACTCTGCGTCTGTTTCCTCTTCTATTGTAACATGATCTTTTCGAATGTCAAATGTTGGGTGTGGATCACGATAATCCACTCCAGTTGTCTCTTCAAATTTTATTACAAAACGGTTTAGGGTCCGATCTTGAACATAACCCCAGCTTCCTTTTTTGGTGACAGTATATGCGTCGCCGTTAATTACAGTGGCCCTTAACCTTGTAGTCTCAATAGGCTCTAATTTCATTTCCTCAAGTGCCTGAAGTTCACTATCCGTAATGCGAGCGTACAAATCTCTTCTTAATGGGACAAAATCACCATCCGAATCACGTTTGCCAATAGTACCAATAGGCAGTTCTTCAACAGAAGTTCCATTGTAATATGTATCTCCATGTGTTGCTTTAATAGTCCTTAGTAGTTGACCTCTTTTAAACCGTTCTCCTGCCTTTTTTTCAATTGCCTGATAGAATTTGTGTTGCAAGCTTTTGAGTTGATGTTTAAAATCAATAAAATCCTGCTCACCTCGAAACCGTGGAATACTGAATACTATGCCTCGTCTCTCATCCAATCCCTTTTGTATCAACTCTACCATTCCTCCATAATCAAACCTGGTATGTCGGATGTCCTCCAACTGAGTTGCTAGGTCTTGTGAAAATGCAAGTCTTGAATGAAGAACTCTTTCATATTTTTCAACAGCTTCATCTAAAGGCATTCCATTAAAACTCTCAGATGTTTTTATGGCCAGACCAACTATGGTTTTAGTCACAAGCTTTGTCAAATCTCCATCTGCCTTTGCTTGCTTGCGTATATCTTCTGCCTCATCCCTGGGCAAAAGGTCTGTAGCCTTATCTAAGAATACTAATTGAGCCAATTCTTCAGCATTTCTAATTTGCCTAAGTTTTTCATCGTAACCTTCAAGCAAACCATAAGTGATATTGGCAGTCATAAAAACTCCGGGCTCAAAGCCTGTAAAAACAGGTTCTTGGTAACGATCTCCTGTGCCATTTCTTCCAGGCTCTTGGATCAACTGATCTGGAATAACTGGTGTTTCATCCCCCATATCAATTTTCATAAGCCTTTCAAACCTTTGACCAAATGAAGTGGCTAAAGAGGCCACATAATCTGCATAATTAGTTACACCGTCATATCTTGGTGTAATCCTATGATCTTGCACAGCATTTGCAGACCACATTATGGCTGCCAGATCTGCAGGAGCCATATTCCCCTCTTGCGCTCCAATCATCTTTGCTGTTGCAGTATTTTTGCCTAGAATGTGATTGATAAGCACACCTGAAGTCAGACTAAGCCGGGTATCAGCATAATGACCATTACTCTCAACTCCCTCTAGAACACATGCAATTCTGCCAACAGGATCATACTCAGGTTTAACCCAACCCAACTCTTCCTGTCCACCACCTGTTCTAGCATCAATCTCTTGATTCAGAAGATCTGCGAACATGTCCTCTTCTTCCTCTGGTTCAGCCACTGCCTCAGGCAATGGTTCATTTGCTTTTCTTTTTCTTGGCATTTTGTTTTTATGTTAGCTTAACGGTAACTTTGTTCTTATCCATTCGCTCGTCCTAACTCCACCCTAAATGGGGGAGCATTACAGACTCGCAATAGTGGAACAAAGTTTCCGGAACACTTAAATCGAGCTGCTGCGAGCCTACATCTCCTACCTAAAGGAAGGAGCTTTGGCTCGATTTAAGCGTAATATTATTAATGTTATGCATCTGTTAAAAGATGCGGATGCTCTGCTACAAAAGCATCAATCTGCTCTGGGGTAATCTCCAAGTTTGGTGTTGACTTGCCGTAGCAATCGCAGGCATCAACTCTTGGTGATGTACCAAACCGTCTAGGAGTGGTTGCTCTATAAGTCTGTTCTCCATTAAATGGCTGCCCAAATTTTTCAGGCTCAAATATTGTATAAAGGTCAAGCACCCCATTAACTGCACCTATTGCATTGCTCATGACAACAGATGGATCTGGATTAGCAGCGCAGCTTGCACGTCTTATCATTTCTGCCTTTCTTCCTTCTTCATAAATATTCATTATGCAGTCCATGCAAGCAGTCTTACCTGGAACATGTACATTCCATCTGGCACTATTTGGCAGGGCTCCTGAACTGATCATAGGAATACTACCTGTCACAGTCCACCCTGTATTTATTGCTCGTGTATATGGATTGTCTACAAAATCAAACACGACATCATATTGTCTTGCAGGTTTAAAACCAGGTAATATCATTTCATTAATTCCATCTGATTCAGTCTGGCCTCGGCTCATCGTTCTAATCTTTGTTGCAACATGAGCAGCCTTAAGTTCATCAATACCATCATAAGCCAAAATCTGTCTGTTTGCATTGTGGGATTCAAACACATCATAATCAACCTGGTCTGCTCTTCCCAGACCCATATGCGAAAGGGTTATTGCTCCCCAACATCCAAGTGCTCCGGCTCCTTTAACAAGGGCTGAAAGACCTTGATATATCTTAGGGTCTGGCTTTGGTACTTCCTCTCCTGGTTTTAAGAATCCAAATCTATAACCATCACCCAATCTATATCGAACAGGCTCTCTGAGAAGGGAGTCCATCTCACCCAAAATAAGCTTTTTCACTTCCTCGGCTCCAGGTCCACACATTGCAAGAGCCATTAATGGATCTTGTTCATACCCCTCAAACATAGACATAAGATTAGCTGGATCAGTAGGATCATTTACCATCATAAGTTTGGTGTATCCCCATTTTCCAGAAGTGCTTAGTATAGGAATATTTCTTTCCTGTCCAAATGAAATTGCAAACTCTTTTGACCTTGGTGAATTTGTGGTGTCAACAATTGCAGTTGAGGCTTCAAGTGCAAGCTGATCAATTCTTGAAGCAAGGTTAGTTGCATAACCCTCAACATTGACTTGAGGATTAACTCGCTGAAGCAAGTCAGGATATTTCTCTGCACGTGCACCTTCAGGAACATTCATATCAAGAAACATCTCACCAGGCTCAACACTGCTTCCATCAACGAGGACAACATTGCCAACTCCAAGAGCAGTAAGGCATAACGCATGATAGACTCCTTGAGGTCCAAGACCTACAACAGCTACCCGTGCTTGTTGGAGCTTTGCTTGGCCCTCGTCTCCCCAGATAGCTTTCTGCCTAATGTATCTCTCTTCTTCAATCATTAATCCCGTTGTTGCTTTCTTTTTCTTTGCCATTTTGTTTTCCAGTCTATTCTGCTGGTGCGCTAGGTGCAGGTCCTTCTGGTGGAGTATACGGTGCCTGTGGAGTTTCTGCTGGGTTGACAGGCCCATTAGGTATAGGGTTTGGTGACGGGTTAGGTGTTGGATCTGGTGTATGTTCTGGTTCTCCAGGCGCGTTTCCATCATCTGGTTTAATTTCATGCACAAAGTTTGCATATGCGACTAGTGCGGCGTTTCTTTCAGTCGTATCTCCATTGATGAAAGTAAACATGAACTTTATTGTGTCTTTGTCATCCTGACCGTAGTAGCCTAGCTCTGCTGCTGCATTTTCGTGCTGATTCTTAAGCTTGTAGAACTCGATCTTATGTTCATGAACAGTTGCAGGGTGGTCTGGTACAGCAGGACCTGTTAGAGCTACTGCAGATCTCAATCCAATGTAATCAGTCCCAGGCTCCCCTTGTTGAAGATTGACTCTTACAAATTTGTCCATGGTTCCGAGTAAGGCATCCACGTATGTTGAGTACTCACAATCTGCATGTCTGTACTCTGCAAGGTATTCATTTGCACTGAACACAAACATCATTGCCAGTTCTTCATAGAAATATTTGTTCTCTCCTGTTTTTCTGACCTGATCATGCGGCAGGGTAAATCCTCCAATGGAATCTCCAGTTGTGGCTGCCTCCAGTACCTCTTCGTCAAGTGATGTTCTTTTCGCTGGAGGAATCCTTAGTGATGCAATCTTCTCTGCAACAGTCATCTTCTTAGGAGGAGTATATGTGCTTTGATATACTGTTCTTGGAGTTGGATTGTAATTTCTGCCTGTCTGAACAGGCATACCTCCGCCACCAACATATGCTCCTTGCCACTGATATCCTCCTGCGTGAGTAGCTCCCGACACCCATTGCCCAACTTTTTGGACAAAGGTTTTTTTTGGAGGGAATATAACTCTATCATTAACAATAGCCTCAATTTCAGCATCTGTAGGAATATCAATTCCCTTGTCAATGACGTCAATTGGAATTCCAGTAATAGTCTTATAAGTTGAAGTTCCAGACAGATTAAATCTATCTTGGATACCCATCTTTACAAAAGGCATGTCCCCACCATTGTTGTATACCAAGCTAACTGCAAAGTTAACTTGTCTTGGCTCATATACAGTATGATCTATCATGTCCAATAGTTGTGCTAAGAAATCTGCTTTCTTGAAATCTTCAGGGTCTGGATTAAGACCGTGCATTTTTAGGAGCTCAGCAAACATCTCATCATTAGGATAAACAAACCTCTTAACTGCATCAGAGAATGCATCTCCTTTTAGAGCCAATTGATCCTCACCGTACTCTTTTCTTAATGTATCTTGAATAAGTGCAAACGGAGCCTCGTGTGCCCTCTTGGTTGTCTTAGCCTCTTTGGTTGTCAGACTTTCTAGACTATCATCATCAGCAGGACTATGGTGTAGACCATTGCCTTTGCCTGACGGGTGAATATGAAACATAGGACCCAATCTTAGATCAGTACCATTTGCCTGATTGTTCTTTCGATTTTCTCTTGCTGCATCATCAAAGTTTTCATCAATCCTAATACTGCCTGAAGTAACTTGAAGACCGTTTGGCACAATAAAATCTATGCTTGTGTAAGTATCATCGTCTGCTTCCCAAAGATTAAAACCACCTACTTCAAGGGCCTTATTATCCCCAAGGCTTTTGGTTATAGGTCCAATTCTTTGTCCGAAAGAAATACATCGGTCTCTAATTCTTAGTCTGCTTGGAACCAATTGCTCTACTGGTGTTATAGGTGGGAGTTCAGGAGCATCTTCACCAGTGACTGCATCTAAGAGTTCATCAGCATACTCATTACCCTCATCATATCCTCCATTTGCAGGTCCATATAGAGGGCATGCATCTCCCTCTTGATCATTGTCTTGGATTGGTATTTGCTTTGGTTTTCCTTTTTTTCCGTCTTTTTTTGCTCCCATTTTATTCTCCACTCAACCGTATTCCATCTCTTATGTTATCTTCCTTTCAAGAACTTCCACAACTTCATAACCTTGTTCAATTGCCTGTTCTCTTGTTAGTGCTCCTTGCTTCAATATATCATTCAAGTGATCACCAAAATAAGAATGACCTTTATGGCTATCCAGACTCCTCTTATTAAGAGGCTCTTTGAATACCTGGACTGCATCACTTAATTTTCTGACCATCTCTGGTGCAGTATTGCTATAACTTCTTTCATTTAAGTTACATAAGCTACAAAATCCACCTTCTCGGGTTCTACCGGATAGACATGGATGAAATTCTCTCCTATCAATAACTATTGCTTTATCTGTTGTATATGCTCGTCCATCTTCCCAACCTACTTTGATTGCAACTCTAGTCGCCTCATAAGGCCAGAACACGTCCTTTTTTCGTCCATCCTGCGTTGCGAATTTTGGCGTTTTTGAGTAGACAAAGTATCTGCCATCTCTCATTAAGAAACCACAAGTATCAAGATCATACTCTTCAAGCTTTGCGAGCTCATACATCTGTCGTTCACTCACTGCTTCTTGCCTAAGCTTTCCCTTGATCTCTTGGAAAGCATCCTTGCTTCTCTCCAATGCATCCATTCGCCACATGACCTGTCTTCTCTCAGACAACTCACTGACAATTCTTGGCAGGTCCAATGATTCAAACACAGGCCTGTACGTTTTACCATTTAGTTTGAACTTAAAGTCTCCTGGCTGGAATCTCTGCTGTGGTTCAAGCCTAAACACTCTACCATTTGTAATATACACTGGCTGATTTGAGGTGATTTGTCCGAGTACAGAATCCTGCACTTGGTCCTCAGTTAAACCCATGTCTTCAAGGCTCAATTTAGCAGGGACAATTGCTTCAACCCGAACACCGCGTCTCTCTTTTGCCAAAACATTCTGACGCATTTGTTCTGCTGGATCCTCAAACTCAGCTTCATCACCAGTACCAAAATCCTGATTTAACTTATCTGCGATTTCAGCCTTGGCCTGATCAATTAGAGTTTGTCCTCCTCCATCCCCATTCAATGATTTGAAAAGTAATTCATCTGTTGAATACTTTTTACTCACCAGAAATGGAAGAAGTTCAGTCATTATGAACTTCAAGGCATATACTCTGTTCTTTTCGCGTCGAACATCTTCTTCTGCCCTAAGCTCTTGATCAATAGCATTGGCAATGTAATCCCTGCAGTATGCTTCAATGCCTTTTACTTCTACACGTTCATCCAATCTTTCAAACTCAGAGAATGATAGAGAGGGAACTAATCCCATCTCCAGATTAGAACCAACAGCCGTGAGCGAATCTGGTAATCCATTAGAGTTCACAATATCATAAACTCGGGATCCAAATAATACAAAGGAGGATTGCCTCTGAGCAATCCTTTCCAAAAAGTTTGTTACTTCGACCATCAGCTAATTCTCCTACTCATTCTCCTAGAGCTTGGTAGACATCGTTAGCTGTGTAGTCATCATTTACTGCATCCATTGAGTCTTCCATTCCTGGAGTGATAACTGCAGATACAACAAGCTCAACACCGCCCATGATAGGTGGTACTGGATTACCATCTCTTTCAATAACCTTATCTGTACCTGTTAAGTCTTTCACAGGCTTAATAACTGGTTTTCCGCCCTCTCCTTGAACAAAAGCCATCTCTCTGAAATAACTGTTCAAGATTGAGTCTGGTGTCACTCTCTGGCCATTCACCGCAAGTGTAAAACCGCCATAATTTCCGCCTCGTCTCCTTGCAATCTCTTGTACTTCTCCGCTTCCAGTCATCTCTGACATAATGTCATTGATTCCTTGCTGCTGTTTTCGATGGACGTTACGCGTATAGGTTCCTGCAAATTCTGTTGGAACTTTACCGCCGCTCAACTCAACTTCCTTACCAACAGCGTAGTCAACAATCTGTTGTGCACTTCCGTATGCAAGGACTGCTCTTCCTCTGCCTTGGACAGAGATGGTTATTCGCTCTCCTTCGATGCATCCAGGAAAAACTGTTAGTGCAATTGGTTTTTCACCAATATCCTCTAACTTGAATGCTTCTCTTTTTACTTGTTCTTCTCCTTTACGATCTTCTGGTCGATCGTCTCCACATTTTCCCATTTTTGTTTCCTCCGATTCATATTGAATCTGGTATTTCTCAACTCTTCTCAGCTCTTTTTTAATAAAAATTCAAACCACAGCCAGCTGCGGGGAATTTTTAAACTTTGCTGCACCCAGCAAAGTAATAAAAAAACATGATTTTGTGATGATACTTAAAATTCCATAATATCTCGAGCTTTTCTTTTGGCTTTTCCAAGTAGACCTCCTTGGAATTCACGTTGATATTGACGGGTTTCAGCATACCATGGATCTGCAACTCTTCCTCCACGGTCGGCTTTTTTATTGTGTGCTTCTAATTCTGCTGCAAATCTCTTCTCCCCAACTTGCTTTCTGTATGCCACTGCAAAATCAATCAAGACATCAGGTAGATTCCCACCTCCACAACAGCCACCTGTCTCTGGTGCATCTAGCTTGAAGCATCCGCCAGTAGGACAAGTTTCCATTAATACGCCGTCAGTTAGTTGGAGCATAATAGGAGTTGCAGCATATTTTTGTTGCAAATTATAGTATTCTTTTCCAGCATCATAAAACTCACGGAGTCGTGGCGCAAACAAGATTTTGTCTCTTGCTTCTTTAACCTTTGTAGAAATCCCTTGTGCAACTTCCATCATATCTGTAACTCCCTTACCACGCGATTCAGATATGTCTCTGAAATATGAACTGTTTATGTTTCTACCAACATTATGTGGATCTCTACGTCTTGTTGCTCTTTGGATCTCATCAGCCCTTAGGATGAACGCATTCTCTTCAGGATTGACAGCGAGGATAGCTTGCTCCTCATCACTGGTTCTTGCAAGATAAATTATTGTCCCAGAAGGGAACTGTTCTTTTAAATCAACAAGAGGGGTTGGTTGGTTTGTTATGATTACAAAAGGCATGCCTGTCTCTGCAATATCAGGTACCTGCCGGAAATGCTTTACTTTCTTTCTAGCTGTTTCAAAGTATGGCTCAAGATCTGATCTCTTATCACTCAGTAGCATTATGAGTTCATAATCTGTTCTCGGCGGCAGAGCATGTCCTTCTGCATTAACCATATCATCGATAACCTGTCGTCTACCAAGATTCTCAAATATATCTCTAACATCATAGAAGTATTCATTTCCATTTGCTGCAAGGTCTCTTGCCTCTTCCAATTTTTCCTCAAGCATCTGGTTAAAATCAATAGTGGATCCTGCATTTCTAACTTCACTAATAAAATTAATATGAGCCTGGAGGCGATTTTTGGCAGTGTATCTATCCGTGTCTGAAATATCAACCAAGAGAGCTTGTTTGTCATCTCCTAGTGCTTTTCGCATTTCGCCAGCCTGTTTCTTTGTTCTGGCAATGTAAAATACAGTTGAGTCCTTGTATAGTCTTTCAACTGATTCTGGAGGCACTGCTTCATTGACCATCACAAGCGAAGGATTTTTTCCAGAATTGTTTGGTCTGGCATCAGCCTCAGGAGTACGTTCATACACCAACATATTACCTAAGTCCTCAGCAAGATCCCTATCCCTGGAGACAAGTACTGCAAAATTTGCTTCAGGTTTCTGTATGAGATAATCAAATCCTTTCATTCGGGCTCTGAGAACAGAATATTTCTCAGTGAATCCTTCACCAGGTAGAAAAACACCCATTTGCAGGAATGCACCCAACTTCTCAGCAGCTTGTCTTACATCTGCTGTCTCTAATTCTGATGGAAATTCAGCTGTTGAATCATAAACTAAAAGTGGATCAATATCCCTGACCATATCATCTAATGGAGAAAAACTCGCAATATCTCCTGAGCCGAGAGTCCTAGCAGATTGTACATCTCTAAGAAACCTGTCTCTGTCTCTTGGTTGAAGAAGTGCTGTAGCTGTAAAAACTTCGTCAAGCATTGGCTGCTCTTCAGGATGGGTACTTGCTCTCTTTACCACAGTTTGTAGAACATTTCGAAATGTTTGTGGCCCTAGATAAGTATATGAAAATGGAGCAATCTGAACAAGATGTGATGGATCTTCAAAAACATCACATACACTCTTCAAGAATCTGCTTGCTCCTTGATATCCTCTCTTGTGATCTGGATCGTTTGTTGGATTTGCATCATCCATTCCAAAAGAGGTCACTAAAGCATTGCCTAACATAATCACATTATCTCTGCAAGCTTCCTTTCTGGCTACTTCTTCAGCTTCAATGAGTTTTTGTAAGTAATCTTCTCCATTCATTTTCTCATATTACCTTTTGTTATTTTATCCTACGCAAGTTTATCCTGCTTGGTTTTGTGCCTCATCGACAATTTCTTGGACTGCACCAAGGGCAGCCGCGACATCGTCATAATTATTATATACATAAACACTCAGCCTAACTGAACCATCAACTCCTATATGCTCGTGAGCAAGTGATGCGCAATGGTTTCCATTTCTTGCTTCAATTCCTTTCTTGTTGAGTTCAAATGCAACATATTGTGGATCAATTCCTTGAATATTAAATCCTACAAGTCCTGCTCTCTTGCTTGGATCGAGAGGGCCATAGACTGAAACACCAGGAATTTCTTGTAGACCAGAAATTATATACTCTGTCAACACTTCCTCATGCTCCATTATGTTACCCATAGCTTCACTTACTACTTCTCTTGATCTGGCCAGTCGTGTTTGTGGATCCTGCAAATCATCAATGACAGCAGGATTAGCCGCAGCATAAGCTTTCCATTGGGCAGCATACTGTTCAGGAACATGATACTTTGCATCAAAATCTCCCCTAGGAGTATTCATTAATGCCTCTGTTTCAATTGCGCGACCGACCGCATTTGTATCAGTATCATAACCAGGAATTATCAGGCTTCCTCGTCCAACATTCATCATGAAAGCAATACCATAACCTGTGGCGATAGTGCCTAAAATATTTGGTGTGCCTGCTGTAAATCTCCAAGGTAAGTCCTTGTATTCAACAGCACCTTCTTTGACATCCTCAATCATATCCCCTCCATAAAGGAATGGATTAAGTCCTTCCATGATCTCCTGCCTGGCGAAAAGTCCTCCAACTCCTAATGGAAGTCCCATTTTGTGAAATGACCATGCTAAGAAATCACAGCCCATTTGTTGAACATCAACAGGCGTACCTGGTACGAGTTGGGCACCGTCTACTAAAACATAGGATCCAGTAAATAGATGTTTGCCTTGAACATCTTTATGTTCATAGAATGTATTGTGAGCAATACCTACAATTTCCTCAATATCTGGTTTTACACCCATAAAGTTTGATGCACCTGTGACAGCCACAATCTTGGTTCTGTCATCCACTTTTGATGTCATCTGATCCATGTCCAACCCACCAGTTACTTTGTCAAAATCAACCAGTCTAATATCAATATTAAGACCTCTTGCTTTCAACAGTTGCTGAAGACCATGCCAAGGCACATAGTTGGAATTGTGTTCCAATCTTGTGGTTACAATATTATCTCCGTCTCTAAAGTCATATTCCATTGCTCGCATGGCTAGATTGATCATCTCAGTTGTGTTTCTCCCTAGAATTATCTCTCGCCAGCTTTGCGCATTTACTAGATTTGCTGCAATATTGTATGCTCTTTCGAAGTCCTCAGTTGTGATTTGTGAGGCGTCATACTCTCCTCTATGTACATTAGCATAGATCATAGAAGCAGATATCAATTTTTCTAATACAGGAGCACTGACCTGAGTAGATGCAGTACTATCCATAAAAGTTCTTTTTCCTTCGGTTGGGTTTGTTATGTGAGTTGAAAATTCCGGTGTGACGAATGGAAACATTCGTCTGACTACAGTTGTATCAAGCATACAAGTCTCCCTCGCCTCTTTAAACGTGTGTCTCGCCTCTTTTGTAGCGCTTAAAACCTATAAGCCGAATCAGTGCGAGAAAAGGTGACTCGTTTAAAAGAGTTTCGGTTTCTGTACCACTATGTTGTAGTAACTTATGAAATATAGGCTAGAAAGACCAAAAAAAGAGCACTGGACATCTTCACGCAAGCTATATATAACACTGAATTCCAACAAACTATATGGAACAAGAAACCCAAAACATGTATGGAAAAGTCATCCTTCTCAAAGGAGACTGGAGTCTAGTCAAACGGTTATGCATGAGTCTCTCTGCTAAGTTACAACCAGTCTCTGACATCATGTTCATAGACACATGCAATATGTTTGACATTTTATGTCTGCCTCTGAAAGAAAGGGAATACTTGCTTGAAAGGATCCGTATTGCCAGACCATTCAGCCTAAAACATCTCAGAAACCTGATCTCAATTGTCCCGAACCAACCCAGCAAAGTGCTCATCATCTCTTCTCTGGATGCCATGTTTGCGAGTAAACATCCAAAAGATGCAGCGTTCGTATTTCAACAAATGTTGTCACAACTCCAACATATCACCAAGAAGAACAATATAATAACAATAGTAGGTTATGAAGGCCTTATCCCGTTTAAACTGGTTGAGAAGTATGTTGACTGTGCTTATCTGGTTTAGATACTGTCTTTCATGGCGCATTATGACCCAAAATTTTACAAAAGCCACAACTTTTAAAAACCAACCTCATTTCTTTAAGCCTCATGTCACTACAAAGCCTATCTGCTGAAGAACTCTTTGAAAAAGGAAGAGAATTTGAAGCACAAGAAAAGTATCCAGAAGCAATTAGGTATTTTATTGAGGCTCAGAAGAAAAATCCTAATTTACCTCTTGTTTACACTGCACTTGGCAATGCGTATGTGAAATCTAAAGACCCTGCTAGAGGAATCAAGGCATATAAGAAGTCTATTGAAATAATGGATGACAAACACGCACACCATAATCTCGGAATACTTTACTTTCATCTGAAAATGTATGGAAAAGCTGCGCACTATCTCGGCGAGGCGGAAAAAAAGGGTTTTGAAGTAGGCGAAGTCTACTATTATCTAGCCAAATCCTTATTTTTTGAAAAGGAGTTTGATAAAGCAAGCAGGGTGCTTGCCAAAGGTCACAAAAAAACTGGAGAAAAGAAGTTGCTTGAATTGCAGGAGACGTTACAGAAGAAAAGGGCAGAATTGAGCAAGAACTTTCCAGGAATAGCTGCTATAAGAAAAAAGATTGAGAAGCAACCAGATAATATCCGAAACTACAACATGCTAGTAGCACATTACCTCAAGATTAATGATATGGAAATGGTTGAAAAAACCCTTAAGGATGCTGTTGAAAAGAATCCTAGTAATCTAATTGCATATACCAATCTTGGAGCATTCTATTTTGAAAAGATGAAGTTCAAAGAAGCAAGTGAACTCCTTGAGAATGCAATTAAAGTCAAACCTGATGAGATTTCTAATGTTAATATCAGCCTATACATCAATCTTGCTGAAAGCTATCTAAAAATGGATCAAAAAAAGAATGCTGTTAAGGTTTTGGAAAAAGCATTGGCAATCAAACCTCCTAAATCTGAAATTATTCAGAAAATGCTTGATGGAATCAAGAAAGACATTAAACAATAAAAGGGTTCTATTTCTTAATCGTCCCATAACCAATCAACCTAAACCGTGTACCAACGCGTCTAGAAATTGTTACCTTTTCATCAATATCTGCACATATAGGTAATTTGAGACTACACTGGAATTGGTTTTTGCCAAGTTCTGTCACAAAACCCACTGTGGCTGCACTATTAACATTAAGCATAAGTACTTCACCCTTTTTTATAGAGTCTACCTTGATGTCTTCTTCAGATCCTACGACCCTATCAAGAAGATGTGTCTCGAGCTTAAGCTCATGCCATACAGGAGGTAATTTATCTGGCGTTCCCACAACATTGCCTGCAAGGCTATCAGATTTAACAACTGAAGGATCAAGATCAGTGAGAATTGCCACACTACCGCCTGGCTTGAGTTCTTTGACACTGCTCCCCCCAGTCATGGCACCGGTTACAGTTGCATAAAGAGGTTTTGACACAGTCTTGTTGGCTTCAATAGTTATCCAACCAGGTCTCATCTCAATTTTATCTCCTACTTTTATCTTACCTTGAGCAATAACCCCGCCGAGTACACCACCACGCAACTCATCAGGAGTGGCTCCTGGTTTGTTAATGTCAAAGCTTCGGGCAACATACATCATAGGATTAAGTTTCTCATCTCTCTTTGGAGTAGGAATAATTTTTTGTATTGTTTCAAGTACAACCGCAATATTGATTTTTCGTTGTGCAGAAACAGGAATGATTGGCGCATCTTTATATTCTGTTTCAGCCAAAAACTCCTTTATTTGCTTATAGTTTCTCATGGCCCGATCTTTTGAGACAAGATCAATCTTGTTCTGTATAATTACTACATTCTTTATACCGCTGATCTGGAGTCCCATGAGGTGTTCTCTTGTCTGTGGTTGAGGGCAGCTCTCATTGGCAGCAATAAGTAATAAGGCTCCGTCCATAATCCTCGCTCCTGAAAGCATGGTTGCCATAAGGCTCTCGTGTCCAGGCGCATCTACAAGACTGATTTTTCTGACGAATTCTGCTTTTTGCTTGCATTTCTTACAAACTTTTTCAATTGTGAATTCTTTGCACTTGGTACATTTTCTGATTACCACATCTGCATAGCCTAAGCGAATAGTGATTCCTCTCTTTAACTCTTCAGAATGAGTATCTGTCCATTTGCCACTGAGCGCCTCAGTCAGAGTAGTCTTGCCATGATCAACATGTCCTACTAGACCTAAGTTCATTATAGGTTGGGCATCCTCATCAGATTTCTTTGTACTTTTTGCCTCTTTTGTGGGCTTTGTTTCCTTTTTTACTGCCTTCTTTGCCATCAATTCAACAGAATAAGAGCTTAATTTAAAAAGGTTTGGTAGAGAATAAGAGGCCAATTAGAATTATCTTACGAGACAGTCACTTTAGAAATAATCAATCAACTCGATACTTAAACGTATTCCGTTGCCAACTCGCATTTGGCGTAGCGAATCGGACAGGATGTCCTCACTTTGTTCGGAATCCTGTGCAATCTATCTTACGAGACAGTCACTTTAGAAATAATCAATCAACTCGATACTTAAACGTATTCCGTTGCCAACTCGCATTTGGCGTAGCGAATCGGACAGGATATCCTCACTTTGTTCGGAATCCTGTGCAATCTATCTTACGAGACAGTCACTTTAGAAATAATCAATCAACTCGATACTTAAACGTATTCCGTTTGCCAGTATTCTTGTACTTGATGATATTGGTCTTTCTAAGCTTTTTTAGACTCATGGTAACTGAACCTATGGATACTCCAAGCATTGCACTTATCTCTCTAGAAGTAAACCACTTCTTTCGGTTTTTACATAAAAAATCATACACTTCTTGTTGACCTATTTAAATCACCCACTTATTACATGTTAAAAACACTCAACTATTTAAGTCTGCCGCTATCACCAGAGAATAAGTGCACCTATAATTAGTACTACTCCCAAGGCAATAGCCATCCAAGCATACTGCTCATAAGGACTCAAAGTCATGAAATAATGAAGAAGTTTGTCTTTCAAGTCCAAAAAGGTCTTAGCATTTATTTCTACGGTTTGTCCCATATTTACTTTTCAGGGTGTTTATAGTATTTAAAGGTTGTGGGACACAACACTTAGAAATCTGTAATCTTCTTATTAACAATCGTGGTGTTTCCACCAGCACCCGTTTCCTTGGTCAAAGAAAGATATTTGCCTTCGTCAAGGCGTTTCAATTTTCTCTGGAATGTCTTGTATGATTGTTTGCCACCTTCTTGTTCATAGAGTTTAAACAGATCTCCAATCTTCTTCCCAGAATTCTTCTTTATGATCTCCAGTATGAACTGTGAATCTTCATCTAATTCATCAGAACCCATAACTGCAAAGTTAGAAAGTTTTTTTATGGCTTCTTCAACATGCTCTTTCTGGATCTTTTTCTGACCCTTGTCCTCACAGACAAGTGCCGAGTTCTTTAGTAGGAATATTCCTTGGCGTATGTCTTTTAGAGAATATGCTTTTTCTGTAACCAGATTAAATGCGTCCTCTGTCCAGACATTGTCAAAGAAAGCATATTTAAGTCGTTCCTGAAGGATATTCCCTGTTTGTTTTTCAGTGTATGGCCCAAATTCTCGGTGTTCAGGCATGAGTCTTGATTTGATTCTCTCATCAAGTTTTATGATAAATTCTTTATAATTGGTAATGATAATTATTGTCTTCTTGTAAACGCTTTCAAGGATAGTATATAGGAAATCATAGTCCTCTGCTTTATCGATTTCATCGAAAACAAACACTCCTGCACGCTTGTTGACAATCTCTGCTATTTTCTTGTACAGATCAGGCGTTCTCATGTTCTGGGTGAACTTGAAACCCACTTGGTCGCAGATGTCAAGAGCAATCTTGTGAGATGTATTTGTTCTCCAGCAGTTCACAAACACACTCTCTATATTATCTGTCTTTTCCTCAAGTTCTCTTAGAACATGTCTTGTGGCTGCAGTCTTACCAATTCCTGGAGGACCATGGATCATAAGGTTGCGTCCGCTGGTATCCCTGAATAGTGGAGCAATGCAACTAGCTATGTATTTCTGCTCTCCATCCCTAAATGGAAGGATTTTTGGCAAGAACTCATAGTCAAGGGCTGCATCATTCTTTATCAAAGTCTGATCAGCCTTCAGAACATCATCGAATACACCCATATCAACCTAGAAAGGGTAAGGGGTTTTTATTGTTTGTGATGGATTACTTGGCAGGTTCCAGTTTCTGCTTTCTTTTCAAATCCAACTCCATTTGCTTAGCCTTCTTTGCCTTTACAGCTTCATTCTGTGCTGCTGCAGCCTGTACCTTGGCTTCTGCTACCTTTTTCCACTTATTCTCATAATTGCGATCATATGCTGTTGCATCCTCATGATGAGTGAGTTCTCTAAAAAAAGCATTTAGTTCATCTGCTTCTTGTTGACTCGGCCGATTACTTGGCTGATCAAGCATCAATTCGATTGCTGCTCTAATTAGTTTAATCTGCTCATGATTTATTTTATGATATCCAAATGCCATATTCATCAACCTCCATTGATTTAATTATTTGATTTATTAGCGTCCGCCTTGTGCTGCAAGTTCTCTGACCTGCCGTGTGAATTCATCCTTCAATTCTCTGTCTGCTTTTATTTGGGCATTTCTTGCCTGCTTCTCTTCAGCTTCTCTTCGCTTTTTTATGGCAGCTTCAATCTCTTTTCTGAATGTATTCTGGAATTCACGGCTATTCTGACCTCGTAGTTTGACATAAGCTTCATTAAGGGTGATTGCATCCTGCAACCTCAATCTATTATGATGACGGTTCCTGAACAGATTGTCTGCTGCTGCAATCAAAAGATGCTCTTCAGATACTGTGAAATGTCGGACTCCCATGATAATCTACCTCTCAGTAATCTCTTTTGAAAAGTAAGATATAAAAAAGTTTCTAAAAAAACTACATGACTTTCTGTTTTGCGACCAAATCCACCAGTTTCTTGTAATCCTGGGCTCCTCTGGAGGAGTTTGCATACTCAAAAATAGTCTTTCCGCTTTTTGGCATCTCCTTAAGCTTACTATTGATTCGGATTGGTTCACTGATAGGTATGCCATTGAACTCAGTCTTCATGAGCTTATGGTGCTCTTTACAGGTCTTATTCCTGCCATCGAACATGGTAGGAATGATCATAGTAACATCACACTCATGACTAAAGACATTGTTTATGGTATCGATCTCTTTTAGCATCTTTCTGAGTGCATCCAGTCCCAAGAAGTCTGTGCTTGCAGGTATGAATGCTTCATCAGCGTAAAGAAGAGCATTTTGGTTAAGAATTGAAAGTGATGGTGGGCAATCAAGCAAGATATAATCAAAACCCCTAACATCCTGAAGTGCTCTCTTGAGAATTGTCTCTCTTGAAGGCTGTCCTGACATGATGACTTCTGCCTTTTCCAATGTATCATTGCTTGGAATCACAGATATATTCTCTCTTACTTCTGTCATACAGCTTTCTGGCTCTTGCTTTTCAACAAGCATACTATACATATCCTTTTCTGCATTGATGTTAAGCGCTGTACTTATATTACCTTGACCATCCAAGTCAAGAATAAGAACCTTAAAACCGCGTTTTGCAAGTCCTGCTGCAAGGTTAATTGCTGTTGTTGTCTTTCCTACGCCACCTTTCTGATTAATTATAGCTATTTTTCTCATAAGTGTACACCCGAATTCTCTTAATAGAAAAGTTAGATTACAACTAATATATAAAGTTATCTTAAAAATATTTATTCCAGAATGGTGACAAATGAACTGTGTTGAATTCTTTATGCTAAGAAAAGTTTATATAGTCCGAAAGGACAGGCAAAAACATGGTTGAAGGAACCAAGAAACCTGAACTGCATGATAATGTAAACTTGCATGAAGTACTGCGGCTGTATGAAAATGACAGAAACAAATTGGATAGGATTCTGGTGATTTTTGATACTTGTGCATTTCATTGGTACATGAAACATGCAGTCGAAGTCATTCAATACTTGATACGAAATCAAAATCTTCGTTTGCCTTGGACAACTGTTAGAGAAATGAGGGGATTGAAAATAGGTATTGAACATGGAAGGAAAGTGAAAGATCCAAAGGCAGTTATTCAGGCTTGTCGCTTGATTGATCTAATTTTAGAAATTGTTGATGAACAAGGAGATCCTGTTGGAGAATGGATGAAAGAAGGTTATGAAGAGGTATATATTATCCGGAATGAAAAGAAGAATGAAATGGATACCAAACCACTTCCAGATATGCCTAGGAGAGCAGAGCTAGAGAAGAGAGTCATGAAATTTGCACCTCTCCTTTCAAAGAATATTGCATATGAATACTTGCTCGGGAAAGTTGATTCGCGCTATCAGGAAACCAGGCTTGGAGCCATCATTGAACTGTTCGAAAAAGGAGCAAGTGAAGGAGGAACTCCAAATGTTGCTGTGGCGAGGATTTGTGAGGGCTGGACAGAAGATAATCGGCGAAAAAAGGAATTCCTTAATAATGACGAATTTGTGCATACTCTTTGGAATGCAAATGCAGACACTGCTGATATGGGTTTTCTTAAAGACAAATTACCCAAACAATTCTTTGGGGATTTGGCAAAAGAGGTTCGATACAAGGTAAATGCTCTTATTTACTTAGTATATACATGGTTGCAAAATAGCTCACCAGGACCAGTATACCATGAATTCAAAACAAAATACAATAATGA
Organism: Nanobdellota archaeon; assembly: GCA_018825425.1. GTDB lineage: Archaea > Nanobdellota > Nanobdellia > Woesearchaeales > JAHJEM01 > JAHJEM01. The sequence continues at coordinate 3,481 of JAHJEM010000050.1, read as the reverse complement.
GTTTGAAAGTGATGCAAAAGTTCTTGTGTGTTATCTCCTTATGAAAGAGGATAGTCAGGCAGCCCATCTTGCTTCAGAAGATAGAGATCTGCCTGAATTGCTCGTTCTCTTTGAGACTTGGCATGCATACCAGGCAGTAGCAGCCTAGAACAATAAACTTTTTATTCTGCGTATTGAATCTTACACCATGAAATACGAAGAGCTTGTCAGTGTGTATTCTGAGCTTGAAGCTACGAGTAAAAGACTTGAGAAGACTCACATCCTATCTGAATTTCTTAAGAAGATATCCAAAGAGGACATGGAATTCATTGTGTACTTGCTCCAGGGCAAGGTGTTCCCTGTCTGGGATGAGTCTAAGATTGGTGTTGCAGCGCGAATTGTCATAAAAGCAATAAGTATTGCTACTGGCAGAAAAAGCGATACTGTTGAGAATGAATGGAAAAGGACAGGCGATCTTGGTCTTGTGGCAGAGAATCTTATTGCTAAGAAGAAGCAAGCAACCTTGTTTTCAACAGATATTACAGTAAAGAAGGTCTTCAATAACCTAAGAAAGCTTGCAACTACTGAGGGGACTGGTAGTGTTGACCAGAAAATCGGGCTGATTAGCGAACTTCTCACAAGTGCAAAGCCTCTAGAAGCCAGATACATTGTTAGGACAGTGCTTGATGATCTGAGGGTAGGAGTTGCAACAGGCACTATGAGGGATGCAATCGTCTGGGCATTTCTCTATAATACTGATTATGACAAGATTGAGAAGAAAATGGACCTCGACAAGAGGGAAGATTACAAGAAGGTTGTTGAGGTTGCCCAAAACGCATACAATATGTGCAATGATTTCTCTATGGTTGCTATTGCAGCAAAAGTTGGCATAAGTTCTCTTAAGAAGATCAAACTCCAGGTCGGACGGCCAGTCCAGGTCATGCTTGGCCCAAAAGAACCTACAATTGAGGCTGCATTCAAGAGAGTGGGAAAGCCTGCTGCTCTTGAATACAAGTACGATGGTTTCAGGATGCTTGTCCATAAGGGCAAACGTGTGGACATATTTACTCGAAGACTCGAGAATGTGACCAAACAGTTTCCCGAAGTTGTCAGGTATATCAATGAGAATGTCAAGGCCCATAGCTTTATTATAGATGGGGAAGGGGTTGGATTTGACGCTAAGACCAATAAGTATCAGCCATTCCAGCAGATAAGCCAGAGAATCCGCCGTAAATATGGTATTGACGAGATAGCAAGGAAGCTTCCTGTGGAGTTCAATGTCTTTGACATCTTATATTATGATGGAAAAAGCGTGATAGATGAACCCTTTAGACGAAGACGAAAGCTTCTGCAAAGTATTGTAAAGGAAGCACCAAAAAAAATTGTATTATCAACGCAAATCATAACAGATGATGAGACAAAAGCTACAGAATTCTTTGATGAGGCCAAGAAAAAAGGTTTCGAAGGCATCATGTTCAAAGCCATCGACAGCCCTTACAAACCTGGAAGCCGTGTAGGGCACATGGTCAAGTACAAGACTGCAATGGAGACCCTTGACCTGGTTGTTGTTGGAGCTGAATGGGGCGAAGGCAAGAGGAGCGGATGGCTAACCTCATTCACGGTGGCATGCAAGACTGATGATGGTGTAATGACCATTGGAAAGGTAGGAACAGGCATAAAAGAGCTAGAAGCAGAAGGTCTTAGTTTTAATGAGCTTACTAACATGCTAAAACCACATATTATTTCTGAGAAAGGAAGAGAGGTCAAAATTAGGCCGGCAATTGTTCTTGAGATCAAGTTTGAAGAGATCCAGAAGAGTCCGACTTATGAATCAGGATATGCTCTTAGGTTTCCAAGAGTGGTTCGTGATCGGACCATGGAGCGAGGAATAGATGATGCCTCTGATTTAGACTATGTTGAAGAGCTGTTCAGGCAGCAGAAGAAATGAAAGTTATAATTGTCGATAAAGAGGATAATGTCATTGGTTCCAAAGAGAGAGAATTAGTCAAGCAAGAGGATATTTATCGGGTTTCGTCCCTTTGGATAATGAATAGCAAAAATGAGTTCCTCCTTGCAAGAAGGGCACTCTCTAAAACCAATGATCCTGGAAAATGGGGCCCGGCAGTTGCAGGGACAATTGAAGAAGGAGAGACTTATGGCTCAAATATTATCAAAGAAGCAGAAGAAGAATTGGGTTTGACTGATATTAAACTCACAAAAGGTCCAAAACGCTTTCACAAAGGAAAACATAATTTCTTTTACCAATGGTTCTTTCTGAGAATAGATAAGATGATAGAAGAGTTCAGTATCCAAAAGGACGAAGTTGAAGAGATCAAGTGGATATCCAAGACTGATTTGTTAAAAGCAATCAGAAAAAGACCTGATGAATTTCTAGATGGTGTTGCTTACTGTGCACAAAATTTTTACTTCTAAATATATTATATACTCCAAAATAACCTTTCCAGTCAATTCCACTATTGTTTCAAATTTGAAACACTGTTTCAAAAATGAAAACATTTAAATAAGACCATTGTAGATGTAGAATTCAATGGGGACAGAAAATATACTGGATGAACTGATTGATGATAAACTCATTGCTGTTCTAAGATTTTTCATCGATAATCCAGAGAAACAATTCTATCTAAGAGAAGTTGCAAAGAAAGTAAAAGTCTCTCCAGCATCAACCATGAGAATCATAAGAAAGCTCGTAAAACTAGAGGTTCTAAAGGAAATACACATCAAAGCATTCAAGCTCTACCAAATAGAAGACAATGATATAATCAAATTTTTGGACAGCATAATAAGCACTAAAAAGAATGCTTTGGAAGAATTCATCAACATGATCAAGGATTTAGCAGGACTTTCCCAAGTTGTTCTACACGGCAAAGAAACAGCAGATAAGGCATCTGTTATAATAGTCGGCATAGACGTAGATGCTGAAAAGATCAGGCAGGCAACATTTGAAGTCCAAGACAAATACAAATACAATATAATGTATCTCACCATTGAACCTGCCCAATTCGAGCAGATGACAGCCATGGGCCTTTATCCTGGCAAAAAAGTCACACTATATCAGAAATGACTGAACCTGCTTTAAATATATATTTTTAAAAGTTATAGTTATAGAACCACAAACTTTAAATACTGGTACGGCAATTCAGATATTAGATTTTAAGTGTGGGTTGATTAGATGTTTAGTATCGGGTAGGGGTTGTTTGCCCGACAAAAACTCTTTTGGGTTGACAGATTTACGAAAGATTAGCGTAAGCTATAATAACCAAAAAAAATGGTGATTTATCAATGACTAAACCAAGGGGGCTAAAGTAAAAATGGAAGAAAGCAGTAACATGGAAGAAAACAGTAACCTAGTAGTAGGACAAGCGAACATAAAAGTCATCGGATGCGGTGGCGCAGGGAACAACATGGTGAACTGGCTCTATAAAAAAGGAGTCAAGGGCGCTGAAATCCTTGGATGCAACACAGATCAACAACATCTGAACAT
>JAHJEM010000049.1 GCA_018825425.1 Nanobdellota archaeon | reverse complement strand
TGCATCAAGGATATTTCTGTTGATTGATGCAATCACAGAGTAATCAATATTGGATTGGGTCTTTGACATACCACATGTCTTTGCGAGCTTGTATAATGTTTCTTTTACAATTCCTCTTCTCTTGAGTGCCTTCAGCGTCACTAATCTGGGATCATCCCAACCTACAAATTCTCCTTTCTCGATCCCTTCTCGAATCTTTCTGCCTTGGGTTAACGCTCCAGTTATATTGAACCTGCCATAATGCTTGTATTCTATCTCAGGCATACCCAACAGTCGCAGTATGTAGGTCTGGAGTTCAATTCTTGTATCAAATTCATTTGATCGCATGACATGGGTTACCTTGCAGAGTCCGTCTTCGACTGCGTTCTCAAAATCATACATGGGCCAGACCTTGAACTTAGACTTTTGTCGATAATGCTCTTGGTCAATTACCCTGAAAATCACTGGATCACGCATGACTGCATTCTTGTGCCTCATGTCAATCAATAATCTCAACACATACTCCTTGCTTTTCCCTTGAAGCATTTCTTTCCAGAGTTTCATATTCAGGTCAAGACGTTGCATTCTGTGGGGACACTCAGTCATTGCTCTTCTGTCCTTTGAGATCTGCTCACTTGGACAAGAACAGACATAGGCATGATTTGATTGGACCAATTGGTCTGCCAACTTATAGAATTTGTCCATATCATCAGAAGCATACAGGGTTTTGCTTGGTTTGATATCAAGGTAATCCAACACATCTCCTTTGATTGCATCTGCAAACTCTTTGGATTCTTTTTCAGGATTTGTATCCTCAAACCGCAGAATGCATTGCCCTTGGTAATTCTGTGCGTACATGTAATTGATAAGAAATGAGAGTGCATGGCCGACATGGCTGTACTTGCTTGGTTCAGGAGGCATTCTAGTGATAACTTTGCCCATCACTGCGTTTTTCAATGGTGGAAGTTCTTCTGCAGCCTGCTTCTGGGCAGCCTTCTTTTCTTTCTGTTCTGTTTCAAAGTCTGGATTGAGTTTTAGAAGTTCTTGCTTTTGGGAATCCAAGTCTAAAGCATTGACCTCTTCAAGTATTTTATCAATCTGCCCAGTTATATTTTTCATATCATTCTTAATATCAGGACCTAGACCAAGCACTTTGCTTATCACTGCTTTCTTGTTTGCTTTGCCCTTGAACTTAATTGCATTCTCCAGAGCAAACTTCTTGATTTCGTTTTCTATATTCATTATACTTGTGAGATAATTATTTGTATTTAAATATGTTTAGATGGAATGGGATAATATTTAATTTAACCAAAGAAGTAGTAATATCTTAACTTTACTTTTTCTGATTCCTTTTTTATTATTTATACTTTTCCTTTATTGTTTTACTTTTTGATTTTACCTTGAATAGAATATCCTAGATAAATCTACTTTCTGTTCCGGTTTGGCTTCATCATTCGCACATTCTGGAAGGGGTTGGGGAGGAGAAGGGTGGCGAGCCTGAGAATAAGGGTTTGCTGCTGCTTTCCTTTCGGCTATTTCTGTATCCTTCTCCTCACCAGTTCGTGAATTCGGGAAAGTATGAACTGAGGAGTTATTTTTTGGAGTATCATAATCTGTTTGGATATGTAAAGAATTATTGTTCTGAACTGCTTGCCTGAGTCGGTTTGCATTTTCAGTCTTAAGTTCTTCAGCCCTTTTAGTACTGATTGTCGGGATTGGATTCTTCGCTGTTTGCTCTGTTACCTTGCTGAAGACGTCAAATATATTTACTGTCATGGTCAGGCTCCTCGTGTTTTCTTAGTATACTTGGGTACTATTTATTGTTATTAGTATACTAATATCGCTACTAGTATATAAACCTTTCTGTCCTGCAAAACATATGTTCCAAACATAATTAATTCAAAATTCACCAATTAAAATGGGTCGGAAACTTTTTAAATACCTATAAGACACTAAAATTCTTAAGTTTGGAGGGAATTAGAGTGAAAACAGGATTCAGGGTGCATGATTGCATGACAACAAAACCAGTAGTAGTAAAACCTAGCACAACAATACAGGAAATTGCAGCTGTAATGGACAAAAATCATGTGGGCTCAATCCTTGTTGAAGAGAATGGTGAAGTTCTCGGTATAGTTTCTGAACAAGATATTGTAAGAAAAGCAGTCTCCAAAAAAATGGATCCGGCAACAAAAGTCAGTGAGATAATGGAGAAGAAACTCATAACAATTGATCCTTCCAAAGACATCTATGAGGCAATCACAATCATGCGAGATTATAATATCAGACATCTTCCTGTAATGGACAATGAAGTGCTCACAGGACTAATTACGTCTAAAGATATTCTAAAGATTGAACCCCAGCTCTTCGACGTCATCGCTGAGAAGATCGAGCTTAAGGAACAGAACAGAAAACCTATAAGCGAAAGAGTTGCGAGTGAAGGTATCTGTGAGATATGCGGTAAGCTATCCCAAAATATCAAAGAGCATGAAGGTTCTAAGGTATGTGATAAATGCAGAGGGTTTGTTTGAATGGGTTGCCCAAAAGAGGGAAAAGCTCGAAAAGAATATATTGAACGTCTATCTAAATTAGTTTCAAGAAAAATAAATGGACAACCAGAAGGATGCAAAGATTTCCCCAATATTGGCAAAATGTATTACCAAAACAGGGAGCACCTAGAATATATTGATGAATTCTCAGAATTGTTTAATGAAGCAATACAGGATGGGCGA
>JAHJEM010000006.1 GCA_018825425.1 Nanobdellota archaeon | reverse complement strand
TTAATAACAATATTTGGAGAAATCACCACATTATTGAACTTGGCTGTTACAGAATTATCATGCAATGTGAATGTTACAGGATTATTGTTCTGGTATTTACCTTCTTGCAATGCGCTCACATCAGTTTTATCTGCTCCTAACACCTGAAAACGACTGTTGCAAGGCCCAACAACAGGATTAACTGTTATTGTGACTGCATGATCATTGTCCCAATCAGCAGCACCTTCATATGTTTTTCTTGGAAGAAGAACAATATCTATTGGTTGTTTATAATCCACCGCGCTCATGTGCTTCTTCTTGGGTACATAGAACAGTATTGGGGCGCTTTCTGCCTCATCACATTTGACTCTCTTGACATATCCGCCTTTTATGTTGCTATCCGCACTCCCTTGGTTTTCTCCACCTTCACGCAGATAAATACTGCAGAACTTGTTCTCTTGGTTCTTGATATATGCTTGAAATCCATATAACCTGTTCTCTTCAAGATTAAGAGAATGCCCATCAATCAGTGTTCTCTCAAATTCTTCAGCATCTTTTGGCTTATATGCAAACTCATTGCTTGGAGCAGGATTGATAGCTATGTTTTCTGCAGGATAATCAGGATATGTTAGCAAGTAGAAGTGATATCCTCCAGGAATATCTTCATCATTAAGACGTGCACCTCTTCCTGTTGCATAGTCTGCAACAAAACAGGCATAAGGAATACCTGAATTGTCAGCATCCTGTGCTTTCTTGAGATCCCTTCCAATCCCTGCATAGTTTGGAACCAACTCCCTATTCGGTGTGTTGATAGGAAGAGGTTCTCCTCCTGCAGCTTTACAGGAAGTCATCTTGTCACCACCCCATGCAATATTTACAATAAGTGTTCCTGAAACAACAAGCACAAGTAAAACTACGAGCACTATTTTACCCAACATACTCATAGCAAAGCCTGACTTATTCATCCTACGCAACACCACATATCATTTCCGCAGCTTTCATCGCCTAATGCATAGTGTGATCCACCATCAGGACATTTATTATCATAAGGCATACCGACACAGTTACCGCCACCGCCTGGTGCATTGGCACAATCTCTTAGAGTTGCATCGCCGCCAGACATGGCATTATATACGATCGCGATCACAATGATTAGCACCAGAAGTCCTATTACAAATAGTATGATCATGTTTATTGATAAAGAGGCTTTTTTGTTCATTCTTCACCTCCTAGACTGAATAGTTTACAGCACACCATACTGTCGTCACAGCCTGTTGCGCCAAATATCTGATCACCATCATTCTCACACCAACCATCTGTGCATTTTCCACCTTTGGCTATACAAGAATTGGTTTCTTCATTGACATTGGTTCCTCCTTTGAGCACGAGCACTGCCAAAATGACTAATACAAGTAGTGCTATTGCTGCAATTATAATAACATTGATACTTATTCCTTGGGCTTTCTTCATTAAATTCACCTCATTATCCTCCTAAGAGTGGTTGTATATAAATTTTACTCCTGCAAAACATAATATATCTAGTTATAACATATTTTCAGGCTGATTGTGGCTTTTTCTGCTCCCGCACTCAGTGCAACTGGCTGTTCTGCCCTCACACTCTTACGCATGCCAATGCATGGAGGAATCGGAATATATTCTAGTCTTTTTCATCAGGGTAAACCATCCCAATATCAACAGCAGTTATATTAAATTCATAATGATAACCCCATAGTTTCAGACTGTTATCAAGGATGGTCTCCAAAGCACCATCTAATTCACCGCACGCATTTGAAAGGGTCCCAAATTTGCATGCTCGAATGACATCCTTCATCTTAAGATCACGATCACCAATAGCAATTTCAACGCTTGGAAGCGTACTCACAAAGCTGTTTATGAGTTTCTCATTGTATCCAGTGGCAGTATCCTTTGGTTTAGCATTTCCAAAGCTTATGAGAAGAAATATTCCGACTAGGACAAGCAAGACTATGATTATTAGTCCCATTGCCTCCATCTGTCCTTTTGTCTTCATATGCCTCAACTGAAATACCTCACAACCTCAATCACACCGAGTTTTACACTTTCATCCATAGGATTATAGATTCGTATGGGAATTCTTGCAGGAATCTTTTGAGTGACATCTGCTGGACGACTGTCGTATATCACAACGAAGAATTGGTCTACAGCATCAGAAGTATCAAGATCACCATTCGGATCACTACTTGTGTAAAGTGGAAGAGTAGGATCATCCAACCTTAATAAGCTTCTCTGCTCAACCGCAGCAAATACTGTAAGGTCATTTGGATCCGGATATATCTCATAAACTGAAATCCTTGAGTTCTTGAACAGGCTGTTGTAGAAGAAAAACGCATCTTTAGTCATATCCTGTGAAAGCTGACACGTTTCAGGAGGATAGCTTCTCAAACCTGCATTCGAATCAGTTATCATTGTTCTCAGATGCTCAATCTTCAGTAAATCATAGCATGCAAGTTCAACCACAGTATTCTTTGAACAATGAAGTTCTGGAAGGTTTGCGACGATGCTTGCGACTGCAAATGCGTCTTCTTCTCTTGATCCTGCAGCACCCATTGATATCTTTGCCTGGGCCCATTTGGTGTAGAACACAAAGCCAAATACAACTAAGAGGATCACAATTATGATTATTGCAATCGATTCTCCCATCTGCATCTGTGCTCGTCTTCTCATTTTATTCTTCTTGATCAATAAACGTAAGGGCAGTTGCCCACTGTTGAAATATCTCTTGCATCCCGCACAAGACGGTTGTAATTATCATCTATTCTCTGGAAAGGATTTTCTTTGCAGGGATACGGGCCAGGAGCATTTTGACAACTATTAGCAGTAGGACAATACTCGCCATTTCTCTCCAATAATTCACTGTCCAACAAACTTGTACCACTCTGTAAATTAAGTATAATATCATCAATTATCTTGATGTTCCCGCAATAAGGATAGGTTGTGTTCATAAATGCGTATTTTATGTGACCATAGAGGTCATCACACCAATACCTACTTGAAAGATGGGAACCAGTGGTTCCTGTATCATCATCCAACGCATACACACGTCTATAATTGAGTTCACTCACTAACTGCGCGCGGGTAAATGCTTTTAGCATGGTGCATTCATAAAGATCCTTTTGTGGGGCAAATATTGCTCCAAGAAGCATCTCTTTTCTGTAATAATAAAGGTCTGAATCACCATGTTCTCCAGGATACGCGTGCCTTTTGTAGAAAAATAACTCTCCGTGATTCTTGTTGACCACATTATTGTCAGTGACAAAGGGCACAATTGTAATCATGTGAACCTCTTCACCACCTCGGAGACCATCCTCATCCTCGTCGCTGAGTCGCGAATCCATTGCATTAATTCTGTTTGCAGCATCTTCATAATCTACTGCCCTGCAGTCTGTACCAAACTGAACAAACACATTTGAATCATATCCTTTACTCACAACTTCCTCCATAAACTCAGCGGGCGTGCCAGATACTACAGTCTTCTCAATCTCTTCTGGCCAATCTTCAAGTAACCAGTCCATTAGGCTGGCACAAGCATCAATATCTGACTTGTAGAACACATATCTTGTCCGAGGAGTGGTTGCATAAACAAATGTTGCTGCACGGTAAGGTATTTTCCAGTCAAGAGTCCAGGTATAGAGTTTGTTTGATTTCATGACTTCTTGCATGAAGACCACATTTGTAGCTAAGCTCCCTTTAGAACCTTTTTTCCCTATGCTAAAAGAGGATGAGGTCGGTTCTGTACAATCAAAGACAATTGGCTTGTTCGGAATCTCATGCGAGTTAAAGGTATTAGGTGTGGCTTCTGCAATCTTCAATATGTTTCCGATGATGTCTCTTGTCTTGACATCTGAACCTTGTTCAGCCATATCCTTCTGCTTACCAATCACATTCATGAAGAATGCAAATAGCATGGCACCTACAATAAGCACAAATACCCATGTAAATTGAATTGCAATGGCCTTTTTCATGGTAAACCACATTTTAGCTGATTAGAACACTTCTTCCAGTACCTTCCAGGCTGAATTCAAATTTACCTGCTCTTGCAGGGATACAGAACGCATAGTTGGGAAAATTATCTCCACCAACGCCAAGCGTGTACCTCGAATCAGGCTTAAGTTGAATTTTTTCATTGAACCCAACAGGTTCCACAATCTTTTCTGTAATCAGGAAAACATTCATCTCTACATTATTCTTGACACTTGTTATTATTATATTCTCTTTGTCTGGATCAGCAAGAGTATAAGCTGGGGCTCCTGTCTTAAGGTTTGTGAATTCCGCGAGATCTGTAGTACCCTGAACTGCCTCAACCCGTCTCGCATCCACAAAACAAACTGCCTGATACGTGCAAGGCTTTACAATATCTGCCTGTTGTTCTCTTCCAAATACAACATTAGCTTTTAGCATAGTATTCAGCTGTCGAAAGAAAGTTATCTTCTCTGCCTGACACTTTGAATCATCAACTCTGACCAGACTACTAACTCCAATAAGAAGAACAAAACCGATAAGTACGATAGTCATACCATACACAAACACTTGCTTTATCTGTCCCTTTTTCACTTTCTGAAGCTTTCCTGGATTTTCTTCTGCAATGCCTCTCGCTCTTTTGCCATCCTTTTCTTCTTGATTATCATCTCTTTGTCAAGCCTAGTCTTCTTAATGTTTGGATCCGCTTTTGGAGCTTCTTTTTGAGGTGGAGGCGCTTTTGCTACAGGTTGCCTGGCTGATGAAGGTGTAGGCCTTGCAGGCGCAGCTCTTACAGGTACCGCTCGCTTTTGAGGTATTTGCTTGATTCCAAGCTTATCACACCAAGGTTTAAGTTTTGGATTTGCAAGCATCTTTCCTACCACTTGATTATAATACACAGTGAGTTCAGCACGTTTCCTATACCCGACTAAGAAAAGGACTCCTGCAACCAAGAATACAATTCCAAGTACAAGGAATAATACTACAAGGCCAGAAGGTCCTGCATCATCATCGCAATACCTGTTGAGTTCACAAGGATTCTGTTCATCAATTGGTTTAGTTCCTTCTGGTGGATGATCATCCTTATCCAAAGGATCATATCCCATCTCAACCTCAAGTCCGTCTTCAAATCCATCTCCGTCTGTGTCCGCATCGTTAATATCACATGCATCTTCACAAGCGCCACCTGATAGCAGACTTACAGAGTATTCTGCCATGTTATCAAGGCCATCATCATCAGGGTCAAGGAAGGCATCATCTGAATCGTAAGGATCAAGCCCCCATTCTTCTTCGCAGATATCAGGGATTCCATCCTGGTCTGAATCTGGATTGTCAATACATATGTGTGGTGTTCCTATCAATTCACAATATCCTGTTTCACAATCATTATTGGTCTCGCAACCTTCGCCTTCAGGACATTTCAGAGGACAACTTCCTCCGCAATCAACACCAGTCTCATCACCGTTCTTTGCAAGATCATCACATGCAGATTCATCGCATACACCGTCATTGCAATAGCCAGATTCGCATTGCCTGTCCATTTCACATTCAGATCCTAATGCGCAAGCATCGCATGCGCCGCCACAATCAATACCACCTTCATCACCATTCTTGATACCATCATCGCATGCAGCAGGTATACATTGATTATTCTCGCACATTCCTGACATGCAATCTGAATCAACTTCGCAGCTGTTTCCAGGGAAAGTACACTCGCTTGTGTCAAACTTACAATTATAGCAATCAATACTGCCTGCAGTTGCAAGCGTGAAAAGCTCTGAGCAACTTGTGTCTACAAATACTGCAGGTTCGCAGTGTTCTCCAGGGTTGAGTATTCCATCGCCGCAGAATCCTCCTGTTGGACCGAGGCAACCCCTTGTATCAAGGCCACAAGTGTCTGAACAGCCCAAGTTTCCTCCAGTAAATGTAAATACCATGTCAGTGCAACCGTCAAGGTTTCCGAAGTTGGTTCCATCACACTGTTCTGCGTTTGAATTGATATCTCCATCACCGCATTCTGATGCTTCACAAGGGATACATTCACCACCGCAATCAAGACCGGTCTCATTCACATCCAATAATCCATTCGAGCAATGGTCAGGCACATCATATACCTGGACGATCTTCTGTCCTGAAGCGTCATTGGATGCCTTATCAAACACTTTGTAGCAGAACTTACTCCGTTCATACATTGTTACAGGCGTTTCATAATATTCGCTTGTTTCAGGATCACAGGTCTCATTTACAGGACCGGCTGTATAATCAAATGTGTCAGTGCATCCTGATCCATCATCTTCACAACCCACCATCGCATCGGTCTGCAGATCAATATAATCCAGGTCAAGGGATTGTATTGGTGGTTCAAAGTCACACGCGTCTTCTGAAGGATCAAATATTCTTACCCTTGCAGTTGTGGTTCCACTTGGATTTCCTGCTTTGTCTTCTGCAAATACAGCCCATAAATATGTTGACCCATTCAATACTTCTCGATCATATGATATGGTCACAAAGGTCTCGCTCGGGATGAATCCTTCGTCGACAACCTCATCTTCCTCTGAATTGGTCTTTCGTAAAGTGTAATTGTAACCTGCAAGACCTGACTCAGAATCATTGGATTGTGCTCGCACAGTTACAGCACCTCTGCCACATTGAGGATCATTGGTTATCAGTGTAGGATCTGTTGGATCAACACGATCCAAGAAGAAAGTTATCTGTTCGTTTGTGATCTTGGTTCCAGAAGCACATTCCACTGAAACAACATGAGATCCAGATTCCATACTTCCAAGGCTTGCCTGATGATAGTGTCCCTCATCCGAACTGGTCAGAGGCATATAATCAGCCATCCCTTCTGCCTTGTAACTGCAGTCTGAAATAAGATTTGTCTCGATTGCAAAGGTTACAGGATTCTGATTGCCATACTCTCCTGGACTGACCAAGGTAATCACTACTTGATCCGTCAAGTGAACAGTTACGTTGATGGTTACTGTGGTACTCAAGTCAGGATCTGCCCCATTGCTGCACTTGAGACCATATACAAAGAGGTGCTCCTCAAAGTCTTCAATATTACTGTAATCAATCCAACCATCATGATAAGTTGAGTAATTCGCATGTTCATCCATATCAAATGAGCCCACAGGATCTGTTCCGATCCAACACACAGTCTCATCATCTGTAGTGAAAAGTACACTCACGTTTCGATCTGTGTAATCTCGTAGTGGCTGAGGCGTGATCTCAATTGACCTGAACGCAGGAGCTGAAAAATCATGTCCAAAGTAGACTTCTTTTATATGCGGAAACCCGCTGGTGTCATAGCAGAATATCCATACATCATCACTATAACTGTACTGCTGGTTCATGGTGTGTGTCATGGATCCGTCTGCACCGTTCTGAATGTCTTCAATAAATTGTCCAGACATGTGAAGGAATCCTTCCTCGCTTGGATCTGGCCTGTTCATGCTCCATCTGCATTCGGCAAGTCTGTCTGTTGCAACAACAGGAGTGAATGTCTCGACTAGGCTGCTGATTCCATGTTCTGGGAATTCAGGAGTTATTCGCATAGGCACATAACAATCTTCATGATCAAATTGTTGAGTGACATCAAGGGATGCTTCAGCACCTTCATTGTCTGAAAGATCAACAGCAATGACTGTGAATGTGTAATCTTCTCCATTCTCAATGTCACTAGTAGAATATGTATAGCTCATATAGTATTCTTCTTCTCCCAGGAAGGTTGAAGCAATGACTTCATCCACTGGTTCAATTCCTGGCCCTTCTAAGTGGACAAAGAATCTGGCAACCCCACCAATACCACTTATCTTTGAATCATTGACCCGGGCAAATATCTTGATCTGTCCAGGAGTACAGCCTATGTCTCCTTGTTCGCTATAAATGGTTGGAGCAACAGGTCCTGCAGTATCAACAATAAATGAGTACTCCTTTGCCACCCAACCAAGCTCTGTACTGCAGTTGATCGTGATATTGTTCCAGCCTTCAGGGCCAGTAAATGTGTGTGAAAATGCCATCAGGGTCTCATCATCTGCTTCGATGTCTACTGTTGTTGGTCCCTCCTCAAGATAATACACACACTCCTCGACTGCTTTTGAAGTTGTGACACCGAGTTCGATGTCTTCATTGAAAGGTTCTGTAGGAATACTGCCATAAGCAACAAAGCCAGATGTGGGAGATACAAGTTCAATACTAAATGCTTCAGAATAATCTACATTAATTGATCCTACTTTAGTTGTGGTCCTCTGAACAGGATTTGTACAGGTGACTTCCACAGGTACAGCATGAGGCTCAATGTTCTGTGGGAAATGAATCTCTGTTCCAATGAATTCCACATTTGCCTTCTGATCATCTTCAATTGCTGGCGGAGACAAATAATCTTCCAGGTCTTCCAATGAGCCACCATCAGGAAATGCTTCAGGTCCTTCACGATGGTTGTCCTCCCCAACTGTTGGCCAGAACACATCATAGATACATTGGACCTTATCAGTTGAACCTGATAAATTGATGAATGCTTCTGGATCTCCGAAATTAATGACTGGAGATGGATCTTGACCAATGTTAAAGTCAGGATCCGAACTATCAATACCTAGTTGGAAACTCTTGAAATGAGTTGTTGTAACTTGCTCACCATCTGTAATATCACACCGCACCCAAATCTCTTTGAGATAATCATCTTGGTTACTGTTATCAGGAGTAAGGCTAAGAGCAGTTCTTGCGTTAACAAGTTGAGACACTGAATTTGGCTGCCATTGCATCGGACTCATGTCTGGATTTTCTCCAGCATCAGGTGTCGGCGCTGCCCAACATTGCCTTTGGTCTTGAGGATCATTCACAACAACAGTCAATTTAAATGATGTGCTGTCTGCAATACCTGTCTGATCGCTTTCATATAAGAACATCTCACCATTTGGATTGAGTTCAATCGCTTCTGTTGAAGGAATAGAAAATCCTCTAACAAATTCTGCTGCAGCTTCGTCAGTTGCGGCTAGCATAACCAACTCAAATTCGTTACCTGGCGGAAGATATGGTGTTTGTATAGTGTGTATCCTGCCCTGTCCAGAAACTGTAAGATGTACAGGGCCTGTTGGAAGTTCTGCCAGAACAGCTTCAAATGATTCAAGATCCCTATCAAATGTGATGACAATCTCAGGATTTGGTAAAGCAACCTGTTTCTGGTTGTCTCCTGGCAGATCATCATAGTTCACACCATCAAATGTGATTGATTCAATTGCAGGCCTCCCATCGTCATAAACGTCTATCTGAACATCTGATCTTCTGATAGGATACTCCAGATTACCCGCAATATCCTCTGAATAATATCTTAACCAATAAACACCCGGAGTGGTGCCAATTCCTTCAAATCCATCAGGCGCACAAGGTGTTTGTCCTTCTGTATATAAGCAGAAATTTCCTGCATTCTTTGGATCAACTCCAAGATTGCCTTCTTCATCAGAGACTTCAAAGTAATTTCTCTCTTCAGTCAATTCATAGAATGAATATCTTGGAAGTGCTGGAGGATCTGCTTGTCTTAAAAGAAGTACTGTTTCAGGAGGTGTAATATCAGAATAGCAATTGAACTTCACTTCACCAGAATATTCTGCACAATCATCGATTCCGTCTCCGTTAGAGTCTTTGATGCAAACTCCATCTGGATAGTCAATTTCATTCATCGACCACTTGCATCGCCCTATTGGAAAAAAATCATTAGATGGGGTTACTTGATTGGTTGAAGAGACACTTACTGGTTGATTACCTTCACAATCCCCTTGAGTTCCATAATAACGGCAAGCCATCTCAGTTATGCTGACACAAGGTGTATGAACTTCTTCTTCAATCATCCCTCCAGGATCATTATAATAACAAATCTTGTCAGGATCATTATATGCTAGACACTGATCAGGATAACATTCAGCACCTACACAATCACTGCAAACACCCAGACCAGGATCTTGCTCATCACCCCCTTGCGTTAATCCAATACATACGTGGTTTGTTCCTGTTTCATCAGTCTCATCAATTACCCATCTACATTCCTCAGATACTGCATTGCAGGGATCTGTGCAAGCTTCCTCTGTATGATAATCTGAGCAACTTGTTATCTCATCACATCCACGAAACACATCTACAATACCGTACTCGAATTGTTCACCTTGGTTTCTCCCCATTTCAAGATAACACTGAGTTAGTTCAGTCTCATCGCATTGGGCTGAGAAAGGCTCATTATGAATAACAACATCTGGTCCAAAAACAGAGAACATTCCAAACAGCCCAGTACATTTATCGCAGGGCGGAGGCGGCGAACATCTGGCAATTAGGCTTTCTTGATGTTCAACAACCAAGCAGACTTGACCATCTGCACAGGACTGTATTACAGCCAACGCATTGTATTGTCGTGGACCTGTTGAAACCATACATCCGACTGTTGCTTCTTCACCTTCTTCCTCACTGCAAAAAGGAAATACGCCCGCATGAGATTTTGTACATTCTTCATCTTCATTAGTAAAGCAAAGGACTTCTTCATCCCATTCTGGCCACACATATCCACTTCCAAAAGAATATCTGGTTGCAAAGCAATATTCTGTTGGGTACTCATCTGCTCCAACTTGAGGTAATGTTGCAGTATATGTACAAGTTTTGACACCTGCACCTTCGATACAAGCAGATGCAGAATCAATTCTCTCAAAATTCTGAGATTCATCAGGTTCTGATGGGAAGGGCTGATCTTCACTGTATCTGTATAGGAGAGGATAATATGCATCCTCATCACAGGTCTCGCTCTCAGTCAAGGTCCAGCTGATAAGGACATTCAAGCTCTCAAATTGAGGTCGCACCTGTGTCATCTCAAGAACAGGAGGCGCACAGGCTTCCTCTTCGCATTGTAAATTTAAATTCTGAGCATTAAGGTCTGTGGTCACTCTTAGCGGCCCAATAGTTTCAGGGTCTTCAGCCTGACAATCATATCTTGAGGCATAGATTATGTATATTTGTTGATCGCTTCCAGTTAGGCCACCAACACAATAGTTACCGGAACTTAGCGTAAGTGTGCTTCCTTCAATGGTTCCGCTCTTTTCCACCCACACATTGGCTCCTGCAAGGGGATTTCCTCCCACGTCCTTTACAATACCACATATTCGAAAACCGTCTTCTGAACAAGGTTGATATTCCTCTTGTGGTTCACGACCACATTCACTATCTGTGCACGTTCTACGTTCATAACCATTCTCACATTCACCCCAAGATCCGCAATGCCATTCAGGCTCACAAGGCGTACTAGGCACATAGTCTGTACAGAATGCTTGACATTCATCCAAACAATCATCACAAATATGCGTTGGATCATCTGAAGCACAATTGCCTTCAGGGTCATTTATGCAATCATAAGAACATGTTGTTCCAAGCCCTATTCTTCCCCCCTCAGCACCTTCACAACAACAAATATTTGCACACGCAGCAACATCTTCAATCTCATTATTTGGACAGAAGGTTCCTGGGCTTCCGCAAACGTCACCTGCTTCACAACTTGCTTGAGTAAAAAGACCCGCTGTACATTCCGTTTCACAAGCACAAACATGAGTATCAGCAACACCTGGTACGCAAGATACAGTTACAGCAGCTTGACCAAGATTAGCACTCAAAAAATAGGTAAGTATCAGAAATAATACTATCACTACTGCTTTCCAAGGTTTAGTACCCACCAAATGTCACCTCTTCTAATATTTCTTAGAGGGAGCATTTATATAGGTTTCGATAATAAATAGGGGTTTAGCAATTCAAGGAAGGGCAAGAATTGCAGCTACCGCCAGAACAAGTATTTCTGATGAAGCCAGCCAATGCAGTATTGTGATTATTTGAACCCTGGTCTTTGCAGCAATGGTACGGAACAACCAATTTGTCAATTTCCCCTGCTTGATCACGTATTTGTATGACAACAGTATCTCGAGCTCCAACGTGGGTTGTCTTAAATGTTGCAGAGACTGTTTTCCAGCCAGTTGGCAAATTGTGCCATGCATTCAATGGGGCCCCACCCCAAACTTGCTCAACACCGTTTGCTATGAATTTTAATGCAGGATCAGGCATACCTGCAGACCAGGTTTTCTGACCACAAACAGAATCCTTAAAGCAGATGTTACATTCACCAACATTACCATATCCATCGCAATCAAATTGATATTTTGTAACTGGACTCCCAGGATTAATATGGAATTCCAAACTAGTTGCGGATTCATCATCAGGATCTAATGCTCTAAATCTGATAGTAGCAGGAGATTTATAGACTGGCGCAGCATCGCCTGTCAAAGGATCAAAAACGCTCACAACCGGCCGTCTATTCCTAACCGCAAAATTAAATGCCAAAGGAGCACCCATAACAATTGCATCAGGATCCTGCACTGTTATTATGTCATCGAATTTAGGATTGTAATTTGCGGCCATGAGTTTGTCATTAAGGTCTGGAGCATAGATATCTATGCCAGTACTACCTGCAACTGTTGGAATAAAACACGGATTCTTTGCGCAAGCGTTTTCTTCCTTTGTGATGAAGAAGCTCATATAACCATCAACTAGACTGTTCTGCGAGTCATCTGTTGGATCAAAATTGATGTTGCTTATCTCTTTCTGAATCAATTGATATGTATACTCATATAATCTCTTCAAGGGGATGTTTAGTTTCACACTGGATTTCAACTCGTTTTGTTGCAAACCCTGACCTGTAAGCGTGAAATTTGGATAATCAACAGTCACAGTCATATCCCTATCTCCAAGTTCGACAGTTACAATGTGCTCATTCTCTTCAATATCATAACCTTTTTCCACATAGTCTGAGAAATCAGCACAGGTGGGAAGTTTGCTTGCGATATAATATGTTATCTGTGATTGTATTGAGAAGTTCGCATATTCTTCATAATATGGTGCGTCGTATGATTTCAAATGACAAGGTACCGCATCTCTTTGGGTATAGTCTTTTTTGTTTGGACCATTATGCGCACAGAGCTTTCGTAGACCATTGTCTCCGAATGCAGGGGTTTCATCAGGCGTTACAGCCTCAATATTAAAATTTTCACTCGGATACTCATTCTCATTTGCATTAAAATATGGTCCGCTCGGATCATACTTGTTGAATTTTCTTATGCCATATGATACACAGAATTTTGAATCAATTGGCAAACAAGTTTCACCCCATTTATTTACACTAACATCTGTTTTTTTGCGTTCAAACCAATGTACATTGTCAGGATTATTGCAAGCACCACTGCATTGAATATCATAGATATCTCCTCCCTGGCTTGTTGCCTTGTACACAGCCTCTTCAGTGAGCAATTCCACACAACCTCCAATATAACTGTCAATGTTCTTCTTCAATTCTGCTGCTTGTTCATTACCTGGGGTTGGCGCGTTTTCAATCATGTCTTTTAGAAAGAATGATATTGCAAACACAATTATAAGAACTATTCCTATTATTACAAATATTGTTAGCTGACCTCTTTTATTCATCAAGTTCAATTTCAAGAATCCAAGTTTATAAAGTTTTTTAAGAGTTCATCTGAAAACAATACTTGCATAACTCACACTATTCCTATAATTTTCAGCAACATCACCAGAGGTATAATACGCATCTAATGTTGCTTTCGGATGCCTTAATACCTTAAGAAGCAATGCAATCGGTAAGAATCCGCACACAGTCATCTCTTTTTCTTCAACAAATTTCAAGAATCCAGCCTCATCACCATTCAATATGAATTCTATTGCCTGCCTGTCCATCTCATAGATGTTCTTCTGGACATCTTCGATAAAAGGCATGTAATGATAGTTAGGTCCATAATGCGTGAAGTCACTGCTTGCAATGAACACCACCTTCTTTCCAAAGTCCATCATGGTCTCTTTTATGTCAAGTGCTGCTTTTGCAAGATCAAGATCCTGACCTACAAGTATCTGCAATACTTTGATCTTTTCAATCTGTTTCTCGTCGACAAATTGTATGAATGGAAGCTGGACTTCGACACTGTGCTCTGCCTTATGGATCTCTTCATCCACTTTCAGAGTCCCTTTCTTTTCTAATTCTCTGGCAAATGGTTGGTCTGCTCTTAGTGTTCCAAATGGAAGTTCCATGGATTCAACACTGATTCCAGAAGCAGAACTGTGATGGTTCGGCCCTAAGATAATGTATAGATCAGGCATCTCGCTCTCACCTAATGCCTTGTAAGACCAGGCAGCACAAGGACCTGAAAAGGAATATCCTGCATGTGGTGCGATTATTCCTTTGATCATGCCTTTTCGTTTTCCAGGAAGAACTCCCGGACCTCTCTTACCTGTAAAGCACT
>JAHJEM010000048.1 GCA_018825425.1 Nanobdellota archaeon | reverse complement strand
GTATGTTCGAAAATGATTTTGGTACACCC
Organism: Nanobdellota archaeon; assembly: GCA_018825425.1. Classification (GTDB taxonomy): domain Archaea; phylum Nanobdellota; class Nanobdellia; order Woesearchaeales; family JAHJEM01; genus JAHJEM01. The sequence continues at coordinate 6,476 of JAHJEM010000048.1, read as the reverse complement.
TACGACCTAAATGTTTATTTTATTGACCCTGATGATGATCCACTCGAATTCGAATACAGATTCTTGCATGAGCGTGATGTCAGACCAAATGACCCTTTCATGGATGTCACAATTGTTGAGGGTAAGGTCACGATTGAGTCCAAACAAGGATATAAGGGTATAAAATCGTTGAGGTTTACAGCAACGGATCCAAGTGGGGAAGTTGCAAAAAGTAATGCAGTTCTGATTGGTGTTGCAGAGAAGAAAATTATGTGTGGTGATGGGCTGTGTTATGAAGAGAATTGCACAACTTGTCCTACTGACTGTGGACGATGCGATACCTGCCAAGAAAAATGGATATGTGGAAATTGGAGTAACTGTAATTTTGGCCAGATGCAGACAAGATTGTGCAAGGATCTTAGCGATTGTAAGACATCAAAGGACAAACCAGATTTGACCAGAAAATGTCCATATACTTGCCATGACAGTATTATGAATCAAGATGAGACCAGTGTGGATTGTGGGGGCGTTTGCAAAGAATGTCCTACTTGTTGGGACGGTAAGACAAATGGTAATGAATCAGGCAAAGACTGTGGTGGGGAATGCAAGGCCTGTCCGGCTGGAGCCAAATGCAATACGCATCTTGATTGTGATAGCTACGTATGTGCGGGATCTGGAATCTGTCAAGCAGCCTCTTGCTCTGATCAGACCAAGAATCAAGGAGAACAAGGAATCGATTGCGGACCTGTTTGCGGAAATGTATGTCCTTCATGTTTTGATGAAATAAAGAATCAGGATGAGAAAGGGATTGACTGTGGAGGCAGTTGTGAAGCCTGCGCGACGTGTTCTGATCACATTAAAAACCAGAACGAGATAAAAGCAGACTGCGGTGGGCCATGCAGGGTGTGTACATTTGAAGAACTCTACGGGATCTCACCAAAAGCTATCATTGTGTTCCTGATAATGTTATTATTATTTGCTACACTGCTTGCAATCCTGGAAAGAAGATACAATTTCATCTTCAAAAGTATTGGTATGAACATGAGCATTGACTCACTTCTTTTTTTCAATAAATTTACCTCCTTGTTTTATTTTGGTAAAGGTAAGCGTCAAGGTGTGACTGAGGAGACTATTCACAATCTCAAGATGCTTGATAGTGCAGAGAAGGGACTTGATGAGAAATTCCTGGAATTACTGAATGGATATTATATGACAGTGTTCCAGGTACATGACACATTCACGCATGAACAACTGTATTTTAAGTTGAAAGAGTATAAGATGCCTGACACTGCCAGACAATTGGTCATCCTTTGTTATGACACAGTACAACAGTATGAGAAAAGGAAATATCGGACTCATGTTGAGGCTCATATGTTGGTTCACCAGGCAATAAAAGTTCTGGATGCGGTTAAGAGGTATGTTTAGAGAGCGTATTCTATATGGCCCACCCAGCCCTCCCCCCGCCGCCGCCGGGTGCAACTAACAATCAATAGAGCAGCAACAGCATTGGCGTCGAGGCGACAGGGGTTGTCCCTACGGGATGTCGCCTAGGGCATGGCGAATGAAATGAGGCATGACCGTTGACCGCCGATGATGCTGTTGCTGCATTCAACAAATAATTCTACCTTATTCAAGCGTAACGGTAACTTTGTCCAAGACAAAGTTTCCGGAACACTCAAATCAAGTTGGCTACGAGCCCACACCTCCCAATTAAAGGAAGGCGCTTTAGCTTGATTTGAGCGTAACCTTTAAAAGAGGATAGCATCTACTTAAGGACCAATGTCGGCATGGTCTAGACTGGTTATGGCCCCAGACTCATATAAATGAGTGAAGAGTACAAGAAATTGTGCAATGACTGCCTTTAGGGTCATCTGGAGATCCCGGGTTCAAAGACTATGGACAAGATGTTCATGGCTGAAAGTCCCGGTGCCGACACTTTTTATACAATGACTATCAATTCCTGTCTTGTGTATATATTTGAGAGAAAAATAGAAGTGTGCAGCCAATTAATTGAACCTCATAATTGGGTTTGATCAAAATGTACCTCTTTTAATTCATCCACAAGAGGTAATATTGATTTTACCCACTCCTTCTCAACGTCGCTTCTTTGTATAAGGAGTATACTAATTAGATTCTCAGACTGTGTATAAACAAGGAGGTCATGAACAAATTTTGTCAAAGTCTTTACATCGTAATACAATTCCAACGTTGAAAGTGAGTCAAATAATATTGTATCACATCTGTGGCTTTCCAACGCTTCAACAATCTGTTTTAGTGAATTAGAAGGATCACTGGTAATATCAAGATACATCACATCCTCTTGAGGATCTGGTGTTCTAAAACGATTGCTTACCATATCAAGAATAAATATCTTTTTAGGATCTACATCGCTTTCAATGCAGAATTGCTTAATATTCTTAGCAGTCCTATTCAAGCTGATATAGAAGATTTTGTCCAGATTTTTTAATGCTATTCGAATAACTTTTCGAACATCAAATAAGTAGTTGTCAACATCTATTGCGTATATGAAACTCGTTGTCATCTTCAATTAACGTATTTGTTTACATAAAAAAGAAGTCTACTTGGATTCAACGGATAATTAATTATATCAACAGGATTACCCTTTTCTTCAATTAACTCAAGTTTTTCCTTCTTCGTCAGCTTAACTTTGGTAAGATAGATTATTTTAACATCATTTAGCCTTTGTGCAATCTCCTTAGGTAAGGGTCCTTTTGAAATGATTGGCAAAAATATGAGATCAGGCCTTATAGTGTTACATTTTTCAATACATTCATTATTATCCTTAGCTGTAATCACATCGTAATTCTCCTTTTCAAGAATTGTTCTTATCATAATTAAGATATTCTCGTCAGGATTAACAACAATGATTATTTTAGACATTCTAACCCAAATCATAGTCACTAGTTATTAAATTTTTTGGTTTAGGTCCTTATGGCAAGCTGTACTGATTGTGGTCTAAATTGATTTCATGCACTAAACTCATCTTCTTAGCATGCCCGGTGCCGACACTTTTCTTTTCTTTGTGTGCTGGACTGAACATAGTGGGGGAGACACACTCACGATGCCTTGCGTGAGTTGGCGTTTATATCCTGGTGCCGACAGATTCTTGGGGCGTCAAGCCCTTTCTTCATTTTGATACTCAGAACAGGAACACGTCCCAGTATGATTGTTGGAGCTGACTTGCCATGAAATGGATTAGCTTCAGGTGGTCATCATCCATACTGATAAGACTCTTTCGTACTGCTTTATCAGCCTGATTCATAGCTTCAAGGTATTCTTTCCTGTCCTTCCTATTGACCACAATAGGCGGATATGATGTTTGCATAAGGATGAGATTCATCAGCATCCTTCCTGTCCTGCCATTGCCATCACTAAAAGGATGGATGCTCTCGAACTTGTGGTGGAAAAGAACTGTGAGGACAAATGGATGTAGTTTCGCTTTATGCTCATCATACCACTTAAGCAAGAGATTGACGTCTGCTTTTACATATCTTGCAGGTGTTGGCTTGAAAGGCTGTCCGAGGATGTGAATGTCATGATTACGGAAACCCTTACGAATATCAATGTTCTCTAGCAGCTTGTCGTGAATGTCAATCATGAGTTGTGGGCTCAACTTTTGCTGCTTTTTGAGCAGATGAAAGAATACTTTCCTTGTGTTGGTTAAATCATAAACTTCACGCATAGTGTGGTTCTTAGGAATAATATCTTCTTTGAAGAGGCGTGCCGCATCCTTCAGGTTGATTGTGTTTCCCTCTATGGCTGTGGAATTGACTGCGAACCTTAATAAGAAGTTTTCAAGCATTTCCTCTCTTGTTTTCTTGTCAAGTTTGAGAAATCTCTTTTTGTAATGTAGTTTTGTTGCTTCAATTATGATGAGATCATTTGCCTGCAGCAATTCCTGTTTCTTCAGTTTCAGCTTGTGGGCCTTTTGCTCATAGACGTTCAGCTCCAAGAATCGCTTCAATGTTCTATAGGACTTGCGGATTTCAGCATGGTAATTCTTTTCCAGGTCTTCCAACTTGATTTTCTCTGGATCACTACCAAGACTGCAAATATCTTTAGTGATCACTCTATTTCCTTTTCTTTCAGAAATCCGCAGGGTATAATATGCCTTTCCGCCTATGATTTTTTTGTGGATGTATACCATGGTTGTGAAGAACATTAGATAGTATTTAAATGTTTCCCCTTACAAATGTAAAATGGTATTGTAGGGGGGATATATTTATGATATGTCTTAGTAACTGAATTTTCTTTCATCAACAATATACTATGTCCAAATGTCGTGTAATTTATACTGTCCGGTGCTGACACTTCCATTTAGAAATAATCCTATACTTTCCTTACAATCCCTCTCTCTGCATCTACTTCCACCAAATCTCCATCCTTAAACACTTTAGTTGCCACTTTTGTACCAATTATGCACGGCTTTTTCATCTCTCGGGCAAATATTGCGGCATGACATGTGATTCCGCCTTCATCTGTGATTATTGCAGCAGCTTTTTCCATGGAAGGAGTCAGATTTGGCGTTGTAATTATAGAAACCAAAATCTCTCCTCTAATAAAATTGGCATTATCTTTATCTGTCTTGACAATCCTGACCTTTCCCTTTGCATATCCGGGATAGGCAACATTTCCACAAACTTCCTTGACATCTTCTACATTTCTGCGCAGTATTGATCGCTCCTGAACGAATTTCACAGCAGCAAGAGATTCCAAGACTATATCTCTATCTTGGTCAAATACTACAAGAAAGCCAGTTTTCCTTTTTTTTATAGTATCAAGATAGTTTAATCTTCCCTGTAAAGCATCAAGTACTTCTGGACCACTCAAATAAAGAAGCTCTGAGTAAGTCACTCCTAATTCTTTGGCTATTGATTTTACAAGTGGTTGGACATAATATGAAGATTCCTGGAAAAAGTCTGTTCTTTGTGTCCTAAGGTATACTATATCTCTTATAAGTTTTACAATCTCATTATCTTTCCTATCAAATATCTTAATTGCAGAAGATATGTTCTTTTCAACATTTTTTCTATGTTCTATTCGCGATTCAAGCTCTTGCTTGGCAACATCATTATCCTTTTGACGACTAATGACAGCCTCTTTTGTCCAAGGAACACCCACAAAGAACCTTATCGATAGCCATCCATATTTCTTTGCATGGTCTTCGAGTAACTTGCTCGGATTTTCTTTTGTGCAAATTTTCAGAAAATCATCCATCTCGTTCTCAGCAGCAGTCAACTTGCTTGGGGTTGTTATCAGATCAGTCAGTTTGATTGTCTCTTGATCGCTCTTGGCATATTTCCTGACCAGTTCTTGGGTGATTTCAGCAATGGAATCCTCAAATAGAGCAATATTCTGGAAAATCATATAATTGCTTGCTGTGGTAATATATTCATTCAGAAGTTGATGCATCTTATTCTTATCAATTTTCTCAGATTTCTTCTGGATTGCTTTGGAAACACTGACAAGCTTATTACCGTGTTCTAAGCATCTTTTTATCAAGGAGTTTGCATAATTTTTCCCCTTTTGCCTGAAATTTTCCCGTACCTCAACTTTTATTTGTGATAGGTCTGCTTTGAACATGAAGAAATAATTGTTGGTGTATAGCCACCGAACACCTGATTTCAATTCAAGTATCTTTTTAAGGTTATCTTGACTGAGCATACCTCTTATTATAATTGAGGAAGCAAAGTATGGCTCGATTCTCTCACCAAAATATATGAGATCTTGATCTCGTATTCTATTTAGATCCATAGAAATGTGTTAGTGGATCAAGAATATTTAAATTCGATTATTTTAAGGGTAATTTTCTTTCAAGGTAATAGAATGAGTATTATCTCCAAAAAGTTTTTATACATTTTAAAAACCTACATACTATGATAATCATAAACGGCGGCTGCTTTGGACAGGATGCAAAAGAGATTGACCAATTATTATTAGACAACATAAAGACAGATGATTTTGTCTTGTTTGTTCCTGCAGCAACACCGCGGTCCCAAGAAGCATATTTCAGATTCTTCCAAAAGAGCATGGCAAACTATGGACTCACCAATGTTGATTGGATTGATCTCTATGGAGATTGGCAGGATAAAGTCAAAGGCGCCAAGGCCATCTATCTTGCAGGTGGAAACACATTCAAACTCATAGACATAATGCGAAAGTCTGGTTTTGATAAATACCTAAAAGAAGTAAAGGATGTAATCATCTATGGCAACAGTGCAGGAGCAGTTGTCTTAGGCCAAAACATTTCAACAACAAATGATGAGGATATCATTGGAATAACTGACTTCACAGGACTTGGAATGCTGCCCTGCTGTATCGGAGCACATTACACAGAGGATAAAAAAGAAAGGTTACAGGAATTGGCAAATAAATACCATGTCAAAATCATTGCAGTACCAGAAAAAGGAGGAATGCTTTTTAATTCTGAGGAGAAAAGAGGGGGTACAATTGTTGAAATAATGCCTGAATAGATG
>JAHJEM010000047.1 GCA_018825425.1 Nanobdellota archaeon | reverse complement strand
TTGGATGTGCAGGTGAATATCTAAGGCCTGAAGCAGGAGAGAACAAGCTTTATGACAAGAATCTGGAAGCAGCGATAAAGTTATCTGCTCGTTACGGCGGCTGGTCCTTGTCCCTGACTTCAAGCGGGGAAGTAACCTGTGACCCGGACTCATTGACAAGAGCCCTTGAAATATATCATAAATGTGCAGAACAAGGCGCTTATTTTCCGAATGTGAACTTATTCACAAACGGAATCCTCTTAGGAGATGAAGGATTTTGCAATGAATACTTAGACACCTGGAGAGAATTAGGACTCAATAATATTGCAGTATCGATCCATGCAGTTGATGAAGAAGAACAAGCCAGGATCTATGGTATCAAGAGTTATCCTCTTTTAGAGACTATTATTTCAAACGTAGAAAGTCATGGCCTCGGTGTTAGAGGTACCTTGCTCCTCAGAAAAGGAGGAGTTGACAATCCAGAAAAGTATGAAGAAGCAGTAAAGACTCTTATTGAGAAAGGAATTGATAATATCACTTCCTGGCCTGTCGGCAAACCAGATGGCACCAGGACAGAGTATACACCTTCAAGGACTAATTTATTCAGAATTAAGAGGTGGTTGCATAAGAATGCAAAGATGTGCCACGGCCATGTATGGGGAGGAGGAGTCTTTGACTACAACGTAAACATCCTCAGATACACTGAGTATGTCACTAAGCACGACCGAAAGAAAGACTTTGTAAGGCAGCTAGTCGTCTTCCAGGACGGGACTGTCGCTTATTCTTGGATAAGGGAAGGAGCATTATGTATGAAATGAGGCTTCAGAATATTGCATTATTTGTAGGCACTGGAAAATGCAATGCTAATTGCGCACATTGTGCAGGGTCAATACACAGAGAGAACATGCCCAAAGAAGATAGAGTCATTAATGAAGAACTTTTTTACAATACACTCAAATATGCCTACGAAAGAGGGGCAAGATCATTAAGCTTGACAAGTGGAGGTGAGCCAACCCTCGCACCAAATTCTGTAACAAAAACATTAGATATTGCTAAAAACTTTGACTTCAGAAAAATAAAGCTTTACACCAATGGTATAAGAATAGGAAGATCAATAGAATTTTCTGGAACATATCTTCCTTTATGGCAATCCAAAGGACTAACTGACGTATACTGGACGGTTCATTCAATATCTGAAGAAAAGAATGCACAAGTTTTTGGAATAAAATCTTATCCAAGCTTGGAATTGATAGTCAGTCGTATTTATAAAGCGCATCTTAAAGTAAGAGCAAACATTGTTCTTAGCAGAGGTAACATCTCTGATTTAGAGAGATTTAAAGAAATTGTAAATAGTCTCAAAGGATATGGTGTTGATAACATTGCAGGTTGGCCAGTTAGAGACGAAAAGGATGAATATGATATTCTTAATGCCCCGTCTATGTCTGAAATCCAAGAAATGCGTGAATGGGCAAAAAATGATAGAACAATACAAGTTCAGACCGAAGAGCATCATGAATTGTACAAGAACAAAAAGAAATTAGGACTATTCCCTGACGGGTCGCTTTCTAATTCCTGGTGTAATCACTAGATAACTTGCTTGACCTAACCATTCCTCTCTTTCATATGTCTTATAGTCCTTGCTGTCAGGGATCTGTCGTCTTGTAATAATCCCAAGAATGCATCAACATATGCTGGATTGAGTGTTTCTTCTATTGCGCATTTCTGCATGTGTTCTATGGTTGCCCCCAGGTCGAGATAGAATGATTTAGCTGAATGTGATCTGTCTAGCTGATAATCCCTGCTGATTTTCGTGTCGAATTCGTCTGCTACTGCCACTACATTGATGATTTCAGGCGGACAATTAAATACATTTCTGATCATGTTTTGAGTGTATCTTAAATATCCTGTGCCATTGTAATTCTCGGAGTGTAGCATGGCTATCATCTCAATTATTTTGGGCGCTTTATACATTAACTTCTTCTGACCGGTTGCTACATGTCCACGAGCCATCGCTTTTTCTAATCTTGTCAAAGGTGATTTCTTTGTAATTTCCAGAAGACTTATTTCTCTTATTTCATTCTCATTATCCAAATATACCTTAAATTTTTCTTCTG
>JAHJEM010000005.1 GCA_018825425.1 Nanobdellota archaeon | reverse complement strand
TGTTGGTAATATTCGCTTTTCTCACATATATAATAACATAGGATGTTATAATTGGCAGACCATTTGCACTGATGACGACTCGAATACCGGTGCTAGTGAAACTTGGAGTTTTTGTGTTGATAATTCTGATTGCACTTATTATTGCGAGCATACTTGTGGCAATGACCTAATCGAGACTGGTGAAGAATGTGAACCGGCTGATTGGGGAGTTATAACTTCCTGTGCTGATCTTGATCACTTCCAGGCAGGAGTGGGAAGTCTTGCTTGTACCAACGAATGTTTCTGGGATACAACTGCTTGCTGGCCTGCAAGTGAAGCAGGACCTTTAGCAGGTCCTTGTGGCAATGGAGTCATTGATAGTGGGGAGACCTGTGACTCAGAAGATTTCGGGCCTTTTGAATACTGCCTTGATATCTTTGGAGAAGGATCAGGATATACTGGAGGAAGCTTTGACTGCATCGCTCCTGGAGAAGATCACGAGTGCCATATAAACACATGTGATTGTGAACAAGGAACATATCCTATCGGGATGAACTGTGGAGATGTTCACTATAATAACATTGAGGATCCTGAACTGGACACTGTGTCCTGCAATGATGATCACACGCCACCTGTTGAGATACTCTGTCCTAATCAAAATGACTGTGTTTACGCTAATGAGGCGCATGTTACAAATCCAGGGCTTGGTGCAATTTGCATTGAGGATGGAAGTTCAATTCAGAATGCAAATGATGAGACAATCGTATGTGATGGAGCAGTTGCTGGGGCTTTCATGAATGTATGGTGCCCAATAAATTTCCAGTATCTTGCCTCAGCAGCGGAATGCCAGTACGTTGGACCACAGCCATGTGACTCTGGAAGGTATGGCACAGAGCCGCATGAGCTGGTATGCAATGGAACAATTGCTTCCCTAAGACAGAACTATGAATACACATTTACTTGTTTTGATCCAGACGATTCAATACCTGGCCCACCTGATGATAATCCAATCAAAGATACAAAATGCTGCCCAACCCTGAATGTAACAGAATATGAAGTATTGCCAGATATAAGCAGATATGGATTCTTCCACAATCAATTTGTGACAATACATTAATTTATCTCTGTTAACCTCCCAAAACCTTTATAAACTCTTACATACTATTTCTCGACATGAGTATAGAGGGTTTTTTTGAGGGAGGTGAGGCTTTCTTTGGAAGCGCTGCAAGCCTTCTGGACAAGTACATACCTAATCTAGATTCCAGTTTCATCTATCCAGGAGGATTGATCTTGGCACTTTTCATCCTGCCTTTGATAATACTCTATCTAATCAAGCCAAAACCCCAAAAAAGAAGTATCTCAAGCCTCATGTTTCTCATGAAGGACACTGGAAAGAGTTTTATCCGTACATTTTTTCAAACATTCATAAGAGACGTACTTTTTTTCATACAATTATTAGCAATAATCTTGCTTGTCCTTGCTGTTGCAAGGCCATTTATCAATGTCCCTGAAATAGGCTTGGATAAACCGACAGTGATAATCATTGATGGATCTGCAAGTATGCAAGCCCAATCCAGGTTTGATGATGCAAAAGATATTGCCAAAGACTCCCTGTCTATAGTAAATACTGTAATTCTTGCCAAGAACTTGCCACAAACTGTTGCAATAGAACAAGGAGGAAGGAAGACCGCAACAGTGATCAACGACCTAAATCCTGCAGAGACTGAGACCAACTTATACGATGCTTTGATACTTGCTCCAAAGTACTTAAGGGCAGATGGTAGAGTTGTTGTGATAAGCGATTTTGCTACAGACACAACATATCTAACTGCTAAAAAGTTCGTAGAATCACAAGGACACACAGTCCACCTAAAAAAAGTAGGCTCTGATGCATCTAATGTTGGAATTGTTGATCTAGAGATAAGCGAGAAAAAAACAGCAGTAAGTGTAAAAAATTTCAATGATAAAGAAGAGACTGTACGACTCAAGGTAAACGATGAGCTTATGGACACCTTGAAGTTAGGACCAGAATCTAGTGACCTTTTCAGCTTTAGTACACCACCATCTACAACAGAGATAAGCATTGACGTAGATGATGATTATGACGTCGACAATAAAGCATATATCAGTGCACCTCAAGATCATAGTGTTTCTGTACTTGTAGTCACAAATGATCACAACCTAAGAAATTTTGATTTTGTGATTGCAATGGATGCAATCAATAGCAATTCTTCAACCAAGATAACTTATGAGCTGGCTCATCCTCCTAAGATGCCAACAATCAATCATGATATTGTAATTTTTAAGAATTTGGATACCAAACTTATTTTGCCTGGAACAATTGATGAAACCATAAAAAAAGTGAAGAATGGAGGCGCATGTATTGTCATGATTCAAGACGCACTTTTTGATATAAACTTCAAGGAGCTACTGCCCTACACATATGTCAGTACAGAAAGTGAGGCATTGATAGAAAAAAGCGATGAGTCTTTGAGTCTGACTGAAAATGTGGAATTCGGAACCATTGGCACATATTATGTAGTCAAACCAAATGAGGGAGTAATCTCCATCGCAAGTGTTGGAGACTCTCCAGTTGTTGGTTTTAAGACACTTGGAAAAGGTATTGTCATGTACTATGGCATCTATGATGAGTCTGCAGACTTCTCAAAAGAACCATACTATCCAATATTCTGGAAGAGAACAATCGATTTTCTTACAGGAAAACCAGAACTTGCCAAACTGAACTATCGGACAGGAAAAATAATTTCCCTAGACAAAAAGCAAGATGTCGGTACACCTCACGGTTCAAAGACAGTAAGCTCATTAATACTAGAAAACACAGGGTTTTATACCTTGTCTGACAGGAAGATTGCATCAAACATGCTTTCAGTAACAGAATCAGATATCAACTCAGACAGCTGGACAACAGAAGTGGCCCAAGAAAACATAGACAGAAAACCAAGTCCAGAACCTTTTGATCTCTCAAGATATGCAATAATTGCTGCATTACTGGTTATTGGAATCGAACTACTCTACTTAAAATTCAGAGGTGACCTATGATAGGCATACTTTACCCGCAGTTTTTGCTTTATGCTGTTGCAGCGTCAGTATTGCTAGTGATAATCCTCAAGCTAGACTTCCTCAGATCAAAAGACGACGATTTTAGAAGGTCTGATCGCAGGAAAACCAAGACTATCGTACTTTTCAGCAGGATTCTTATTGTACTCTTCCTTTTCCTGGCACTCGCAACGCCATACACTGAACTTGAAGTTGAAGAGAGAGGCCCTCCAAAATTAAGGATGATAATTGATCGTTCCTCATCAATGGATTTGATGGATGCTGATCTAGATGCAATACAGGACTATTTAGAAGCAAGGGTTCCCACAACAATATCTTATATGGGACGAAACACTACATCCAATCTGGGCGATGGAATCCTTACTAATCTAGAAGAAGAATCAAACATACTCCTGATCACTGATGGATATTCAAATAGAGGAATCCCAATGGGAGATATTATGGTGGAGGCTGCGGCCATCAATGCAACCATCAGTGCTCTAGTGCTTGAACCTAAACACAGTGATTCGTCTGTAATTATTATTGGAGATGAAAAATCATTTGCAGATGTGGAATACAATTTTGAGGTACTGATTCAAAGAACAGACCAATTCAGCACATCCGTCAGAGTGGCAATCGATGACAGGGTGATTTTTGAAGAATCAACTTCAGAAAACCGCCTTGCTTTCACTGAGCAGTTCAGCCCAGGCATCCATAAAATATCTGCAAAAATAGGAGATGATGACTACTTTGAACAGAATAACAACTTTTTCAAATCAGTCAGGGTTATTGACAAACCAAAGATATTATACGTAAGTGAGAAGACAGATCCAATTGAAAAGATCCTTGATTCGTTATATGATTATGAGAAGAGATCAACAATCCCTGCAGATCTTGATCCATACTATGCTATAATAATTGATGATGTACCTGCATCAAAATTGAATGATGATACTCTCTTGCTCACCAGCTATCTGATGGAAGGTAATGGTATATTGTCAATTGGTGGCTTCAATTCGTACGACAGAGGAAAATACAAGAATAGCTTGTTTGAGACTCTTCTTCCTGTACGCGTGGGAAGTGCTGAGAAAAAGAAAGGAGATGCAAATATCATTGTTGTGATTGACATCAGCGGTGCCTCAACACTGAGCTTCCAAGGAAAGACTATAAGCCCTCTTGATGTCACAAAAGCCCTTGCTCTTGAAGTAGTAGGAACTCTTAATCGCGCAAACAAGGTTGGAGTAGTTGCCTTCAACGACAAGCCATACAAAGTCGTGGATATTGCACCATTATATGACAACAAACCAATCATAGATGACAAAGTCAAAAGGTTGGTTGGTGGTGGACAATCGTACTTTGATCAAGGATTAAAAGGTGCTTATGAACTCTTGAAGAACCAGAAAGGCGACAGAAATGTGATACTGTTGACAGATGGACTTGCATTCAAAGATGTACAAGACAGAACCAGTTCTGTAGCAGACTCATTGTATGCATTAGGCATTAAGACATATGTTGTAGGTGTCGGAAGGGCAGTTGAGCATGATTTTCTGTTGGATCTTGCCCTAAGAGGGGGAGGAATATACTTCCCTGCGTCTGAAAGCAACAAGCTAGCAATACTCTTTGGAGATCCTGAAGAGATAAAAGAAGGAGAAGACTTTGGTCTTTTTGTCCTGAATCCTAATCATTTCATCACAAAAGGTATTTACACATCCGCCATGATGTCAGGGTTTAATGAAGTGGTTCCAAAGAGTGCAGCACGAACCTTGGTTACTACAAGTGATGGTCAACCTGCATTGACTGTCTGGAATTATGGTGTAGGCCGCGTTGCATCAATAACCGTATTTACAGGTGGTAACCTAGGGCACCTACTTACTGAAAATAATTCTGCAATCATATCCAAGACCATTAACTGGCTTATCTCAGATCCAGAAAGAAAAGCAGCATATTTTGTAGATGTAAACGATGGGTTCATAGACAGACCTTTTAAGGTAAGGGTCAAAAGCGAGAAAAGACCAACTGCTGAAGGATTTGATTTCCACAAAGTTGAAAGGGGCATTTACGAATCTGAGGAATTCATGGTCGAAGATCCTGGATTCAGGTCAATCCTAAACACAACATTTGCTGCAAACAGCGAAAAAGAGTACACATTTATAGGATTCAATCAAGACTTAGAATATCTTGTCGAGAGTACAGGAGGAAAATTATTTAAAGATGTTGAGGATATACCAGAATTTGTAAAGAATGCATCAAGGACCAGAGAATTGCGAAAAGTCTATCTGATATGGCCGGCAATCCTTATGGCACTACTAATTTTCCTTATTGAGGTGTGGATAAGGAAACGAAATGAGAACCTAAAGGAAAAGAAGGTGAAAAAAAGTGGTTAAGATAAAAAAGATTGAAAAAGGTGAAAAGACTAAAGTTGATGAGGTGAAGGAAGAAAAAGCATCACCAAGATATGAACGAGAAGAAACCGCACCAGCAAACTCAATCCTTAAGAAAAATGTCAATCTCTTCTTCATGGTTTTTGTAATGATTATACTTATAATTGGAGTGATATATGTACTTCTGTACCAATCTACATTGAAAGGAATTACAGTCGGCGCAAAACAATCAAATCAAGATCTTACTTCCTGCTCTGCACAGTTGGAGAACACACAAAATAACCTTGATGCTGCATGGACCCGATTGAATCAGTCTGAAAAAGATGTCAAGACTTATGATCAAATCTACGAGAAAAAGGAAGGTGAACTGCAGGAAACCTCTGAAGAGCTTGATGAGACCAAGCAAAGCCTAGTAGACGCCACAACTAGATTGACAACCACAGAAAACCTTTACAATGAAGCCAAGTCAAAATCAGACGAGCTTCAGGATAAGCTAACAAGCGCCCAAGAGGAGATTGCAGACCAAAAAGCTGAAATAAACCGTCTTGAAAAAAAGATAACCTGTCTCAAGGGCAAAACAGATTCTGAAGAGGGTGATTGCTAAATGAGAAAGATTGAGAAATTATTTTTGGAATTGAAGCTTGAAGTTCTGAAAATCGCAATTTTTCGAGCATTTCTTAACTCAATAATCTTCTTCCTAATTCTTAACCTTGTTTTCTCATTCCTTGATGTCGCGTACTATTACGGGCTGGTATTGGGCATAACGTTCTTTATCATTAATGCATATCTCTTTTACATCCAAACAACTTTGAAACAGATTGAAGATGCAAATCCAGAGGTTAGAGAGATGCTAAGGACAGCAAAAGACACCCTCTCTGACGATAATATAATGATAAGAGCTCTTCATTCTGAGATTGTGGAAAAAGCCAAGAAAATCTATTCTGGAAATATGTTAAACTATAAGAATCTCATGAACCGTCTTATTGTCATGGGAGTTCTTGTGATTGCCACAATATTTGCTGCAACCCTCCGAGTAAATGTTAATGAGATTGAACTGCCTTTTGATGGTATTGGCATCAGGGGACGATTCACGTCATATGGCCTTGACGCGCCTGTTGATCTGGAAGGAGATCTTTTAGACGACGATAATATTTATGGTGAAGCAAGGATTGCCAAACTTGGAAATGACGTCATTGATCTTAACTTGAATCCAAGTATGAGTGAGTTGGATCTTAACAAACTCAAAGATGAACAGGGTGTCACTCTTGGCAGGATGAGCTACCCTGTTGATGTAGGTACCCCAAAAGGGTCAGAGTTGAGCCTGTCAAAAAAACCTGTGGATTCAGAACTTGTTAATGCTTTTTACATGAAAAAAATCGCTAGGTGATAAAATGGTAAGAATTGAAGGAGTCGCGGATATTGATAAACTAAAAGATGTATTTGGTACATTGAAGAAGGAGATCGCAAAAATAATCATTGGTCAAGAGGATGTTGTAGATCAGATACTGATCAGTATCCTATGTGGGAGCAATGCGCTCTTGGAAAGCTATCCTGGATTAGGAAAAACAACCATGATCAAGACAGTAGCTCAAATACTTGATCTTGAATTCAGCAGGATCCAGAGCACACCAGATTTGATACCTTCTGACATCATTGGAACATACATAATAGAAGAAGAGCATGGGAGAAAGGTTTTCAAGTTCAGAAAAGGACCCCTCTTTGCAAATATTGTCCTTGCTGATGAAATTAACAGGGCAACACCAAAGACTCAATCTGCCCTTCTTGAAGCTATGCAAGAGCACCAGGTAACAGTAGGAAACCAGACCTTTGAATTGGATGAGCCTTTCTTTGTACTAGCAACTCAGAACCCTATTGACCAGGAAGGAACCTATCCTCTACCAGAGGCACAAACAGACAGGTTTTTGCTCAAGATAAAGATAGGCTATCCTGCTTTTGATGACGAGTTGACAATTGTAAACAATTATACAAAGAATGTAAAGGTGCCAGATCTTAAAGTGTTGCTAAATAAAGCGTCTTTGAAGAATCTTCAGATGCTTACAAAAGAGGTTCCGATCTCAGATGATCTAACCAGAAAGGTCGTAGACCTAATCAACGAAACCCGTAAAAGAAAAGAGTTAATCGAGTATGGTGCAAGTCCAAGAGCATCAATAGGATTGATTCTTGCAGCTAAAGCCCATGCGCTGATCCACGGAAGGAAATTCGTGTCAGAAAAAGATATCGAAGCCATGGCTTATCCTGTGCTTAGACATAGGATAATACTAAATTTCAAAGCAGAACGGGAGGGTAAGAGCTCTGATGATGTAATCAAGATATTACTCCAAAAATAAGATGTTAGACACTAGCTTTCTTAAGGAACTGGACAAATTCCACTTGGTGCTAAAGAAGAGGGTTCATAGCAATTTCCAAGGAGGTAGAGCGAGCAAGAACATGGGAGCTGGTCTTGTCTTCAATGATTACAGAGAATACATACCTGGAGATGACTTCAGAGCCATAGATTGGAAAGTATATGCCAGGACCAGTAAACTTTTCATCAAGAGGTATGAAGAAGAGAGGAATCTCAATGTTCATATAATCATTGACAGCAGTGGCAGCATGAACTTTGGAACACCTAAGAAGTTTGACTACGCAGCCATGCTTGGTCTTGGTTTTTCATACATTGCCATGCGAAATAATGAGAAATTTGAGATTTCGACGTTTTCTAACACTTTGAATATTTACAAGCCCAAGAAAGGGATGCGGCAACTGGTCAGCATAACAGATTACCTGAGCAATCTTCAGGTCAAAGGAAACAGCAATTTCTACCAGAGCCTGCGAGCGTATAAGAAAGTAATCAATAGCAAGTCTGTAGTCATTATCATATCTGATTTCTTATATGATATTGAGCAGATAAGGGAAACCCTACACCATTACAAGAAGAATGACCTGATCATTATCCAAGTTCTAGATAATATTGAGAAGAATCTGGAATTTGAAGGAGAAGTGCTCCTGACTGATGCAGAATCTGACCAGAAGATGCGGACATACTTTTCACGTCGGATGAGAAAGCATTATAAGGACAAACTGTATAATCATATCTATAATGTAAAAGATGTCTGTGATGAATTATCTGCAATGTTCCTGTCTGTTACAACAAACGTACCGCTTTTTGAGACGTTTTATCATGTGGTTACGAAGATGTGAAGCAATTGCCTATTTCTTGCCTTCCCATTCGTCAAAAAACTCCTGTAGAAATGTTTCCATGAAGTTATGCCTATCATTCGCCATTTTCTTTGCGGTCTCTGTATTCATATTGTCCTTGAGTTTCAATAATTTGCTATGAAAGTGATGTATTGTTGAATGATCCTTTTCTGATTCATCAAACGTGTCTCGGTTAAAGGGCTGTTCAGGCACCCACATCACCACCTTGTTTGCTCCTCCAAATGTAAAAGTCCTGCCTATTCCAATGGCTCCGATTCCATCCAAATTATCCGCATCTTGCAGCACCAAGGTCTCAATATCGTTCACTGTCTTGCCTGTATCTGAAAAAGCATATTCTTCATGGAATTCAATACAATGAAGCACATTTGTCTTTTGGACTTCAGACAAGTTTGTCTTGTCAAGGATTTCCTTGACTTGGACTAATGAATCCTTTGGAGAACAGAACTTTCCGGTCTCTTGCTGAATAATCCTATGAATATCATGCAAGAAGGCAGAAACTGCAATTATCAATCTATCTCCTCCTTCTTTTTCCTGAATAGTCATGGCATTGTTAAGGACCCGTTTAAGATGATACATATCATGTCCACTGCTTTCTTTATGAAAACGTGTCTTGATTTCGTCTTCGAGTTGTTTGATAATCTGCTCCATATATTGCTGTAAATATGCTGCAAATAAGAAGTTTACGGTTATACCCCTGGGTAATAAACAATGAAATCAGCACCTTGCCAACAGAATCTTTTTAAATTTACAGCACTCCCAACATTTAATGGATCGATTGAATGAGACCATAAGAACCTATGATAAAGATGTCGATAGGTACATTCATAAACTAGAATTTGATCTGCCAAAAGAAGAATTGGAGAAATTTATTGGACTCCTTAAAGGAAAGAAAGTATTAGATGCAGGATGTGGAGCAGGTAGAGATTCAAAATATCTTTCAGAAAAAGGATTGGATGTCATAGGCATAGATTTATCCAAAAATATGATAAAAGCTGCTAAAGAGAGAGCTAAAGCCGAATTCCACGTAGGAGATATAAGGAATACCAATTTTGGAGATGCTTCGTTTAATGG
>JAHJEM010000046.1 GCA_018825425.1 Nanobdellota archaeon | reverse complement strand
TAAACCATTACAAATCCATGAAGAAACTGAAGAAGAGAGGCGTGAGCATAAGAATCGCAGCTCCAATTAAGAACACAGCTGTTGCCAAGACTTTGGGCGAGGTTGCAACAGTCAGACACATAGACAAGGCAAAGGGACGTGTCTGCACAATCGACGGCGACAGCATGCTTATTGGCCTGACAGAAGACGATGCACATGAAACACAGCACGTTGCATTCTGGGCACACTCACCTTATGCCATCAGAAACTCAATCAGCTCTTTCTTTGAATCTGTCTGGAAATCAGGAAGATAAATTCGCTCCAGATATTAAATCAAAAATAAACTTCTTGTTGCAACACTTTCGCGAGAGTAATTAAAGTTTGCATAATGCCGTATTATATGCAATTCGTAGCCTCGTTTCGGTTTCTACCGAACAATATCGATATATTTAAGAAATTGGAAATAATTATATATTACATGAGTTTGAAAGAGTTTTTGAAACCAACACTTGGAAAAGTTGTTTTGTTTTTGATATTAATGATAGGATTGAATTATTTTCACTTTATAATTTCAAACGTTCTTGATGCACGAATTCTTGTTGGTTTACCTTTAGGCTTTTGGCCTGTTGGTAGTTTTTATATGTTTCCTGGTGCACCAACACCACCAGTAGTTGAATTCTCTTGGATTAATTTTATAGCTGACATAATATTTTGGTATATAGTTTCTTGTATTCCCGCTGCTCTTTACCATAAAATTAAAAAATAATACTCGGCGACGGACCAAATAAGCGTGCCTGTTGATGATTATCCATCTACAAAAAATAAAACTGAAAGGTCTACTTGATCTCAATACAAATCAAAAACAAAACGAGAAGATCACTTCTTGTTGTTTTTCTTCTTCTCGGTTTTTCTTGCTTGTTCTTCTCTTTCAAGTTCTCTCTGGACCTTTAATTCATCAATCTCTAACCAGACAATGAACAGACCAATTATGATTAACAATATTGGTATGATTCCGGTCAGAACTATAATGAAGTTGGACACCCATTGTACGCCTGTTCCTATAATTGGTATCACAGAATCCATGAATAGTCCTAATCCTATTAGGATCAAGATAAGTCCACCGATAATTTTTGCTCCTGCGCCCATAAAACACCTTTTAACAATCGAATTTATAATAACTATACTATATAAATATTTAAATCTATCAGTGAGATAAGAATAAATACTCTTTGTTTGGAGTAAGATATGAAACATATAACGCAACTCTGGAAAAAACCAAAGGAATCGTTGGGCCCTTTGTGGAAGAAGAAGCTGTATGAATACAGAAGGGATCCAGTAATCATGCGGATAGAGAAGCCTACAAGACTTGATAGAGCGCGAAGCGTTGGCTACAAGGCGAAGCAGGGATTTGTAGTGGTCCGTGTGCGCGTAGGCAGGGGTTCAAGGAAGAGGCCGAAGACTGCTGGTGGAAGAAGGCCAAAGACCGCAGGAAGATATTTTTCTCCAGGTACATCACTTGGATCATCAGCAGAAAAGAAGGCTGCAAGGAAGTTTCCTAATCTCGAAGTTCTTAATTCATACCCAGTTGTGGAAGACGGGAACCACAAATGGTTCGAATGCATACTGGTTGACCCATCACACCCTGTAATCAAGAAGGATAAGAGCCTGAACTGGATATGTGATCCACAACACAAAGGACGTGCATACAGGGGGAAGACATCCTCTGCAAAGAAGACAAGAGGATTGCATAAAAAGGGCAAGGGATCTGAGAAAACCCGCGGCAAGAAATACGTTGGTGGCAGGAAAAAGAATAAAAAATAAGCCAAGCACTTTCATTTTAAATTTATATACTTATTCCACTAATTAGATAGTATAGGGTCTGACTTATGGATATAATCGCATTTCAAACAGGGAGCGCATTTCCCCAAATGCTTCAAAATCTGCAAAACATGGGATTCTTCCTCTACTTGTTTCCATTCCTGCTAGCACTTGCCATATTCTTCGGAATACTGACATATGCTGCAGGAGACAAGATGCCAAAATCTGCAATCAGTCTGATCTCAATCATACTTGCATTCTTTGTCATGCTTTATGCAAG
>JAHJEM010000045.1 GCA_018825425.1 Nanobdellota archaeon | reverse complement strand
GTCATTTAGAATATCTGCTGTATACCAGATCATGGGCAAATTGGGAATAACAGAAAACGAAGGAACAGATAAACTATCTCAGGCAATTATAGACAAACTACTGTAAATCACTTTACCCTTTTGTAAGGAAATTTACGCTTAATCATTCTGTGATGATATTTTCCTAATGATGGTGCAGTAAGCAAGCCGGTTACTATTTCTTTTGGCACGTCCGAATATTGATATATGCTGCCTGAATGAAACTCAATTTCTAATATGTTAGCTTCCTCATCATACCCAACAGATTTCAAATTACTGGATTTCACACTTTGTCGCTCCATAAAGCTTAGAAAGAGAATGAACTTTATAAATATGATTAAGAAAAAATAGACACAATGGAACGTAGTAATTGGGAAAAAACTCACAAAACACATATTTTGCAATTATTGTACGACAAAGGTTATTTTCTAAACAGTTTATTAGTACCTATGTCGTCGGAGAACAACAGTATTTATAAATATGCTATACTATAGCATACCTTGTAGTAATTCGGGGGGTGCTACACAAGAAGAACTTGCACCCATGCTTGTTCTATTGGGTCTTTAAGCATGGACATCCAGAATTAATACTCAAGAATTAAAAAAGGCATCAAAAGAGAAGCTAAGTGCCTTGTAGCGCAAGGCACAGAAGCAATCGCTTGAGATAGGTGAGAACCTATACAACTTCCACTAGAGGGTGTGAGGAAATCTCCTATAAATAATTACCGATAGCGATAGCTTTGCATCTCTTATGCGCTTGGGGGATGGTGAAAAAGAAAACATGGGCTTAGAAATAATATTGTGGACGATATTGGTATTCCTAGTAGGCATAGTTGTACTGAGATTTCTTGCAGGATTGATCAGTATGATAATTTCATTTCTGCTGAAAGCAACCATTGTCGTCGCCGTAGTTGGCATAGTCTGGGGAGGTATTAACCTTCTGCTATGATTTGATGCCAATGTTAATATTTTTTTGGTCGGTCATTTATTTCTTGACCGACACAACTTAAAAAATTTGGAGGTATAGAAAAATGTTAGACCACATAGAAGATTTAAGAACACTTACAGGTGAAGATTTTGGAAAGCTTGTAGCTGTGTTTAATGAGAGCTATTCTGTGGCTGTGGACAATCCAAGATACCGAAGTGCTACTGAAATCGGTCTTTTAGTCGATATCGCACAAAGCCTAAGAGACATCAAGGAATTGTTGGGAGCTAAACCAAAAGACGAGGATTAATTCCTCGTTCTTTTAAACGTATACGTTGTTTATGGTCAAAATAGGGGTTTATGGCCAAAGCCCGGAAACAAATCAGATTTTATAGGAAATTACAAGTTCATAGTTGATTCAACCAGTCCATTAACATACAATGTTAGATAGGATGCATTTTGCATAGAAGTAGTGATTATTACACAAAGCTGCCTCAAAGCCAAGCTTTAAAAACCACTAAACTCAAAGTTCGTACTTTTCCAAGTACTGTTTATAGAAAAAGAATTGGAATTATTCTATCTTGACACTCTGGCCAATAGCTTGTCCGGGCATACCAGTCTCAAAATGAACTTTTAAGGCACCTTTGTTACCATGTGCCTTTGTAATCTTGCCAGTAATATCCTTTTTTCCAGTATTAAATGTGACTTTCTTACCTACAAGCTTCTCAGCTTTCTCTTTGGTATCTACACTATCTACAACAACAACCATCTGATTGCCTGTAAAATGGTGTCTAGCCATCCTGTAATTGCTGATTTTTCCTTCCATTCGGTCTCGAAACCCTATATTGTTTATAAAGGTTTTGTATGGGTTTGTGCTGGGTGAGAGCAATATTTATATATTGATTTCCAGGGATTAGGCCTGCCTTGTGGCAGGAACAGACTCGGACTTGCGCCCGAGAGAAACGCACGGCAAAAGCCGTGCCCAAGCCCTCCCGAAGGGAGGTATATTCCACGCGAGAGCGTGGTCTGACCCTGGAAACCTACTTGATTTTACTCAGATCACCAGAAATAACCATATCTGTCATGGCTTCAATCTCATCAGAATAAGATACCTCTGTAGGAATTGGATTAAGCAAGAAAACCTTCTTATTATTCACATGGGCAAATCCGATTTCCATGAGAGTATTCCCGCCAACATAATTTGCAATTCCTTTCTTGTCAAAATTGCAGATAAGTACTGCGTCACTGCTTACTATAAGGCCATGCCACAATTTGATAAAGTTATGCTTTCGCTTGATTTCAGCATGGTTCAGAGAAATACCCTCAATCAATTCCTTGGCAGTTCCATCTGCAATCCTGAACATGTCTGCATGCATTTTGGGTTCATGTCCTAGATTCTCAAGCTTTCTATGGATCTCAACCAGTTTATCAGCAAATTTCACACTTCCACACACTGTAATCTTCATAAAATTATGGAAACTCCTGGTGTTTTTAAATCTATTTGAGAGGCTGTTTCCGCAAACTATATAAAAACCCCAACAAATTCTTATAACCATTATGAAAATCGAACTTGCAAAAGGAGTACGAGATTTTGGACCTGAGCAGAAATTGCTTAGGCAAGAGATAGTGGACACTCTAAGATGCGTATTCGAGAGGTATGGATATGCGCCTATCGAAACTCCCATCATTGAGCGGATGGATGTTCTCAGTGCCAAGTTTGGGGCGGGTCAGGAGTCTGATGCAACGCGAGAAACATTCCAATTCCAGGATCAAGGTGGAAGAAAACTCGGACTCAGGTTTGACCTTACAGTTCCTTTTGCTCGATTTGTTGCAATGAATCCTAATCTGAAGATGCCTTTCAAGCGTTACCAGATTGAACGTGTTTATCGGGATGGACCAATCAAACTTGGACGTTACCGTGAATTCTGGCAGTGTGACGTTGATGTCGCAGGGACAAAAAGCATGCTTGCAGATGCAGAGATGATAGACATTGCCCTGACTTCTTTCAAAGATCTTGGCCTAGATGTTGTTATTGAATTCAATAATCGTAAGCTTCTTGATGGAATGATGGAGTTTGCAGGCATAACCAAAGCAAGGAGAGACAAGGCAATAATTGTAATCGACAAATTCAAGAAAAGTTCAAAAGGTGATCTAGAAACTGAATGGAAAGAGAACGGACTTGATGAGGAAGCATTTGTTAAACTCTATGGCATCCTTAATACACAAGGAAAAAATAATCAAGAGACTCTCAATCTTCTAAAATAATTTCTTTCAAGTGAAACTTCAAAACAAGGTATAGACGAAACAGAAGAACTACTAGGATATCTTAAGGCCATGAATATAAAAGATGCAATCTTGACACCAAGTTTGGCACGAGGTCTGGGTTATTATACAGGACCTGTGTATGAGGGGTTCTTAAAAGACAAGAAACTCGGGATAACAAGCAGTGTCTGCGGTGGTGGACGCTACGATGATATGGTAGGAGAATATGTAGGTGGAGGAAGAGTAGTTCCTGCCACGGGAATCAGTTTTGGTCTGGAACCAATAACTGAAGCCTTCAAGAAACAAAGGCCAGAATTAAAGGCTAGTCCAACACAGATATATATCATTCCGATTGGAACCACAAAACAAAGCTTAGGTATTGTTAAGCAATTAAGGAAGAAAGGTATCAATGCAGACATTGACCTGAACAAGAGGGGTATTAGTAAGAACCTTGGTTATGCAAACGCACTCGGAATACCGTTTGTAGCATTTGTTGGAGAGGATGAACTCAAACAAGGCAAAGTTAAACTTCGAGATATGAAGAGTGGGAAAGAAAAGATGATTGCAGTGGAAGATATAGATTTTAAGGCTTTTTAAAATACAATAATTTTGGCGAGGAATATAAATGGAAATTAAATTTATGGGAATACTAATTGTAGAGGACATTAAAAGTCAAAAACACCATTATTACCTTGCTGGTTATTATGATCATTCTCTGTGGAAGATAATAAGCGTAGGTATTCCTGAACATGCTCAACCGGTTACGGGGTTATTAACAAGTCTTTATGATCCTAGGCTAGATGCGGTTGTTAAGAACAAAGGATACGAAGAAATTACAGAATTAGATGATTTTCAAGACAAGTATGTCTATGTTGGAGAAAATAAAAAGTGTATTGGCAGAGTAATTAACATACAAAGGTTTCACAACATCCCAGAATAAGCCTTCTTTGCAATATCCATATTTGCATCCTTCCTTATTACATCTAGAAGTTTATCAACTTCAATTGCAACACCGCCTTTTAGATCCTGAGGATGCAATTTCTTCTCAGTATAATCCTTTTCCAAGGTTTCATAGTCCTTGTACACAAGGTTACCGCCCCATTTCTCAGGGCGTTCAATCACAAACTCTTCCCCGCGATCTCCTTTTAGAGTAAACAGTACATACTTGGTGAATGCGAGGACTCCATTGTCTTCAACAACACCTTCTTCACAGAAAGCTTTGTTCAATTTCTTTTTCACGGTCTTAGAATCATCAAGCAGATCAACCTTTGAAGCCTCATCACTTGCACTCATCTTAGCACCCTGAAGGCCAGGTATCATAGGCGTCATGAACTCAATCCTCTGCTTGTAACCAATCTTAGGCAAGTACTCTCTTGCAAACATCAGAATCTTTCTCTGATCAACACCGCCAAACTGGACATCCACGTCTAAGTACTGTTCATCAAGAGCCTGCATTATCGGATAGAGAAGTCCTGCAAGTTTAGGATTATCCGTCTGCTTCACAACTTCACTTGAAGCCTTATTGCAATCATGGACTGTGGCATTTGTTGCCATCTTCAAGACATCCATGAAATATTCCTTGTTCATCTGGAGATCACTCCCCTTAACAATCTCAAAATTTGTTATGTCCTGGCCAATTGCCTTGAACATGAGTGGAATTATCATAGAATAATAATCATATCTTGCTTGGAGCAAGTCCCAAGGCGTCTGATCAAGCGCGCCATGAAGATCTGCAAGCAGAAGCTTGACCTTAAATCCTGCTTTTAAGAAGTCAGCCATCTTGATGACCCAGTTAAAGTATGCAATGTGAGGTCTGCCTGTAACAGCAGTTCCTAGATAGACTGCAGGTTGTTCTTTATCCCGTAGCAGCTTCTTTAGCTCAGCTTCTGTAACAATCTCTTGCGTATTACGTTTCAATAACTGAAATTTCTCTTCTGGTGTCATATCAAGAAGATAAATGGGGCGGGTTTATATTGTTTTTGCAAGAAATGGTTATTGTAACCTGTCATAAAGCTCTTTTGCCGTTCTTTCTGGCCAGCCTGCACTTGTGATGTATGACCCGACAACAATATTGTCAGCACCTGCACTGACTACTTCATCTAGATTCATGTCATGGATTCCGCCATCGACCTGTATTGGTAATCCCAAATGTTTTGCTTGTTTTATCTTTTCTGTTACTGCGGGATTATAAATCTGTCCACCTGCGCCAGAAGAGACACTCATGAGAAGAATCATCTCAGCGGCAGAGAGCAGACTAGGAGTCAAGCTTGCAAGTGGTGTTCCTGGTTCAAGAGCAAGGCCTGCATTGAATCCTAGGTTTCGGATGTTCAATAGATTGGCTTTGACTAAAATCCTTGAATATGTATCGCAAGTCATAAGTCTTTCATCCAAAATAGGATCTCCCGTATTTGGAGATGTCAGATTGCTTTCCTTGGAAGTATATCCCTGGTTGCCAAACCTGTAGGCTTCTCTATGTATTGTAATTGTTGTATGGCTCCTTTCAGCAGGATCTTTTATAATTCTAGTAATATCAAACATAATCTCATAAGGCTCTTTGACCATGAGATGGAAATCAAAATTCACACGTTCCCCAAATGCAGAATGTAGAAAGGCGATATCTTCAACAGAAAAATGTGGTTTGCCAGGAATAAAAGGCGGCCTCATCACGTCGATGTGAAGATCTTTTATTCCTACCTCTAGCAATTCATTTATCCAACCTTCTGCACGCCGTTCTCCATAAAGCAGCTCTTTTTCCCAACCTAGAATACTTGGAGATAATATCACACCCACTCTCTTACACCCACAACTCGCGAATGAGTACAACTATATATACCCTTCGAATTTAGTAAGCCAAAAAGAAGCGAAAACTTTTTAAGAAGTGCGTGTTTGATATAATATTATTGGGGGGATGATGATAAAAAGATATACTAGTCGGTTTCAAAAGTTTTATCATCAGAACAAGCAAAAGTTAAATGCTGCCAGACGGAAAAAATACAAGCTGAAAAAAAAGAAAGGCTTGTGTGTGCGATGCATGCGAAAAGCACTCAAAGGCATATCCATTTGCGCATACCATCGGAAAAAACAACAGGAGTATAATTCAAACAGATGAGTACACACTTTTTACTAAGGAATGTGAAACCTGAAAACAATTTTGTAATGATTAATGGCCATCATATTCGAAATATGCATGAATTGGCACGGGCATTTTGTGATATGCCTCTTTCTCATTTCAGTTATCATATGAATGAAGAAAAAAACGATTTTGCAAATTGGGTTGGACACAGCATGGGAGATACGTTCCTTGCCTCACAGCTCCTAAATTCAAAGAATCAGGATCATGCACAGACTATTGTCAATGCACGAGCATTGCAATTGGAGTATTTTCCTGAGAGTCTTATTGCAGACGAGGAAGAAGTATTCAATAAAGTGCTTAACACTCTTGAGCCTCCTGAACCAGGAGAGATGTTCAAACCAATTGAGCCTGTGTTTGATCGTAAGCCCGCATTCGCTGATTCAGTGGGTGAACCTGGACCAATGGATAGTGTTGAGGTAGAACATACTGTTGTTGATGTTGCAGATGAACCTAAAAAACTCGCGCCACATATTGAACACTCTGAACATCCTGAAATTGCACAGAAGATAGATTCTGATATGCAAGCAGTACTAAAAGATATTGAACTTCTTGCTTCTGGTATTTCCACTGAGAGTTTCATGAGGACATATCAAGATGGGAACTATTTTGTCAAGCCAGATGATGAAGAGGATATGCTCCAGGAATCTGATGCATCTCTAAGTCTTATAAGACCACACCCGCCACCATGGAATTCAGAGCTATTTTCTGGAAAGGTAAGTACGCTCAGGAACTTGATAAATGTAAACGAAATAGTGGCTTGCCGTACATTGTACAAGGAATTGAAAAATGAGTTTGAAACCGCTGAAATTCCTCCTTCTTTCAAAAGAAATGCATTTTCTATGTTAAAGAATTGTTTTGATAGGATTCAGGAAGCAGAGAGGAGTTAGTTCTATACTTTATATCACAAAGAATGCCAAAACCGGTAGTATCAAACAGCCCATTGCTTGTGTTCTAGTGCACTTTACAATTCCAGGAATTATTCCAAGAGCAGTACTTGTTAGAAGAACCAGAAGACCAATCCACCCTGTGATCAGTATGACAAGAAGCACAATAAATCCGATAACACTCCAGCATACAACTTGATAATTAACTTTTGTGATAAACTTGGCAAAACCTCTTCCTAAATATATTGAGAGCATCAATGATATTGAACCTGCAATAAGGCAAGCACACAGAAAAAACAGGAAATGACCTGGAACAACCTCACCCACTAATTTCTGGACCACGATGATTGCACCATTCCTTGCCTTGCCTATTGCTGCAAGTGTTACAAGGCTCAGAGAGAATCCTGCGGTTCCGATTGCTCCCAACAAGATCAAGAATCCGTCGTCGTGAAGCTTCCGTGTCACCTGTAATGACATGGTTGCGGCAATACTACTTGAGAGGCCTGGCATGGTTGATGTTATGAATGCAGAAAGGTTTCCTGATAGTAAGGCTTTGATCAATTTCATTTTTCCAATCTTAAGCTTGCTTGGTTTTTGCTCTGGAATATTATTCTTGTCCTTGAGACTGATAAGTAGTGTAGACACTCCAAATAGTCCAGACAACATTGGAAACAAAGGATCGTTTAGGGTTTCCATGGAGAAAACAATCATTCCTAGCATTCCACTCATGAAGAACACAAGCACAGCCCACCATTTAGTCCTGTCTCGTAGAATCATGTACATGGATGCGGCAATGAGTATGTGTGGTATGTAGTTCTGAACGTGTGAGTAACCATACTTTATTGCAAAGAAAAGTAGGGGTGCTAGAAGGATGCTAAGAAGCAACCCAAAGAATGCTCCTATCACACTGAGTTTTACAGCGTCCATTCCTTCACCTTTAAGAAGGAACCTATGTCCTGGAAGCACACCCAATGCTTCGGACTCATCAGGTGCACCCAAGAATATGCTTGGAAGCACATCAAGGAAGGTATGTGTGATGCCCATAGCAATGACAAAGCATGCGAGTGCTTCTAATGGCAGGAATTTTGAGAGTGCTGGCGAAGATGATAAAAGTAGAAGTGAAACTAGATTGATGTGGATGCCAGGGGTGAGGCCTGTGAAAATCCCGGAAGCCACACCAGCAAGTATTGCAAGCAAAATCTCGACAAACATGGAATAATCCAATCGCTTGAATTAATAAGCTTTGGGGCTTGTAAACTGGAAATCCTTCGGCCCTTCCGCAAATATTTTCTCACTTTCTGAACCGCAACATTTAAATACTATTGATTCTTTTTTGGTTCATATGAACCATTTTTCAATCAATGAAAAATACGAAATCATGCTGCAAATCCTCAAGAAGCCAGCTCATGGCAGGGCTCTTGCTCAAGAATTGGATATTCCATTAACTACAGTTCAGAATAGGCTCAACCAGCTAATGAATGAAGGTGTCTTGGAATATAAGACAGAAGGAAAGAACAAAATATTTTCACTCAAGCAAAATTCCCTTGCCAAAGCCAAAATAATCATGGCAGAGCAATACAGGCTGCTCAAACTCTACCACACGTATCCAGAGCTTCGAATCATCTTTGAGCAACTCACAACTCAGTTCAAAGGAATGATTCTCCTTTTCGGAAGTTATGCCAAATTCTCAGCAAAGAAAGACAGCGATATTGACGTGTATATTCGAACGAAAGACAAAACAATTAAAGAGAAGCTCCAACACGTAAATAGCAAACTCAGCATCCAGATAGGACAGCTTTCAAAAACTGATCCATTATCAAGAGAAATCTTTAATAATCACGTTATCATCCATGGAGTAGAGGAATATTATGATTGATTTTATCCGTAAACTGATTGATGAAGGAAGAATTGAGCTGGTAGAGCCATCCAAGAATATTTCTGAAGCGCATGATATTAAATCTAAGGACTGCCTCAAAGCAGCCAAGGTTTTGGTAGATGCAAAATTGTTTGAAAACTCTATTGCCCAAAGTTACTATGCAATGTACAATGCAATACAATCCTGCCTTTTCAGGGTAGGCATCAAATGTGAGAATCATTCAGCCGCAATATTCTTCCTGGATTTTTTCTTTGATAGGAAAGAACTCAAGGACGCTGTATTCAAGGCAAAGAAGAACAGGATTGATTCTCAGTATTACATTACAGGAAGGCAGAACAAGCCAGTCACCGAAGAAAATGCAAATGATATGATAAAGCTTGCAGAGAAAGTCATGACTCAGCTCGCACTTGTCAGAGATGAATTATTGGAGAAGAATATTAAAGAAATAAGAGATAAGCTAAAGAGTATATCATAAAGCAATATTTTGCTTTTTCTAGGTGAATGCCCTGAGAACCGCTTGTCACGATTCCACAACAAATACCTCCAAGTATTGAAATTATTATTTCTACAAACATGTTTTGTGCGCCGCGGACAGGACACATGGTGAACAGAGTTCACCAGTGCATGAACTCGGAGAGTTCATTGTTTTCGGACCAACAGGATCTTTCGTCACAACAATCGAAGATTGTTGGGAGTTTGTGTCTTGCTTCGCAATCCCCAAACAACCCGCATGAGTCCGTGGTAGACTCACCCGAGTATCAATCTGGTGCTTTTTTTTCTTCATAGGTCTTACTTAGAAAAAACAGGAATGTTTCCAACAAGATAGAATATTCTATAGATTCTACAGAATAATTTCGGGAAAAAGATTATTGTTAGAAAGATATTCGTAATGTTTGAGTTATTTATGTCTTGTGTTCATTGTGCTACATGGAAGACAATATTCTGCTCTAAGAGTGTTTGCCTCTTTCATCACTCAACCTGCATAGCATATGTTCTCTGAAGAAATTCATTGACTTAGGATATTTATTTATGGCTTCAATCCTTTTCTTATTTTCTTTTTTCAACTGGACTGATTCTAACTTTGTCAAACCTGAAGAGATCTCATATGTTATTTTGGGTTCAAGAGCGGTTCTTTCTTCCTCAATAATATTGGTAATTCCATATTTCTTTGGATTTTTATAGATTGGTGTATTGCGTTGCAAACCAAATACAGAAGGGGAAACCAAGTCAATGTATTCCCCATTCTCTTCTAAGAATGAAATCGTATCCATGAACTCTTCTTGTGTTTCTGTTGGAAATCCAAATAAGATATATGCAACATTGCTAATGCCTGCGTCATAGGAATTTTTTAGGACAACAGAGATATCATTTGGGTTTGTTCCTTTGTTGATCAATTTTAGAATCCGTTCGCTAGCTGACTCAACACCCCACATTATCATGAGTAAACCAGATTCGTAAAGAGTTTTTAGGGTATTGAAATCATAATCTTTCGTTGGGCGAAGCTGACACGTCCAATAGCATCCGAGCGGTTTTATCATTTCTGCAAATTGAAGCAATCTCTGTCTTGAAATCATATCATCAATCAGAAAAAAATGTTTTTTACCAGATTTAATGATTGCTTTCTTTAGCATGTCAAGGTCATACTCCTCATAAGGTGTGTGTGAAAAATGGCTGCAGTACGCGCACCCTCTATAAAAACAAGTAGATGTTGTTTTTAGTGGAATCACAGGGTAGGGTGTAAAATATTCTTTTTTCCAGATAGAGAAGTCAGGAAACCAAGTTATTTTCTTGTCCACTTTATTTATGAATTCCAAAAACTCAATTTCATTAAAGGTGTGATCTGCAAGCTCTATTAGTTTGCTATTGATTGCCGGACCTCCAATCACACTAACAATATTTAATTTCTTCAAAGACTGCAACATACTTCTCGCATAAAATGCTTGACTGGAATACACAATTGAGAATGCAACAATATCTGGTTTTTCCACAGTGATTTTTTCTAGTAGCTCTTCGAATAATTCAGGTTTATTCCCTTCTACAACTTGGGAATTGTTATAAGAATATGTTTGCGCACTTATTTTTAGGTAATTCTTTGTTTCTTGAGAATAATTCTTCACTGAATTCATGCAATACTTGTGAAATTCAGGGAATTTAAGCATATGAAATTCGAGATTGAGATCCAATACATCTATCCTCTCAGAAGTATTGGCCTGCAAAAAACCTTGCATTGCAGTAATTGAGTATGGTGGAGTTGCAGGTGTGCAAAATGGCAAATACACCAGGAGTATCTTTTTCATACTCTGCAAAAGCAGGTTTGCTTTTTAAGTGTTGAGTAATACTGTGCTGTGATTTTGTTTTCTAGCAATTTCTCTGCTCGAACTTGGTTGAATATTCCACAGGGACAGAATTCTGCTAAGCTCTCAGCAGCCTCAACTGAACTGATTTTTCCATTGATTACCTTTTCCTGCAAATCCTTTACAACACCATTTGGAACCATATGATGTCCGCACATTGTTGTTATGTCAAGTATATCGTCTTTTGCAAGAAGTTTCTTTTTACCAAATATGCCCATGGAATAATTGATTGTATGGGGTTTTATCCCTGTTTCTTCTGTTGTTTTCTTAATTTCTGACAGTAATCCAGATATTGTCACGCAAAAACCAAGGTTTTCCTTCTGCATTTTTTCAAGAAAACCCGCCACTTGTTTTCTCGTGGTGAAAACTCCTCGCAACCTTGATTTTTCACTAAGATTATCCTTAATCATCTGCAGATTAGTATTAAGGATAGTTCCTGTTTTGACATCACCCCAGTTCTCTGATCCTTCTTCTTGGACAATCTCAATTGCTTTTTTTAGCCTGTTTACAATGTTTGCATCATTGATTCCTTTGGTGTGATAAATAAGCCAGACAAAATCTGTTTTCAATGATTCAATTGTTCCGCTTCTATGTAATGAATGAGTCATACGCACACCTCCTCAGTCTTGAAACCTAAGCCCATATTTGCTTTTCCTCGAATAGGCTCTGTTATGTTTGCACGCTTTGCTGCTGATCTGATCTGGTTTTCGGAAAACTCATCAGATTTGGCAATAATTCCAAGTGAGAATACTGTGTCAATCTTTGTTTCAACAGATTTGATTGCACAAAGGATGTTTTTTAGTTGTGATCTTTCAATTGTTCCTTCGATTATAATTGATAGAACCCGAAGATCCAGGAAATCTTCCTTTATTTTTCCTGTGGCAAGATCAGTCATCATTGCAGACAGTGGTGTTTCTGATGGGCCTGCAAATTTCAATCCTGCTTTTGCAAGAGCCATTGCAACTGTCTCTACATCCCTTAGATTGGTTCCGACACCTGGTCTTCCCATATCAATGCATATGCCAAAGACTTTTTCAGAATACCTGTGTGTGATATCATTGGTTTTTGCTTCTTCAGTACCGCGTCCAGGAACTCCTGTAACTTTGTTTGTGACTGTCGGATCACTCAATAGCTGCTTTGTGGACTCATATACTCCTTTGATTTCTGACTGAATGCAATCTCTTGGGCAAGTATTACTGCGTTTGCACACTCCGCATTCCACACATCGATTTCTGTCAATCATTGCAACATTATCTTGTAGGTAGATTGCTTCTTGATTACAATATTTGAGGCATTTTTTGCAACCAGTGCAGTTTTCTTGTTTGATTTTCATTTCAATACTATGTAGAGTTTTAGAAGGTATAAAAGCTGGTTTCAGTTCTTTGGTACAGTGTTTTAGAAATCTTTATAAACCAGCAAGCATATTGGGTATTATGGCAATGACACCTGAACAAGAAAAGATGATTATTCAATTTGTTAGGCGAGAACCTAAGTCAATTCAGGACATTGCAAGACACATCCAAAAATGCTGGGTGACAACAAACTCATATGTAACTCAAATCAAAGAAAGGACCGGTGTTCTGAATATCAAGACTTTTCGGAGCGGTACACAAGGTGCGCTTAAGATTGTGTATTATGATCATGCAGAATCATTGGCAACAGACCGTGCACGAGACGAGTTATATAACCAAATAAAAATTGCTAGAAATAAACAAGATTTTGATTTTTTTGATATTTTTCAGTTTGTGCCTGATTCGAAAAAGAAAGCATTTTTTGAGGAATACTCTGATTCTGAACAGTATCCAAAAGCCCAGATGATCCCATTTCTCAGAAGTGCAAAGCAAACCATAAGCATGTTTTCAGGCAACCTTAGTTTTATCAACATAGTTGAGAATAAGACCAAAGTAATTGATGTGCTGGAAGAACTGGCAAAACAGAAGATTCGAATGAAGATTCTTTGCAAAATCAGTATTGCCTCTCTTTCAAATGTTGCAAGATTACAGAGGTTGTTAATCAAATATTCAGATTTTATTGAAATCAGACATTGTGCTCATCCCCTAAGAGGATTTATTATTGACGAGACCTTGGCGAGGTTTAAGAATGAACAAACACTGGCAAGTCTAAAATCTGGCGAGTTGAATTCAAATATCAGAGCATACTATGAAATCTATGATTCTGAATGGATTGCATGGATACAAAAGGTTTTCTGGAACTTCTTCAGAGTTTCATTAGATTATCAATCGAGAGTGAAGCAGTTTGAGAAGTTTGCCAATATGTGAGTGCAAGGATTGAAATTTTGGTCATGATTCATTCCTGAGGAGGTTAAATGCAGCTAATTTGGCAAAATAATGGGAAATTTTATCAATGGAAACCCAAAATAACCCTTAAAATAAAATAATTTTATAAAACCCGGAATATTTCAGGGAAGATAGAAGGTGATAAAATGGTAAAAGCATATTGTGTTAAGTGTAAGGAAAAGGGCGTAACAATGAAAGATCCAGTGATCAATGAAACTGCTAAGGGTGGATTCATGGCAAAAGGACTTCATGAGAAATGTGGTACAAAAATGTGTGCTATGATGTCCAAAGCTAATGCTGATAAAGCAATAGAGTCTGGCGAAGCAAAAAAAGGACCAAAAGCAGCACCAAAGAAGAAAGCTTAAGATAAGTTTTGAAGAACTGATTCTTGCTCTGCAAACAGCGAAATTCGTATGTATTTGCAGGGCAATTTTTTAATTTTCAATCATTGCTTGCATACCAAATCCATCCAGGAAGTCGAATATCATATTTTCAACTACTAAGACTTATTTTTTCTTTTTTTCTTTATAAAATAATTGATTTTTTCAATTCTTATTCGAATTTTTCGTATCCAATTAGTGATTTCAAATCATCCCAAAAGTTTATATAGTTGGACTCATTATTTGCTTGAAGTTGGTTTGGGTGAAATAATTAAAATAAAAAAAATTGTGAGGGATACCTATGAGTTCTAAACTTAGTTATATGTTCGTAGTTTTATTTTCAACACTGCTTCTAGCAGCACCAAGCGTTCTTGCTCTGCATCAAAGCACAGTGGACCTTGAACCTGAATGGTCACCTGCTGATGCGGATGTGGAATACACAACCACATTCTGTAAGACTGAAGGAGACTCAGTCAATGAGGTCAGGATATATAAGAACTATGATGGTTCTATGTATTATACTGACTTTGATTGTGACGAGAAGCCAGGATGGGAGCTTCTGTACATTGGAACCTATCCTGCCTGTTTCTATGTTGCAAATACATCATCTCCAGACTATAATCCTATTGATGTGAATGGAGAATGCGCTGAATTTACTTTCTCTGCGCATACACCAGGACCAGAATATTG
Source organism: Nanobdellota archaeon (assembly GCA_018825425.1). Lineage (GTDB taxonomy): Archaea > Nanobdellota > Nanobdellia > Woesearchaeales > JAHJEM01 > JAHJEM01. The sequence continues at coordinate 14,174 of JAHJEM010000045.1, read as the reverse complement.
TAATCTAGAATGGAGATTCGAGACCCGAGATATAAGGGACTATTGGCAATATCTATATGATATGACTAGCGTTGATGATCTAGAACCTAATATAACTAAGCAAATCTCAATGCCTAATGATGGACCATGCCCACCTGGTGCAGGTGAGGAATGTTGGGTCAGTGATATGACCAATGTCAATGTCTTTATTGAAGATCTTGGTGAGTGCGGACGAAGCGGTCTAGACTATTGTCAGATCACATACCTAGTTGATGGTACTGGTCCTGTCGAAGAGGTCTATGAGGATCTGAACGGTGAGATGACTTGGGATTATGACATGAGCTTCTTAGAAGACTCTGTTCATGAACTTACAGTCACTTGCGCAGACATCGCTGGCAATATCCTTACTGATACTGAAGTCTTCAGAGTGGATATGACTCCTCCAGAGACTGAAAAACAGTTCAATGGACCTCAGCACAGTGTTGGTTACGTTGAATGGATTGATGGAATCAGCACTATCAGTCTTCTACCTGAAGATCCAGACCCAACAGGATATGGATGCAACATTGGTGTTGACAAGACTTGGTATTTCTTTATGCAAGCAGAAGGAGAAGAAGAATGCTGGAGTCCTGAGCTCTATTGTAATTGGGATATGATCCGAGATAATTATGATTTGCAAGGTGTATATGGTGAGAATATCATGTGCATTGACAGTATGCAGGAATACTGCACAGACAATTGGCAAGCAGACAATTATACCAGTTGGTATGATTGCGTTGAGTTCCTTGCGCATGATGAATGCAATGTTCCTGAATATTGGCACTTATATGATGGCAATCCAATTGATCCTGATGAAGAGTCATGTCACATGATTGGATATTTTAGCATGGATCATCTATGGAATGAGGAAATGATCAATACAAACTGTTTCTTTGTTGATCTGACCCATCCAGAGATAAACAAGACTGTTGGAGATCCAAAAGTTGAATGTGATGGTGAAGACTGTGATTTCTATGTAACACAGAACACAGACATCACATTCCAATGCCAAGATCAAGGGGATCACCCAAGTAATAATGTTACAATATATTGGAACACATACCTTTGGGAAATGGAAGCATGGACACTTATTGGTGAATTCAACGAGAACTCACCTGAAGCAACCTTTAACTTTGCAGAGGATTCAAGGCATATGGTCGAGTACTGGTGTGAAGACGCTGTTGAAAAGAGCACAGATGTCTTCGAGGAAATCGACATTGTGGATACACAAGAACCTGAATTCAATAAGGTTGTGGGTGTTCCAAGTGTCCTAGTTGATCCTGAGTGCGATCCTGCAACAGGCGAGTGTGATTACTATGTCACAGATGAGACCCTATTCACAATCTCATGTGAAGACTTGGATCCACACCCAGTAGGAGATGTAACCATCTATGTCAACATGTATTATGATTCAGAAGGTGGAGATAACTTTACCCTGATCCATGAGTTTTCTGAAAATGCAGAGACTTATGAGTTCTATATGCATGAGGATTCAGCACATATGATTGAATACTGGTGTGAAGATGCTTTGCTAAATACATTTGAAGCAAAGATCGAAGTGGACTATGTTGATACTGTGCCTCCTGAAACCACAAAAACATATGGTGATCCAAGCTTTGTGGACCCAGAATGTGAAGCAGGCTGTATTGATACCTGCGTAGGAGAACCAACATGCATTGATGAATGCTTGCATGCAGAGTGCACTTGGTGGATTAACCTTTACACACCAATAACACTTGAAGCACTTGATCCAGAACCACATCCTGTAGGACTAATGGATACAAAATACAGAATCCTTTACCTACCAAATAATCCAGAAATCTGTGATATGGAAATGCAATATTGCAATCCAGATTCATACTCTGGCTTATATGAGGTTTTGGTTGACTGGACAGATATTGTATTCCCTCAGTCATTTGCAGTACCACAAGAATCATGCCATGTAATTGAATACATGAGCAGAGACTTGCTGTACAATGAAGAGGACCTAAGATATCAATGCGTGTATGTAGATACAACTGCTCCTGACATCACAAAAGTGATTGGAGATCCTTCAATTCCTGGAACCATGATGGTACGAGAGGAAATCTGTGAGGAACCAGAAATTCCAGAAGGAGATTGCGTTGAAGAGAAGACTTGGACAACCAATATGGACTTTGATGAAGGCACCCTTTCAGGTGTCACATACGAACCTGTTGCTGACCAATTACAGCTAGTCCCTGGAGACGTTACTGCATATCCAATCATGTGGATTGCAAATGCAGGCGAAGATTCACTTTCCAAGTGGGATACTGAGCAGAATATTGAACTAGCAAGGTATCATACCTGGTTTGGTCCATTGGCCAACCATGGTGCATGGAGTGGAGCTGCTCCTTCAAGAACTGCAGTGGATGCAGAAGGAAATGCATACGTTGCAAACAGGCACTTTGACAACTACCCTGCTGACGTCTTCAAGATTCTTGCAGACGATTGGATTGACAGGAACGGAAACGATGTCCTGGATACATCTTATGATGCAAACATGAATGGTTTCATTGAACCTGATGAAATGCTTCCAATGGAAGACACCAATATGAATGGAATCATTGATGACGAAGAGATCATGGATGAGAGAATCGCTTGGGCTGTGACTGTTGGCGCTAATGGTGGTCTTGGAAGATCACTTTCAATTGACCTTGATGGTAACATCTGGGTTGGTCTATTTAATAGCCAAGAATATTGGAAAATAAGTGGAGCAGACGGAAGCGTGCTTGAAGGACCTATTAATGTAGCACCTAATACACCATACGGATCACTTGTTGATAGGCATGGTAAATTATGGAGTGCACCATACACTAGCAATACTCTAACAGAGCTTGACACCAATACCCTTGCTGTTGAACAGCATACTGTGGGGTATAGTGGTCCATACGGAATTGCTCTAGGATATGATGGATCTGACTTTACTCAGGTATATATGGCCTCCTACGGTGGACATTCATATATACAGTATGATTCATCAACTGGACTATTCAGTACACCAGCATCGTATATGTTCGGTGCCCTTGGAATTGCAACAGATTCTCAAGGCAACATATTTGTTGGAGACGATAGCAATGGTCAGATCTCAAAGTTCCAACCTGATGGAACCTTGATCTATACAACCACTGCACAAGTTGGATCTGAGATCAGAGGAGTCGTAGTTGACTCTGATGACAATGTATGGGGTGTACATAGGAGTGCAGAGCAAATATCCAAGAATCTAGGATCTGATGGAACTGGACTGGGAACTTGGCCATCTGGTCATGCACCATACACATACAGTGACGCAGCAGGACAAGGTCTTGCAGCAGCTGTAACCTCTGGAACCTGGACTGTGGTATTTGATAGTGAAGCTATGGATACTCAGTTTGACTATGTAACTTGGAGCGAAGATGTCCCTGAGGATACAAGCTTAAGCGTAAAGGTAAGAAGCTCAGATGATCAAGTAGCTTGGTCACCTTGGGAAGTAGCAGGACTTGCTGAAACATTAGTATCAACACCAAATGCGAGATACTTGCAGATTGAAGTGCATATGCAGACAACTGGAGAGAACACTCCTGTTCTACATAGCATGACAGTTATGGCAACTTGCGCTGGTGAACCGATTCCTTTCATGATGGGAGGACCTGAATTGATGACTGAGATCAGCGAACCAACACTTCCTAGAGTTGGTGGCGGACTTGCTGAAGATAGAGTCGGAACTGTAAATGAAGCACCTGAAGTTGGAATGATGATGGCTATGGGTGGCGGTGAGATGATGCTACCGGAAGTTGACAATCCATGTGACAGTGCATCAGTAACTGGACAGTGTGACTTTTTGCCATTTGGATCATTACCTCCATTTGTCGAGGACACAATTAACACACAGGGTACTATCATTAACCCTGAATGCGGAAATGTATTGATCTTGACATCAGGAGATCCAAACGATGCAGATATGGAACTCAGTACTGACAGAATGAATCCAGGTTGTGGCCTTAATCCAGATGGTTTTGACACACAAGATTGTGTTATTATTGAAGGATATATGGCGCCTGAAGACAGTGTAGTTCTTGCAATCTCATCAGAATGGTATGAGTATGTTGGTTCAATATACACTGATTGGATGCAATTGGGTGGAATTTTGAATATCTCAATCAATGATTGGGAAAATGATTCTGTCACCTTGCTACCTCAGTATGGACCATTTGAGAGCGGTGCTGTCACACTTGCAACATTAGCACAAGGAACCTCTGTCGATCTAAGGATTGCAGATTCAGGAGATGGCATCTATGATACAGCATTTATCATTGTACCTAACTCTTGCTTCGAAGAGCCACCACAAGGAGTATACTGTGGAAACGGTGAGCTAGATCCTGGTGAAGAGTGTGATGATGGTAACAACGATCCTGGTGATGGTTGTGATGAGAACTGCTTACTTGAAGAAGAAGCTGAATGCGGAAATGGAATCCTTGAGTTTGGCGAAGAGTGTGACGATGGAAACCTTGAACCAGGTGACGGGTGCGATGAGTTCTGCATGTGGGAAATGGATTGCCACAATGTGACTACGGAAAAGAATGTGACATGGATTACCCAGAACACACCAATCCACATCACATGCAATGATCCAGAACCACATCCAGTTGATCACGCAGTCTTGAGTCACAGATACAGAACAAGTGATGACTGCCAAGAATGGGGACCATGGGGTGACTGGATAATAGTCAATGAAGGAGAAATCTACTTCGAAGAAGATTCATGCCACCAACACGAAGTCAAATGTATTGACGCAGTGGGTAATGTTGGAGAACCAATCATCGAATACGATGTTGTTGACACAGTACCTCCAGTTACAACAGATGAGTTGCTTGAACCATACTTCACACAAGAAGTATGCTACAACGAATCAAATGAAACCGAGTGCTACTGGGAAGAATACATTGACAGCGCATCAACTGTACAGTTGACTGCTGTTGATCCAGACCCACATCCAATCGGCCTTAAGGAAATCAAGTATATGGTAACCTTGGTTGAAAATGAGTTGTGTGCAATGCCAGATCTTAACTGTGCACCAATGCATGACTATGAGGATGACTGGACCTTGTACGAAGAACCATTCCCAATTGATGAAGAATCATGTCATCTGATTGAGTTCTACAGCGAGGACTTGCTGGGTAACAAGGAAGCGATCGGAAGTCGATGTGTATTTGTCGATAAGAGCGGACCTGTAATCGAGAAAGAATATATTGGACCATACTTTGAGGATATGGGAGTTGAATGGATTAACTCATTGACAGAGATTCATATGAGTGCTTACGATCCAGAACCACATCCATCTGGTCTTGATGTACTTGAGTACAGGATCTCACTTGTAGATGATGAGAACTGTTGGGAATCAGAGTTATGTGCAGAAGCAGAAGGTACAGGCGACTGGACTGATGTTGAAGGATATGCTATGATCCCTGAAGAATCATGTCATCTAATCGAGATACATGCAACTGACATGGTGGAAAAAGAGTCATGGCATAACCAGTGTGTATTCGTGGAGAACACACCGCCTGTGCCTGCAAAGGAAGTAGGAGAGCCAAATGAGCTTCTCTCACAGAACTTTGTCTGGAACTACTACGAGGAAATCTTCGGTACATGTAATATCGAAGAAGGAGTAGACTGTTGGGGCGTAACCTTGCTCACACCTATCAGCATGGTATGTGATGACCAAGACCCACACCCAGTAGGACACGAGACAGTGTGCTTCGAGTATGACTTGGATGGTATTGACAAAACTGAAGAGATCTGTGGAGACTATAGTGGAGATTACGATCTTCGCGGCGATGGATACTGCTGCGTAGACTCTGAAATCGATCCATTCTACTTCAACGATATCAGTGAACATAGGCTTTCATACTATTGCCTTGACGCACTAGAAAACGTTGGTGAAGTGGACACAGAATACTTCAAGGTGGACGAGACTGCATTCGAAATCCAATTGAACCATAAATGGAACCTAATAAGCACTCCAGTGCAATTGATTGATGATTCCATTGAAGCGGTCTTCGAGGATGTAGCAGAGAATATGATCTCAGTTATGACCTACGATGCAGTTGAGGATGAATGGTACATCTACACACCAGATGGTATCCCTAACGATTACCTGACAGAAATGGTGCCTGGTGATGGCTATTGGGTATTAATGGACGGCGATGACATGTTGACCATTGGCGGAAGCTTGATGAGACCTGGACAGTTGCCACCAAGTAAGCCTCTGAAAGGAGATGCTTGGAACCTGATCGGATACTGGGGAGCCGAAGGACTTGAAGGATACTATGGTCCAAACGATGGTGGAGATGAAGCATGGTGCCATATGATCTCACTTGGAGATGACCTGTGGGATTTGACCTTCACATCCATGTATAGCTATTGGGAACCGTACAATCCAAATGTATGGATACCTTTCAATAGGTATGATAGAATGGATCCAGGAGCAGGTTATTGGGTATTCCCAACCCAGGATGGTACATTCGTACCAAATACCATATGTGATTAATTTTTTTTCTTTTTTTTTTCTTTTTTCTTTTATAAACCCAGTAGTAACTTTTTTAAAGTAGTGTTCATTATCAACAGTCATAATTGTTAGGGGGTAACAAAATGAAGAGTTTTTTTTTAGGAATAATAATATCCTTATTATTAGCAAGTTTTTTCACAATAGCAGCTGAAGGAGATCAACCATCTTTTTTTTCTGGAACAGTTACAATAAATGGTAACCCTGCTCCAGATATTGCTCTGATTACTGCAAAGATTGAAGGAGACGCGGTTGCAGCAGGAACACCTGTTGAGGGGGTATATGGGATGCCGCCTGCTGACTCGTTTTGGATAGGTGATCCTCAGGCTAATAGAGAAGGTGCCACAGTTGAATTCTTTATTCAAGATGTATTTGCTGGAGAGGGCATTTTTCTAGCAGGTCATAATGTAAATGTACCTTTATCTGTTTCTGGCATAATTATTTGCGGAGACCTTATATGCGAAGGTGATGAAACACCAGACACATGCTATGCTGACTGTGGTGAGTGCGGAAATGAGATACTAGAAGGTCCTGAACCATGTGATGGATCAAATCTTGATGAGCAGACTTGTGAGACTCAAGGATTTGACTATGGTGCTCTAACTTGCGCAGCAGATTGTATGGATTTTGATACTACTGGTTGCGGTTATGAAGGGACCCAGATTTGCGGTAACAATATCAAGGAAGGCACAGAGGTTTGTGATGGTACAGATCATGGCAGTCAAACATGTGTAACCAAAGGATTTGCCAGTGGAACTCTGGTCTGTCTTGAAGGATGTAATGGATGGGATACTTCAGGGTGTACACCTGTTGTTAATTCTCCTCCTCCTAGTTCAGGAGGTGGTGGATCTCCAATAGTATTCAAGGGAGGATTGCTTCCAAGAACAACTACTGTTGATGACGAAGAGGAAGAACCTGTTCCTACATTGTATGATAATGCTTGTACATCGAATTGGGTGTGTTCAGAATGGCTTGATTGCATAAACGATCTCCAGAAAAGAGTGTGTGTTGACAGCAACCAATGCGATGATGAGGAGAGTAAACCTCCAACAATGCAAACTTGTGAGTCGCAAACAGTAGATGTTGAGTCATCTGGAACACCATTGACAACCGATCCTAGCGAGCCTGAAGCATCAGCTCTTTCAAGGATTACAGGAGCAGTCATAGGTGGTGGAAAAGGCTCAATAATCAGCCTTATCGTGCTCTTGGCAGTACTTGCTGGAATTATGACATTCATAATCTTCAGGAAGAACGGCAAGAAATAGGTACGAGTATTTTTTTTCCATTTTTTAATATTGTGCGGCGGGAGCGGGATTTTCGGATTCGGTTTGGACTCTTTCGAACCCGCATGGAATCGGAAAATTCCACCAACGTGTCGGAAATTTTCAAGAAAATTTCTGATCATGATCAGAAATCTTTGATTTCTGACACATCAAGCTGGCGCAATACCAGATTATGCGACCGTGCCCCGATGGGCAGGACGCGACTGTCAAATCAAAAATTTGACAAATATGCGACCGTGCCTTTGCACAAAATTTATATATTGTATTATCTTTTTGTTATGGAATCGGAAAATTCCATCAACATATTAATCTGGTACATTGCCAGATTCTTATTTTCTTTGGAGAAAAAACTGTAAAATTTTCTGTCATGTTGAAAGTTTATCAAGTTTAGAAGAAGATTTCTTTAAACACAGTAATATAACAAAAATATTTCATTTTTTCTGTCCTTTCAGACTAAGCATAGTAATTGCTCCAAGAAGAACGATTGCTCCCAGAATTTGGATAAGATTCAAGGCGCTGTCAAGCAATATCCAATTAAGGACTATTGCAGTGAGTGGAAATGTGAGCTCGCAAATGGTTGCAACACTTGCCTTGGTTGTTTTCAATCCCATATAGTAGATGATCAATGCCAGAAATCCTGGAATCAATGCAATTCCAAGGAATATGAGCAGGCTTTTCCCGTCGAGGTTTGTGAATTCAAACCATTGGTTCATGAAAAGCATGATTATTGCAAGCCAGATCAATCCTCCGATGTATCGGACTGAGGTAATAAAGCTAAACGTGTATTTTTTGCTCAAATACTTGCCAAAAACAGTTGAGCTTCCCCAAAACACTGCTGCAAGAAAAGCATAGAAAACAGGAAGCCAAGCCGCATTCTCGAGGGAAACTGATAGGGTTCCGAATGAAACAAAGTATGCCCCAATTATTGCAATAGCACTCCATAGCCAGAAGTTCTTGGTGAGTTTCTCTTTAAGGATTAATGCTGCAAGAAGAATGGCAATGATTGGCTGCACTTTCTGAATCAGAACAGGTACAGTGTAATTGCTAGTGATTGCAAATGATTGGGTAAAGAAGACCAAGCCGAGTACAGAGCCTCCAAGAGAGATCCCAACCAGACTCAACCAGTCTTTGAGATTGAATTTTAGTATCTGTTTCCATTCCCTTAAGAACAATGGTATTGCAACAAGCATTGCTAATAGGTGGTCAAGAAAGACAATGAACATAGTCGGAAACTTACTTATAAGGTTGCTTCTGAAAAGAGAATCTGTTGCCCATAATGCAGAACCCAGGCTTACAAGCCAGGGACCTTTTCTAGCTTTGAGTTGTTTCATCGCTGCTTTCATCTGTTATCTCAACAATATCTCCATCATCCAATTTAAACTTTTCCCTTAAGTCAACTGGAGCTACTATTTCCAGCACGTCAGAACCATGATCTGTGGCCTCAGGAATGACTATTGCTGCTTTCTCATCTTTGATATATATTGGATAGACATCTACATTGCAGAAGTAATCATCCTCTTCCTCAAACTGTTCAATACGCGTGGATCTGATATGTGACAAGAACTCCTTAATCTCAGGGATATCTGCTCTTAGGTTTAAGGTTCCCGGAAATGGTTCATAACCCAGAATCTTCTTGAGTTTTGATGAATAAACGCGGATATACGCTGCTCCTTTCTTGTTCCCTGAGAATAATTTACCTTTGAGCGATTGCATAAGGTTAAGAAATGAGTGTTATTTAAGAATATTGCGCATTGATTGGTCACAATTCGAAATCCATAAGATCCTCTGCGAGAAAAATTTGTCCTTTGAAAGCAGTTTCTGCTTCACTTTTCCTTTCATTTTCGTCGTCGTTAGGTCCTATATGCGTAAGCACTAATTTTTTTACACCTGATTGTTGTGCAACCATCCCTGCATCCTTTCCACTCATATGGCCTTTGTAAGTCTCTTTTGCAGGGAGACTTGCTTCAAGTATGGCAAGATTAGCATCCTTGCAACACTCTCTTAGTCCAGGACAATATTCTGTATCGCCTGAAAATGCAAAAGCCTTTCCGCCTGATTCGATTCTAAATGAAAGGCAGGCCATAGTTGGTACATGCACCGCCTCATAACATGTAAATTCCCAGTCCTCACCTTCAATACTCTGGCCAGGCTTAAGTTCAATCACTTCCACTTTATGCTTAGGATTTCTTTTCGCAATTCCATAAGCTTCTTCCAGATGCTGCACTGATTCTATTATTCCTTTTGGACCATAGATGGTTAAGTCTTTTGTCCTTTTCTCTGCGCCTGACGGCTCACTTTTTGCTATATGGAGGAATGGACCTAGCTCAACTAAGTGATCTGCATGCATATGTGTAATAAAAATAGTATCAATAGCATAGTATTGGATGCCTTTCTTTAGTAGTTGGTTAGTACAACCTCTACCAAAATCAAATAATAAGTTATTTTTTTCAGTCTGGATAAGATAACTTGCAGTGCATTTATTTAATTCAGGTACATAAGTCCCTGATCCAAGAATTGTAACCTTCATTTAATTGGTAATATGAGATACAAATATAAATTTTTTGATAAGAATGGTCATACTTATTATTTAGTGGTTCCATACTTCTTCATGACAGCCAAATAGAATCGCACTCCCATCTCGAGCTGGTCCAGATTTATATGCTCATCCATGCCATGCTGTAATGATTCATCACCTGGTCCGACAACAATTGTAGGTCCAAGTTTACTCCAGAAGAACATGGTTGTAAAACCAGGCCTTGTAACTACTTTTGTTGGAATCTTCTCTTTTTTTAAGATGGCTTTGAATTCATCTATCTTTTTGTGGTCGTCAAAACTATAAGGGTCATACTTCATGATAACGATGATTTCAATTCCATCTTGGTCTTTTAGTGCATCTTGTATCCTATCCACAATGTCTTCGTCACCAGGTGTTATTCGTATTGAAAGGAATGCTTCTGCTTGATCTGATATCACATTTGCTGCTGTTCCACCTTTCAAGACTCCGACGTTAATGGTTGTCGGGCCAAGTTTCTTGTCATTTCCCAAAGGAAGACTTCTTATTGTGTTTAGTGCGTCAAGGAGTTTTTCATTTGCATCAATTCCCAAATGAGGATACGCACTATGAGCTGCCTTGCCTTTGGTTTTTATCTTGATCTTGGCAGTTCCTTTCTGAGCAACCCTAAGTTTCATGTTGGTAGGCTCACAGACTATGATCAGGTTTGCATCATCTAATTCTGGAATCAGCTTTTTTATGCCGCAGAGGTCGACTTCCTCTCCTACGTCAAGCATGATTGCAAAGTCTGTTATGCCTTGATCTGAGGCTTTTTCAGCAGCGATAATCAGGGCTGCAAGGGGGCCTTTAGCATCAACTGAACCGCGTCCCCAAAGATGATTATCTTCGATTCTAATTGGGATATGACCTGGTACTGTGTCTAGATGGATGTTGAAAATTAGATTTGGTGTGCCTTTTGTTGCCAAAATATTGAATCTTTTAGGTTTTACCTTCTGCTTCTGGATGTCAAATCTTTGAGATAGTCTTTCAGCTATCATATCTCCAATCTCTTTTTCCTTTCCTGTCTCAGAAGGGATCTCCACAAGCCGCCTAGCAAGTTCAGCAACAATATCTTTCATGACTATTGTGTAGAAGGGGTTTTATTTAAGCGTTTGGGTGGCTTTTCAAGGAATTTTTTAAGGAATGTATCTTTCCCTTATTACACTTTTTATTGGCACAGAAAGATATGCTTCTATTGGGAGATTGGAACGGATATTTGAGAGTACGTCTATTTCATTCAATGACTCAACATTGAGCATGATGTGATAGTACCCTATTATCTTGATGAGGCCAATTATGTTCTGTGATTGCTGTGCATACTCCACAACTTGTCTCATCCTGTTCATGCCTCTTCCAGTAAGCCGTAAGAAAATGATCTCCTTTCGAATACCTGACTTTTTGAGGCCAATAGAACAGGTATATCCTCTGACAATGTTTCGCTTTTCCAAATTTTTCTTAACAGTTGTAATTGCCTTAGTAGAAATTCCTGTGATTCTTGATAGAGCTGTCAACGATGCCTTGGGATTCATTGCAATTCCTTTGAGTATTCTATCTTCATTTTCACTCAGAACCTCAAGCTCTCGATCCCCGCAATGCACAAGATCTGTCTTATCACAGTTAGGAACCAAATATTTTCTTGGAAAATGGTGTTTGACAATGACTGGCTGCATAAACCGCGTGTCAATTATCTTAGAAAAGGATGTCAAGAATTCTTCAAGTTCTTTGTTAAAAGCAGAAAGATTTCTGTGACAGTACTCTGCTAGAATGTCCACGCCTCTAGTGCCCTCGAGAATTGAAATTACTTGTTTGTCTTTTTCAAGCGAGCTCATTACCTTTTTTATGTCTGCATGCTCAAAAGAGGTATAATTGAATCCAACAAGGACATTGGTGTAACCTAATTTCACTGCATCTGCAATGGTCTCGTAATTGATTACTTTCTTTTTTTCAAGCTGATTGACCAGGTAAGATGTAGATTGAGGACTGGATTTTAACTTCTTTGCAAGCAGGTTCGTCGGTATCCTGGAATTCCTTGATAATTCAAAGAGTATCTTCTTAGTTTTTTTGTTCATTTTTTTGATTATTATCCATTTATTTCCTATTTTAGTAGTATTTATCAAAAAAGTATATCTTGCATATTTAAATACTTTTTCACCTTCTAATTAATATCTTATGTTTTGCACTGTGCTTTACAGAGATAGTTATAGAGATTGGCGGGTAGTGAGCTATGAAACGGGTGTATATGTCTGTGGAAGAGGGATTTGAAAAGTCTCCAGAACATAATTATAGATCTAGCAAGACAATAATTGGGAAACTTCAGAGTATAGTTGATTTAACATTGGTTCATCCAGGAGATTATGATCTTGAGTCAGGGGAAATCTTAGCAGGTTATACCTGGGACGGCGGTCCTGAACTTACTCAGACTCATGGAAGACATATTCCTACAGGAGACTTGTTCATTATTGTAGGGGATGAAACTTCAAAAAATATTGGTGTGACTTTAGGAAGAAAACAATATGCTTTTTTGAAAGGTCTTGAGGAGCGAGGTAGTTTCAGACACTTTGTGAATCGTCCTTCTACGGAAGAGATGACCCTAAAAGATGCCCTGATTGATCTTGGCCGTGACAGGATGTTAAATGTTGCAAAGACTTTTCTGTATGAGTCAGATGCTCAAGTAGATGGATTACTACAACAATATGGAGCATTAATTGTAAAACCCATATTTGGTTGCAGAGGAGTTGGTGTTCAGAGAATTGAGAGTTTGGATGATCTGGAAACTGCTCAGATTCCTGATTGCCGAAGAGAAGAGCATATTCTTCAAGAACATTTACCTGGTCCAGAAATACGTATTATTTTGCTTGGTGGACAACTCATAGCATCAAGAATCTGCTATGATAGGGAACCACCTTGGAAACCTGCCAATAAATACAGGGCTGACGTTCATTTCCCTACTCGCTTTGAACTGTCAATTGCAGAAAGAATTCAAAGAACACTTGATGCAGATCTAATTGGTGTTGATCTTATTGGATCAAAAGTAAGTGAGATAAATGGAATGGGAACTGGAACTAGAACATACGCTCCTGACGGTAGACTTTTGTATGATAGGACTGATGATGTTGTGGAATATCTAATGAGAAAAATGAATGAGGATAGTGAGGGATAGATTTGGGTGAAAAACTATTGGTTTGTGGAGCAGGGCAAGGAGGACATGCAATTTCTGCTTATGCAGCATTGCAAGGACATGATGTCACATTATATACTCATTCTCCTCATAAAGCGGATATAATACAAGAAGCAGGGAAAAAAATTACAGTTTCAGGAATATTTAGCGGAGAAGCACAGTTAGTTGATGTGACAACAATGCTTGATACTGCAGTTTCGGCCAACCAGAACATTATTATTGTAACAGATGCCACAGCCCACCAATACTATGCAGAGCAAATGGCACCAATATTAACTGATCAGAACATTGTCCTTATCTCTCCAGGCATTGGTGGCGCTTTGGATTTTTTGCGGAGAGTGAACCACCTCAATCCTGATGCAGAGATTACAGTCTCTGAAACAGACACTTTAATGTATGCTTGCAAGGTGCCTTCAATAGGACAGAGCTATGTAAAAGTAGAGAAAAGTAATATCCTATATACTACAGTTCCAGAAGATAGAGATATTGGAAATATCGTCAAATCATTGTATCCTCAATTTACGAATTCAGGAAATTCGCTTATGGGCCTGGATGACAGTCCTGTATTCCATATAGTTGGGATGG
>JAHJEM010000044.1 GCA_018825425.1 Nanobdellota archaeon | reverse complement strand
AGCTTGACTGTTGTCCCTTCAGCAGTTATTGAAAGACAGATGCCCAGTGTGAAAGCGACAATGTGAAGATTATATCCTGCCATATTCAGGAATCTGCCAAATATCTCAACAAAGACAAATCCTAATGTGAATGGGATCAATGAAGTGAAAAATGTAGTTGATATCACTTCTTTTCTGTATTTTGAAAGTTCTCTCATCTCCACTTCCATTCCGGTGAGCAGAAGCAAAAATATTATCCCAAGCTGAGAAAGAAACTCGATGATTGTCTCATTGCCTGCTATGATAAGCGGCTTTAGAAAGGGAAAACCCAAGATAAGTCCCACCAGGATCTGGCCTATAACAACAGGAAGCTTATATTTCTTGAATATCTGTGTCAATATAAAAGAAAGAGTCAAGCAGATGAATATAATGACAAGTTGTTGCATATATCTGATTGTTGATAGTGCAAGGATTTATAAGGATATTGATTTGGTATATGGCTCTTCAGATCTATTTCAGCACATCCCCTCCTTTCATGTACCACATGTAAAGGTCAAGCTCTGCACAGCTCATTGAAAGCCGCCCGGCCATCTCCCTGAATATTGCCTCAATATCCATATATATTTTCTTTGTCAGAGACTTTGGTTTTTCAGCTATCACTGCATTCTCGGCCATAAGGTTCAGGATGTGCCTGTCAAGTATTGCCAAGTCGAAATATCCCACATTCCTCAAAAAATGACTGGCTTCTTTGTATCCTATACCTTTTATATTGCTGACAAGCCATTCTCTTGCAGAAGCCTGGCCTTTGTTTATTGTCAATTTTTGTATCTTCTCCTTTATATTGATGTGCTCTCTTGCTGCTACAATAAATTTTGCTTTGTTATTGTGGAACCTGTGTTTGTTCCTCCTGATGCATGAGACCAAATCATCAAAGGGGCATGAGATAAAGCCATCTGCACCAAGCTCTTTCTGGATTGCAATTGCTGTCCTTGCTTTGGAATTAGCAGTAAGGATACAGAAACAAAGCTCTGAAAACCACTCTGAATTTGGTCTGTCATTGAAGCCAGAGAATTCTTTTAGTCTCGTATCCACCTTTTGCTTAATATGTGTATCTACCAATTCTTCTAAACTTGTTTTTAGATCCTTGATCATGAAAAACTACTAAGAATTGCAGATTTAAAAAACTATAGATGATACTTTTTCATCAAAAATGAGTATTGGTAGATTTTAACCATTCAATCAACTGGCTCAATGGCCTTTAGTGGATGGATGTATACGGAAAATATCAAAATGTTTATATATTACCACTAAGTGATAGTTATAGCATTATTGTGAATGATATAAAAACAGCAACAATTGAAGAATTAGGAAAGTATTCACTTAACCTAGTCATGAATGCATGGTATCCAGGTGATAATAGATCTGGTATGTCTCCAGATGAAGATATTGAAGCAATTTCAAGTTTAACTGAAAGACTGTTTGTATCTTTATCCCTTGTTGCTGATGGAGAATCTTATAGAAGAGCTTTTCCTGATATGTGGACCTCTGCAAATCCAACAGATAATAGTCCAAAAAGAGCTAAAGACTGGATGATAAATCTTACTGGCCTATTAAATGATTATGAAGAAACTGGACTGAAAAACTATGATCTTTTAAAACCTGAATATACTGATGTTATTCAATCAGTTGGAGAGGACATATGGAAAACTGCATCATTAATCTCACAAGAATTGTCAATGCATGATGATGAGTTTACAGGTAGTGTTGCCAAGGGAATTCTTCCGATAATGATCCAACATTATTTGCTTGATGCTGAGCGGGAAAAAGCCTGGTTACCACATTGGGAGACAGATGGACGAAGTTTTAGTGTCAATGATGTTGGATTTTATTTAGATGGTAGATACTATCAGGTTCTTGAAAAATTAGAAGATGGAGATCTAATTATAGGAAGAAAAGAATTTGACAGAGTATATAGATTACAGATAGATCCAAAAGATATTGGACCACTAGATCCTCTAGCAGCAGCTTTTGTAAACGAAAGAGATGAAAATCCTGTCATGCTTTGCAAAGATTTTGTACCACACCATATAAGGTCATCAGGAGTTAGATTAGAAAACAAAAATCGAAAACCGAGAGAAATTATAAGAACATACTTAAATCAATACATTAAAGAAAAATATCCTGATGTAACTGTTCGTAAGTTTGTTGATGCTTTTCAAAAAGCTATCCAAACATATGCTAATCCTTTGACCAGGATTCTGATCAAACAACCTCCAAGCATAAGTATGGAAAATGCTGTGCCTTTTGAGTCAATTGATGATATTCTTTTGGATGAAAACACTATCAAAGTAGGTAGGCCAATAGCAAAATTAAATCCAACTATCATAACGGGTAAAGCTTTAGATAAAATGTCTGCATTAAATGATATT
>JAHJEM010000043.1 GCA_018825425.1 Nanobdellota archaeon | reverse complement strand
TTTACCATTGATACAGCTGTATACAGTGTAAGCTTTACGCCAGAGATCAACTATACCTCTGCGCAGGTGATTGCACGGATCAATGCAGTTGCAGGAACTGCTGTTGCATACAATCTAAGCAGTAGCCAGAACAATATTACATTGAAGAGTCCAACAAATGGTAATCTGTCATGGGTAATCATCCATAATGAGTCTTATGTCAATAGCTTGCTTGGATTTACTGATGCAGCGTGGTACAAAGGAACTAATCTGTCATTCACAGGCATGAATATTAGTGACACGAGCTTCTATAGCACTGGTTATGTTGTATTCAATGTAAGCAATTGGACTGATGATATTCAGTTGGACTATGCTTGGATCCAGAAGACCGGAGACGATGCAAAATATAATATTACTGCATTGACTGGTGTCTTAACCAACAGTACAATATTGACCTATTATTTCAGTGAGATGGATGTAGGCGCTGTTAAGATGAGGATGTATTGTAATGATACATATGGCAATGTGAATTATACACCTGAATTCAACATGACAGTGTATGACTTGTCCGCGCCAGTTATTGAGATGATTGAGCCAGGAAACCAGGTAACAGTCAACAACAGCTATTTCAATGCTACTTTCAATGTAACAGAGGGTTTGCCAAGGACAGCCTTCTGCAACTGGACCTTGAACGCAACAGGCAATGTCAATGCAAGCTTCAGCAGAGGATCGTTGAGCAAAACAGCTTACTACACCAAAGTTGGTAATGAATACCAGTACAAGGTGCTAGTAGAACGGGCAAATACTACCAACTACACATTCAGAGTGCAATGCTTCGACACGGCGAATAGGAGTGCAAGTGACCAGGTCACATTCGATGTGAATGATTCGACTAAACCTCAAATCACAGCAACTACTCCTACTGGAACGCAGACTACAACTGCAACAACCTTGAGTGTAACTCTGAGTGCGACAACTGATGAGAGGACTAGCTGTAAATACGGACAAATCAATACAGCATATGCATTGCTGCCTAATAGCTTTACTGGAACAGGCAAGACGCACACAGCCACACAAACATACACTGCAGACGATGCGGCCGAAATCTGGTATGTGAGATGCACAGATGGTACAAATATTATGACAACCGCATCAACCATCTCTTACGGTGTTGATGTAGCAGCTGCTACTACCAGAAGAAGTAGTGGAGGAGGAGGTAGTCCACTCTTTGCAAAAGGAGATACTGTGGTTGCTTCAGTAACCCATGTATACTCTGCATTGGGTGCAGGAGAAAAGGTCGACATGAAGATTAACAATGGTGCCATAGCATTCACAGATGTAACTTTCACAGTGAAAGATGCAATTGCAGGTGTGAATGTCAAGGTTGAAGCATTGTCTGGCAAGCCAGGTTCAACAACTAGGCCTAACTCAGCAGCTGTGTACAAATGGTTAAGGATCCAACACGATAACCTTGAGAATGAACAGATCGAAGGATCAAGGATCAAATTCAAGGTAGAGAAGAGCTGGTTAACCTCATTGAATGTACCTGCAGATATGATATCCATGTTCAGATGGAGTGAAGCTGATCAGGCTTGGACTGAGTATGAAGCTGATATTGCGACTGAAGATGATAGGTTTGTGTACTATTACGTAGATCTTCCTGGATTGAGTGTCTTTATGATAGGTAAGTCTACAAGAGTAGAAGAAGAACCTGTTGTCGAGGAAGAGGAAGTTGAAGTGCCAGAGGAAGAGCCTCCAGTTGTGGATGATGTCGATGATGATGTCGTAGATGATACACCTGAGTTTGTTGAAAAGAAGACTAATTGGGTGCCAATAATCATTGCATTTGTTGTACTTGTAGCAGTCTTGCTTTACATCTTCATGTTTAGAGGTAAAGGCAAGAGAGGCGAAGCAACAATTGTGCCACCAGGTGAGGAAGAAGCAGCACCTCCAAGTGGAGATGCAAGGCCTCCAAGTGGTCAGATGGATGAAGGCAAGGATGGAGATGGTGATGACGAAGGTGATGATACAGAACCAGAAGAACCTGCTCCACCTGAGGAACCACCAGAACCTGAAGAGCCCCAACCAGACGAACCAGAACCTGAGGAACCAGAGCCTGAACCAGACGCAAAGCCTGAAAAAAAGGCAAAGGCATCCATAATGCAGGAAGAGTGGAAATTGCCTGAACTGGACACGCCTAGGCCTACGTTTTGAGCTTGTATTTTTTTTTCTTTTTTTTTCTAATTCTATTGATTTGTATACTTATTGCACAAAGTTTATAAATATATTTGGCATATTTCCAGAATGATGTTTCCTGAAGACGAGTTGGAAGAAGAAAAGAGAAAGGAAAAGAAGCGTAAGAAAGAAGAGGCTGAAGAGCCCCCGCTGGATAGAAGACCACCAAGCGGTCAGATGTGATGGTTTTGCTTTTTTGTCCTATTAATCATTTGTATTTTTCAAAATGGTTTTAGAGGTTTACATATATGGTGTTAGAACGATTTAGGCAACATATGCATGCAGATATAGGTGGAATTTTAATCTATCTTTGCTTGATTATTCTATTTGGTGCATCTTATATAGTTGCAATAGGTCTGAATTGGTGGTTGCTAGGAATAATCATATTGCTTTTATTGGTGTTTTTCTCATTTTGGTTCAGTTATATTGCAATGGCAGGTTATATTGCTGTGGTGATCATGTATTTTAATGCCAAGGATTTAACCTCACTTGCCTTGCTAGGTCTTTCATGGATTTTACTCTTGTTCTTGTTTCAGATGAGCCATTCCCAGTTCACCCAGACTAATTTCCTTTCACTTATTCTGACATCATCTCCCTTGCTTATTATACTGTATAATTTTCACTTCATTAATTCTGATTTCAGATTATTTGAGCTCTATCAACCTCATGCATTGTTTATTTTATTCCTTTTAAGCCTTTTCTTGATAGTTCTGACTTACGATATATTCATGATGTTCTCGGCAAGACAGCAAAGAGCGTGAGAAATAGTACATTTTCTAATCGTTCTCTAGACCAATGCAAGATCCTTCTTGACAATGCTAAGATATATCTGGGTGAGCTTAATTCCAATGTTATCAGGTCCTACCCTGTAACAATTGATGCCCAGTTGCTTAAGGATATTGGCTCTTTCCTGGAATTTCATTTCATATCTATGAAGTGCGATGCGATAGACTACTTTTTCCAAGAGGTCATCTGATTTGGCCTCAAAATACGGCTCATAAGGGCAGATTATGTGTACAGAATGATTTGCCAGATATTTAAACGCCTGCAGAAGTTCTTCAGGGCTTTCCTCCATGATATTGGTTATGAGTATTATAGCACATCTTTTTTTGGCTGCCACACCCATCCGTTTAAGGCAAGCCACATAATCTGTCTTCTTATCAAATGTTTGCATAGCAATCTGTTTTACAAGATTCATCAGATGCTGTCGCGTCTTGACGTGAGATATGAATGTCTTGAGTGTATCTGAGAACAGGCCAAATCCGAGCACATCCTTTCTAGATATTATTAATTGGGATAGATAGATGCTTGAATATACAGAGCTGTCAATCATAGAATTATGAAGATTCATATTCTGACCAACATCCAGAAGCAAGAATATTCTTTGTTTACGCTCCACTTGGAATGTACGCATCATCATCTTGTTCAGCCTTGCACTGGCTTTCCAGTCAATATTTCGTATGTCATCCCCTGGATGGTATTCTCGGATTGCAACAAACTCTGTGCCAAACCCTTTTTCTGCAGTCCTTCTGGTTCCAAGCAAGCTAGATAGAGTTTTTTCAGTGACCTTAAACCTCATCTTGCTGACTTCGATATTTGAGGG
>JAHJEM010000042.1 GCA_018825425.1 Nanobdellota archaeon | reverse complement strand
ATTTGCCACAAGGAATTGACAAGTCCAAAATTGATCTTGTATTTCATTTCGGACATACTCAGTGGAAAAACAAATAGAAAAAAACAAAATGATAAAAGCAATAAAATTAGATCCCAAAAGAACCATT
The DNA here is from genome assembly GCA_018825425.1 of Nanobdellota archaeon. GTDB lineage: Archaea > Nanobdellota > Nanobdellia > Woesearchaeales > JAHJEM01 > JAHJEM01. The sequence goes on along the minus strand of JAHJEM010000042.1, from coordinate 3,261 downwards.
CTCGACCTGAAAATAGGTAGTTTGTACATTGCAAAATATAAGAACCGGCGATTCTATCTCAATGAGAATATCAAAGCAGAGACAAAACAGGAATTCAATGAAGGAGAACTTAGAGCAGTTAGGATATCAAAGATCCAAATTCCGGATACAGTCGTGATTGAAGTGGTAAACGATGAATTTGTTATTGCCCAAGACAATATTGTTCCTTTGAAAGATGATGAACCTACCACACAGATTCCTGAAAAATTCAAGCCAGTAACCAAGAGCTTTAGCTGGGACAATAAGACTCTGGAAGACATGAGACCCGGATTTGAAAAGGCAACTGTTGCCATTAGAAAAGCAATCTTTACCAAACAACCCATCATTCTTCGACATCATTCTGATGTTGACGGATATATTGGAGGCATGTGTCTTGACAGAGCAATAAAACCAATACTGCAGAAAGAACATGGAGACTATGTATTCAGATTTTATTCAAAGCACGCATCCAAAACCCCATTCTATGATTATGTTGATGCAACGAAAGACATTGAATTTGCATTGAATAATTCAAAAAGATTTGGCCATAAGACACCGCTGATTGTGCTAATCGATCTTGGTTCAGGAGAAGAAAACCTAACAAGCATTGAAATGGCAAGGATATTCGGTGCAAAAGTCATTGTGATAGATCACCATTATGCAGGAGAACTAGTCGACGGCAAGAGTAAGGTGTGCAAGCCAGCAAATATTCATATCAATCCTTTCTTGAAAGGATCTGACTCCAGATGGACTGGAGGAATGCTAGGGTATGAGATGGCAAGGATGATCAATAAGGATACCAATTACATTGACATACTTCCAGGAATATCTGGAATTGCAGACAAATCATTCTTGTATGAAGAAGAGATATTCGGACATTACATAGGACTTGCAAGAAAACAAGGATATACGTTTGAATACATGCAGAAATTAGTCCAGGTCATTGACTTTGAGACCCAGAGTGTCAAGTATCTTGATATCGGAACCATCATGGATGAACTTCTGGGTTACAATGACCAAGCTCAGAAAGCGTTTGTTGATCTGATCTATCCTAAGATACAAGCAGCAAAGGATAAGATAATCCATGTGGCAGAAAAGTTTGCTCAAGTCGATGAGAATGACAGATTCAGAACAATTCTTCTTGATATTGAGAAGTGTTCACTATCAGGAGAATATCCTGTACCAAGGACTGTTGTTGCCACAACCCATGATTACTTCAAGGAAAAAGATAGTAAAGGAACAATAACAATAGGAAAATTATGGAACATGCTCATCTTCAGATGCGACGGTGTAGATAACTTTGATGTAAATGAAATACTTCGAAAACTACGTGAAGAACTCCCTCAATCATTAGCAGATGGAGGCGGACATGCTGCAGCTGGAGCAATTAAATATATTGGAGCAACAGAGGAAGAAGTAATGGCTTTGGTTAAAGGGTATATCAATAATCTATAACTCATACTCACTCTCAACACAATCATAAACAAATTTCACAAAGGGCAGATACTCTTTTCCGCCATGTGTTTTCTCAAGAAGTTCATAGTATTGTTTTCGATTCTTTCGTGTGATTACAATTGGTACAAAGTTGTTTTTCATAAGAACAAAGTTCATTAGAAGCCTTGCTGTCCTTCCATTTCCATCTGAAAATGGATGGAGCTGTACAAACTTGATGTGGACAAGGGCTGCAACCTCAATCGGATGATACTTTTTTCTGATAAACCTATAGAATGTAATGAATCTGTCCACTTCAACATCAAGGTCTTCTGGTTGTGGAGGCATGAAGTCTGTCCCTGTGATCTTTACAGGTTTTTTTCTGAATGCTCCTGGTTCTGGAAGCAGTCTGTGCATCAGGATTTCGTGCAGCCTAAGGATAAACTTCTTGCTTATATCATTTTCATAGCATTTTACAAACTTGTAAGCATCCTCTGTATTCACAGCTTCGTAGATATCTCGCAATTTCTTGCCGTTAGGCACTTTCTCATCCTTGAGCATGATCTTGGTGTCTCGCAGACTGTTCGTGCTCCCTTCAATAGCATTGGAATTAAAGGTGAAGTTGATCAAGAAGTCAATATCGTTCTCTGGTGTGAATTTGGGAGTGCCATTTTCACGCGTATGGTCAATTCTAGAAATTTCTAGACTTTTCAAGAACTGTATAGATTCATATTTTGGCTGTTTAATGGGTTGTTTCCCTGAAATCTTGGCTTTGAGCACATTGTCAAGATCCTTTTCAAAACTTTGTAATCTACTCTTTTCAGGGATGTTTTTGCCCAGATATTTCTTGGCCTTGAGCCATCCATTCTCCTGCCTAATGTTCTTGACGAGGTAATAGTACTGGTTTCCTTTGATCTCCTGTTGGACAATATAGCTCATAATACACCTTTTCCTATGAAACGGCAACTTTGTCTTTGAGGACAAAGTTTCCGGAACTCTTAAATCGAGTTAATTAGCTCGATTTAAGTGTAAAATTACACTTTTGTGCAAAAATAATATGCACCAGTATACAGATAGGTAGCACTAGTATTTAAATATTTTCATTATGAGTTAGGTAGCACAAAATCAGAGAAATGAGTTATAAATGAGTTTTCATACTATTAAACCTTGGCGGGCCATGAAAGTAATCACTTGCACAATTGGGGATTGAAGAGAATAATGTACACTAGTCATTAACTCCAGATTACCACACCATTTGAAACCCACAAACTCCTCTTCTCCAACATCAAATGAATGATATAGCTCTTCTTTATCTCCCAGATAAGGAACAGTCAAATAAAATAATTCCTTTCCAACATTACCCCTGTCAGGATATCTGGCAAGAGCTTCAGGCGTCAAAGGCACTTTCAATCTAATGCCTGTATCAATGGGCTCTCCAAGCTGAGTGGTACTAAACTCCTCAATCACTTCTCGCAAGACTGCCTGCTCCAGAGTCTCATAGGGCTCAAGACCTCCTTGGGGAAAATCCCACCAATGCCAATGATGCTTCTGGATAAGGGCAAACTCAGAATCCTGATAAGTAACTCCAACTACAGTCTTCCGATAATTCCCTTCAGGTAAGTCCATGGATGATGAGAAATTGATTTGTATTTATATGTGCTTTTGAAAAGTAGTATCTCAAACTGATTTGAGCAGAAATATTCTAACTCTTCTCACTCTTGACATAAGAAATCAGATCCTGATAGAAATCACTCAAACCCGTATCACGAATGTGAGCCAAACTTTTCCTGAACCAAGGTATAAGAGAGGTCT
>JAHJEM010000041.1 GCA_018825425.1 Nanobdellota archaeon | reverse complement strand
ACCGCTAATAAACAAAGCATCCTCAAGATTCTTTCTGAACTCATCGCGCTCAAATATTGAGAAAAGACCATCAACATCTTCAGTCAGATAGGTTGCGACACGAAGAGGATCCTCTGTCTCTAGAACTTCCATCTGATCATAGGTTATTGACTTCTTCTTTCCCAAAGCCATCTCAAGTTTGGCATTGGGATCATATGATTTAGCAATCTTTTGCCAACGCATCGGATCAATAACTAATCTACCTCGAACTCCAATCCTCTCAAAGAAAGGCGTATTTGCATCAAATACAGGATCTTTTCCTCGTTCGTCAACAGGATAACCTGCACAACTTTCTCGAAGTTTGATTAAATCGTAGCGCGTATTATATGTGGACATAATATCTGGATCCAACTCGTTGGTACGTTCAGTAAATGCTTTAATCATCTCCTCTGTTGTATCAAACCTGTGGATTGTATAGTCCCTAACCTCCTCAGTGCCCACATCATTTACAGTGTAAATCTCAGAAATTGTCTTTTTCCCGTCCCAGAATTTCATACCAATCCATCGAACTTTAGGATTATCATACTTCCAATAAGGAACCTCAATATCCAAGAACATCCATTTCATACCAAGAAGTTCATCTATGCTCGGTGTTCTTGTTTTTGAAATGAAGTCGGTGTTGGGTGCTTCAAGCCTGAGAACATGTGACCTATCATTATCTGTGATGGGTGCATAGTTCAAGTTCAGAGGGGAAGACGCATTAAGTTCAGTAATCTCATCTGCAATTGCACTACGTCGTTCCAGTATTGAGTGATCCAAAGGTCTTAGAGTTGCCATCTCTTGGGCCCCTGCCTCAAATACTTCAAAATATGAACCAGGATATGTTCCAAACAGCTCATTCAGATCATTCCACACTCTTGTTGCGTATCCTTTTGATCTGGTCTCAGCAATATCGCTTCGCAAGGTAGTTAGTTGTTCATCAATTCGTTTTTTTGCTTGGAGTGCCTTGATAATCTCATCATCCAAAGTTGCCATCTGTCCTGGAGCAGTCAATTGCCAACGAGCTTGAGGCGTATAATGCCCCCGAAGGAAATCTTTTGGCAATTTATCTCTTAATCTTACAGGACAGTACAACTGGTATATCCACCAATATGCTCTTTTCAGACGGGTCTTAAATCCACTAATAAACTTATTTTCCCTTACTTTTCTCTTGACTCTGTCAAGATTGGCTTGTGTTTGTTGCTGAACAAGGAAATCATTACTGTTTTTCCCAAGTTTATCTGTAACCCATAACTGCTTCCAATCAGGAACATGTATTCCACCAAGTCCTCTGAAACCTACATACAACCCATCACGAACATTAACCTCAAGCCTTGTCACCAGCGCATCCAGACCCATTTGAAGTTCCAGAGAAGATAGACGCATTATAATCCTTTGCGAAAGGTTTAAGAAAGGAAATCATCATAAATCATTACAATTCTTCTTCTTTCTCCTCTAGAATAATGTCTCTTTTCTTAAGCTCAGATACAAATACAGCATAAGGTATGTCCTTTGCAGGATTCAGAATTCCTTTCCCAGTTATCTTGCCATCTAGTATCATTTGTGCAACAATGCTTGCACTAAAACCAACTGTCCTATTCATAGCCATAAAGCCAGTCTTCATATCTCTCTTATCAATTATTTTTTGGACTATTCGCTTACGTTTTCCAGCCTTTAATCCAATAACTTCATTTTTCAATACAACCAGATCCTGTTCATGATCTTTGTATTGGAGTTGGGGTTTTAACACTTCCGCAAGATATTTTCTTGGACTGATACCCAGAACTGCAGGTTCATCTTCAATAAGGCCTAATTGAACAATTTTCTTCCAGAAATCTGCATGGCCTTTCCAACGAAGAGCATATCTTCCCATATTTTGCACAGTGTCTTGGATTCCTAAGAATTTTGCATAGGTACTTGCATTACCATTAGGAAACCGTTCTAGTTTACCAACACCCTCAATTTCAATATCCTCTGCATATTCCATTATTGTTTCTCCAGGAATATCTTGTACCTTACCATCTATTATTAAATCTGCAGGTCTTTTGTAAGAGCTGAGTACACCTTCAAATATCCAGGTCACTTTGTAATTTATTGGATTATCGCAGGCCTCTTTGGTTGGAATTCCACCACACATTGAATAGAATTCTTCAACTGTATCAAATCTCCTAATAGCATCTCCTGCTAGAATAAGATCAATTCCTGGATCAAGTCCTGCTTCAGGCATAATCAGTGTGCCTTTGATGGCTGCTTCATTACCACACATCTCAATATGGGTCTGATATGATGTGTTTACAAGGGGCGTACAGGCTTGGATTGCTAAATCTGCTACGTGTTTTCGAAACACTGTAGGAAGCAGGTCAATTATGACATCTGCTTTCTTGAACAATGCAAGTAATTCTTCTGCATTGTTTGCATCTGCCAGGGCTAACTTGATCCTTGAATCATTCAGTCTTTCCAATAACTCTGCTAGTTGAGCAGGGTTGTTTTCTACCACTATAATCTCTTTTAGATTCTCATTCTGAGCAAGATCAAAGATTGTTGCCTTTCCCTGTGCTCCTCCACCTAATACAAGGACACGTTTATTCATAGAATATGCAACTCTGGCGTGTTATTTAAACCTTGTCTTCTGTACAATTATATCAGCAAAATTGAATAAATAATAAGATGAAGAAGATAAAAAAGAAGATGAAGAAGATAAAAAAGAAGAAATAAAAGCAAGAAGAATTACTCTTCTCCTGCAAAGTCATCCACACTATATTGCAATGCCTGCCCCTTATTTAGCAAACCTTTGTTTTCCATGAAATGCTTTGTCACAAGGTAGAACAATAGTCCAAGGCTCTTTCTTCCTTTGTTGTTGCAAGGTACCACAAGATCTACATTGTTTGGTTGGTTGTTGGTGTCACACAGTGCAATCACAACTATTCCCATTTTTAGTGCATCTCTCACAGCATTTCTGTCTGGCCAAGTATCTGTGACAACCATTATCTTAACTTGTGTGAATCCTTTCAGTTGTGTATTGGTTAGTATACCAGGAGGATATCTTCCTGCAAAAACTTTGGCACCAGTCAACTCGCTAAATAGTTCTGCGGCTTTCCATCCATTCTCTCGCCTGCTAACAATCAAAATCTCTTCTGGTGTGTAATTGGAAAGCATATTGATCATGATTCTGATTCGCTCATCAATCTTCTGGATATTAAGAATGCTTAGACCATCAGCGCGTGTTTTGTATATGAAGTTCTCCATATATCTTGTCTTGAATTTGGTTCCTATGTGAATTCCTGCTCTCAAGTATTCTTCATTTGGTGCTAGTAATCCTTCATCTGCCATTTTAATACTCCATTACCAAGGTTTAGAAGCGTCTGTCATGTTTATTACCTCAGACAGCACTTCTCTGCAATATCTTAGCAGAGGTTCGGTAATAGAGGACCAGAACAGGGTTTTGTTTATAAAGGTTATGCTGTTTTTGCCTTGAATCTGGCCAAAACAACGTATTTAGGACCTGTATTCAATAGTTCACTTTTCATGAGAACAAACTCTTGGACAGGAATTATATGAGAATCAACATCTACGTTTTCTACCGTAGCCTTAAACTTTTCCAGATCATCAATCGATTTAATCCTTGCCAGGGTAATATGCCCTTTGAATTGATCATGAACTGCACTATCTGGTTCGTGACAATATATGACGTTATCAACTGCTCTTCTCAATGCATAAAGATCTTTTGATTTATCAATGCCAACCCATAGTACACGTGGTT
>JAHJEM010000040.1 GCA_018825425.1 Nanobdellota archaeon | reverse complement strand
TATCCGTATAGGAATATCATATAGCGTATCTTTCCAAACAATAGGTGTTGTTACTGGTTGTTCTGCACAAAGAGCATATGATCTCTTGTCAGGAACACACATATCTACTCCAGGAACAGAATCATGCTTCTCGAGGTGGACTAGTTGACCATCAGATTGTTTGTGGACATAAATATATTCTAGATCCTTCCATTCAATGTCTTTTGAGTTATATGCTTCAGGAAACTTCAAATCTGCTTTTTCAAATATCCCTCGTGCACCATTATCCTTGTACTCAATCTTGAGTTCTGCTTCTCGAAGCTCCAGGATATGGTCATCTTTTCTCACTTTAGAAATCACAAAAGGCAATCTGTATTCTGATCTTTTTCCTGGTTCAAGAGGCCATTTCTCGTCTCCACGTTTGGCAAGTATCAATGTATCTCCATACAAGATGATCTCATGATCCCCAACAGTGTTCTCATCAGAGTATAATGGAAGATCTAGACTCAGTTGACATATGCAGTTCTCCTGTCCATTGGAGTAGCAGTCCATGTATTGTTCTGCTACGAATTGTAGCACAGGGTAGTCTCTGCAGTATTTTGTTATGTCCAAGTCATCATGCGTCTGATTGAATTCATCGAGCTTGCCACTCACGTATGAAAGATGATCTGAACCATCATAATTCTCGACCAGATATTGTGCAAACTCTTTGACTGTATCGTATACTCCAAGATCATAGAAGTATGAGGTCTTGAAATTTGGAGGGATCTTGTATTCTCCCATTGCGTATTTGGTTGCATATGCAGATGAAGGAGGAATTCCCATTATTTCCTTGTAGTATTGCCTGAAATAGATTGCAAACAAGTAATTTCCTCCCCCTGGTTGCTTATCCAGACAGATATCCACTGTGTGAGGCGTGTATTTGAAAAGAGCATACGTTGCAGCATTTGCAACCATAAGCTTGTCAATTCCTTTCTTATTCGGATTTTTGGTACAAGTGCCATCATAATTGATTCCTTTCATCTCTTTTGGCATGCCTGATTTTTCACCATCATTATAGCGGTTCTTGAAAGTATCTGCCATACATGCAACCTGCTTTTTGAAACCCTTATTCTTGGTATCGCACTTGCTATTATCTCTGCAACCACATCCTGCTGCCCAATTCAGTGCAGATTCACCAGGGTTCTTTTTGGAAATCAGACTTTGTTCTTTTTGAAGGGTTGCAAGCATAACAACAGGATTTATTCCACTATCTTGTGCTGCATCGTATATTATCTTTGAAGGAAGGTCACGCTCTCCTGAAATAGGTCTTGAAAGCACGCCTGTGTGTTTTTCAAGGAAGGCTTGGATCTGTTCTTGAGTCACCATTGTATCTAAGAATTCTGTATCTTGTATTAACATTGAAAAATCGACTTCTGTTGAAGTTATATCCTCGTCAACATTCTGATCTACAAAGGCCTCATTTGCTCTGGATGGATCTCCGACCCATTCAAAATGCATTGGGTCAACAACAGAGTTCCAATATCCTCCCCAAACAAAGCCGTTTGCCTGAAAAGCATCTACAACACATTTAGGAATATCTGTTTTTAGTGGCCAATCAGGTTCTCGAGCATTATTATCAGGAATACTGCATTTGTTTGTTGATGAAGGAAAGCATATTGGATTTTGAGCTGGATTGATATCCACAGATATTCCAAATGAATGTGAGCTACGTGCACTTTGCCCTCTATTATTTGTTTTGCACACACTAGGATCTGCTGTCTGTTGACCCGTCATGCATCTCCAGTCAAATGTCAATATTTTTTCAAAATTGTAATCAGGTGCACAAGCAAGCGAGGCCAGACTTACACATTCAAATGCTTTTTTTGCTTTCTGATGCACTTTGACAGTCTTTCCAAGGACATCAACAGATACGAGGTTCGCGTTTACTTCTGCTTCTGTTTTGCCATATAAACTCATATAATCATTAGTACACGCAGAACCAACATTGCAAGATAATCTTTGAAAATTATTGCAGGCTGCAAAGTTTGGTGTTGATGCTCCTGCCCTACCGATTCCCACAGTCATCTTTTCTCTTGATCTGCCAAGGATTGTGATCTCTCCTTTGTTGTCTTGCATTTCAAAGTCATAATTGCTTCTTGGAATGTCTGCGAGGGGGTATTGTATGAGGTAATTATCAAGACGATCATTGAAATAGTTCAATAATGATTGTTTTGGATCTGGCCAGCAATAGTCTGTACCCTTGTTCCATAATGGGAATATGTATTCTCCACAATCTTGATTTAGCACAGTTCCTTCGAAAGTCAGAGAATATGTACCTCCATTCTCTCCAAGATCACGTATTGCTTGGGGAAGAGAGTATTTGGCACTGTAATCCACAAATAAAAGGGCGTATTCTGTATCGTACTTGGCAGACAAGGTATCATAGCCAATTTTTCCCATAAAAACATCAGTTGGCATGGGCTCTGCCTGGAGTATCAAATATACTAAAGTTATGCCAAGCATTCCTAGACTGCTCCAGAAAAACTTACCCAATCCTTTTTTTGATCGCATCATTTTGTTTTGTTGTGTTTACTTTTTTTATTCTTCAAAACTGACTTGTACTACTGACCCATCGATTGAAGGTAACAATAGGTTTCTTAATATGAATCTTGAAACAGGTTCTTCATCTGCCCGAGGATTATAATAATCTTCACTGGAAAATGCGTCCCATGCAGAACCTCCAACATTAATTTTGTAATATTCATCACCTGGATTGAATATTTTTGATTCCATCCTGAATTTGCTAGCACCTGAACTAAGAAAAATGGTTTTCTTAAGGTATTGTTCTGAAGACTTGCTGTATGGAGCAATTATTGCGTGGTCAGCAAAACTTGTTTGCTCTTGACGAATTTTCTGAAGCATGTATTTATCTGACACGAGTAGTCGCTCATAGAAATCTAGCTTCTGAACATTATTATCTTTCTCTATCTTTCCAACAACTACAAAGATCAGTATACAAACTGCAAAGATCAGGACTGCAATTCCAAAACAGACCAGATCGACTGTGAATGTTATTCCTTTTTTGTTTTTTAGCAATTTTTTCATTATTGTATCACATCCAATGTGCCTTGTCTTGGCAGTTCCCCCTGAACAAGGTAGGTAACTTTGTAGGATCTTTTCTTGTCCTGTGTACGCCCGTATGGTAAAGAAAGATCCTTTAGCACAGTGTGGTCAAGGGTCTCCAATCTTACCTGGATACCTTTGTGAGAGTCATGATAGCATTTTGCCAATTCTTCAGCAGTCATCATATCCAAATCAAGAAAAGGATAATACCTATCGATTTCAGAATCATAGTATGCAAAGCACATGAATGCTCTGTCAGCCAGCATCTCTGCTTCTGCAGACTGTTCAATATTCAATGCTGCAGATGCAAATTGACGTACTGAAAAGAAGAGAAGAACAGCTATTAGAAGCATCACAATCAAGTAAACTACACTTTGCACAGCTGTGGTTGCAAATTCTGCAGCTTCTGCATCCTGGTCCCACATCTGTCCTTTCTTGTCAAGTCTTCTCATGCTTATTTCCCATTACATCTCGTTTATTTTATATCTATGTCTCATAATATTGAAGTATTGAATTGTAGACAATCCCATCCAGTTTGAAATCCTTTGGAACCTGTACTGTGAGGCAGACAGATTTGCATTCACCATCTGGATCTGCGAGTTCTGACTGGTATCCTGATCTTTCATCAATCTCATTTGTGAGCAGACACGCGAGTTTTCTTGCTTTTCTTTGATCTGTTTCACTGTTTCCAGCAGGACTGATCTTAATGCTTGCTCCTTCAACTTGCATAAATTCTACTGAAAGATCAGCCAAGACACCTTGATCTGTTTCAAACTCAGATCCTCTCAGAAAACCTTTAAGAATGTCACCAGCAGCATCAGTTTCATCATCTGTACGTATATGAATATTGACTGTTTTTGGTTCTGCTGCAGTGAATAGATCATCGCAAGTTGGTGATAGGACCTCTTGATCAGGCATGCTTATTCCTATTTCCTTCCCTTTCTTGTAAAAGTATAGTGTATTTGAGTAGGTTATCTCGTCTATGTCATTGTAATTGCTGTTGGCAATGTAAGGATATGTGTGCCTGCTGGGTTTTCCAGGTGTTGGTCTTGAATCAGGTTCCATCACTTGGACAAGATTATCTGCTGCAATGATTTTAGCGTCAGTAAATGATATAGGTATAGGTGGCCTAAGGGTCACGTCTGCATTTGGATGGACTGCGTAAAGGGCATTTAGCCCATCTATTGCTGTGCTTTTAGCCATGTATGTTTTATCCCTTGCATCAGGGCTTCCAGCAGTGGTAACAATAGTTCCTAACATAGTTATAACAAGAGCAGTGATGAAAAGAGAATTTATCATACTATTTAGACCTAGTACCCCTTTTTTTTGCATAATCTTACTTTAGAATGTGTGGTTTTTATGTTTTTTGGCTATAAAAGTGCTAATCCCTATTATCTATACTTCGAAAGCCACTAATAGGCGCTCCAGGTTGAGATGGTTCTTGCGAATCATCTTCTTCTGGAAACTCTGAATAAAATACCACGAGCTCGTAAGGAGGTTCAGGTCCTACACGTGGAGGTTCAACCAATGCCCAATTAGTATCAAAACCCTGGAATATGTATTCATTTCCACCGATCTGCAAAAGAGAGTATCCTGGCCGCTCTGTCAGAGTAAACTCTGTGAGTATTGTGGGTGCCTGATATCCTTCTTCGCTTGGATAATACGTATCACTTGTAAGTGTATTCCACTTTGCAAGTTTTATGCCTGGAAATTCTACTGTTCTTTCTTCCTGGACACGGTCTGTTCCAATAATCTCGTGTTTTTCCAGATCGACCACAGTATGAATTCCTGTATATGTGATTTTATACTCATCGCCTGCTTGCTTACTGAAAGCCATACTTGAATATTCACCATCTTTTTTTATATTGTCTGAAGGTAACAACGTATCCACAAGATCCTGCACCCTACAAGGATCACTTTCTTTGCATGCACCAAGATCCTCTGCGAATTTGAAAAAATCAAGAGTCATCTTATCTTCTGATGTGAATTGGTTATTGCTTAATCCTATACCAATGTAATTGTTGTATTTTCCAAAATATATTGTCCTGTCTTCCTGTTCAGTCATGAATGTCTTAGGACCCATCTTGATTGACCTCAACAAGACTATACCTAACGAAGGAGGGGACTTCTTGAAATCAATCTTGTCTGTTGCATCCCTTACGACTCTGAATTGATAATCCTTGAAGCAATCCTGCGTCAATATATCATCGCATTCAACAAAATTAAGATATAATTCACCGTCAAAACTTTTGCATCTCCAATTGGAATCTACCGGAATTTCCCAGACAGAACTTCTATCGCTGTATCCAAACAGAAAATTTGCAAATGCTGTCAGGTCATTTCTAAGAATTGCGTTTGCTTCTCTTAAATAACATATGCATGCTTCATCCAAATCTTGACAGGATGAGGGGCGCCTCACCATAAAACCATAATCAATTTTATTGTTATCATTGTATGGAGCAAGAAACTCATCAACTCCATTCTTGAAAATGACAACACCACCACCCTCTTTTAGATATAATTGCATTGAATCACTGTCCCTGGATGTGTCTTTATTGAATTCATTCAGCTTGCGATTGAACTCTTCAAAAGAAGGACCTGCTTTGTCAGGGTTCATAAACTCTGTGCCACATTTGACCACGCCCACCCACATTATTACTGCAAGGACTACGAACAACATCACAGTCTGAATCATAGTCACAGCTTTCTTTGATAAGATATGCATGATACTGTCTTAGAATGCGATGTTTTTAAGTTTTGTGCATTTAATCCGCACGAATGTTCTAAATCTCTCCTGATGGAATGACAGGAGTTCTGGAACAATCAGGCTTGTGAAGTTCTTTCTTGTAGATTATTAAGGGATAAGGAGGATTTCCTGTGGTATCAGGCACGATTTTGACAAGTTCCATCTCAGGATCATCAAGCAGCGCCCTTTCTTTTATGAGAACTGGTTTTCCATACGTGCCTTTGATGTAGAAATTATCATAGGAGTCCTCTTTTTCGCCAGGCATATCTGCAATCACATCCCAGTCAATTATCTTGAATTCGCCAACATCCAGAGGTAATCTCTCTGTGGCACCTCCGAATTCTGCAGTAATCTCAAATGCACCTCCTTTCTTCTCAATATGAATTCTATTGTCTGGTTCCTCACATCTGAGAGATGGCAGATAATCAGTAATAAAGCTCGGTGTGAGTTCGCAGAACTCATTCACTGTGCAATTCTCAAATCTTCCTGCAAAATGCTCAAAATCAATAAGTTTTTTGTCGGAATCTGTAAACACAGGCCATTTCAAGCCCACACTGATGTATTCCTTGTATTTTTCCATGTATATTGTCCTGCTATCTGGTGAGTCTCTTGTTCTTAGCTCACCACGCCTACTAAGAATGAAGCCCAAAGGTGCCTTATCCAACTCTCTATTATCATAACTACCATCTGGTTTCTGATATACCTCATATTGGATGTTTTTGAAGCAATCATGTTCCATTACAGAATCACACTCTCTGAAATTTAGATATAGTTCGCCTTCAAATGTCTTACAATTACTGCTCTCTTTCTTAGGATGATATACACCACCATCATATTCCAGATCTGTAAAATAACAGATACATACATAATCAGGAGCATCACAATTTGGAGATCTGCCAACAAAATATTCAACATCTGCATCATTGTCAATACTGTATTTTACTCCGAAAGACTCTACACCAGAATTATATACCACGACACCACCTTCTTTTTTTATGTATAATTCCATTGAATCCCTGTTTTTTGACGTGTCTTTGTATAGTTCATTCAATCGGAAGTTAAATTCAGTGAATGTCGGACCTGACTGGTCAGATCGTTTCAATATATCTGCTCCAGTTTTAGAGAATGAAAGCAGAATAAAAGCTGTAACCATTATCATGACCAGGACGCCCTGGATTATAGTGGCCCCTTTTTTTCCAAGATTATGTGTTTTCATTGTTATGTCCTTGGTTTGCAAAATATTGTGCCCTTCTGCTCACCTGTAGGTCCAAATACATAATTTTCAGTATACACCGCGTCGCAGAGTCTGTTGCAAGCATTGTCAATACACTCCTTGTCTGACTTGAAACTGAAGTCCTCACAAGTTGCAAAAGCACAATTGGGAAGAAATGGATTACTGACTATGCTTCCTTTGTCTTTGAGTTTTTTTTCCAGGTCCAACATGTCCTGTCTCTGGTCATTGAGTTTTCCTTAAGTACAAAGCATCTCTTGTTTTCATGATTCCATAAGAATAGATTTGTCTGTCCATTTCCATCTTTTGGTTTAGGAATATACACGAAGTCCTGTTCTTTCTCTCCTTTCTTGAATTCTGCTTTGATTTTATTTCGATTACCATTTTCTTCCCAGATTATCTGTGATACTTTCTCAGTCTCAGGCCACATCTCCTCTGATGCACTCAATGTTGTTGGATATATATCGCGCCAACTATTCTTTACAATGTTTGTGTATTCTCTTATGGGCTTGAATGATTTTGCTTCGTGCCCTACAACACAGAGTTCTTTGCCGGGCGCTATAGCAAGCGCTGCCCTTTGACCGTCTGCCATCTGTGTACTTTTCTTGTCCTCGACCATAAGAAGAAATACTATTCCTCCACCACTTGGAGCTGGAATGATATATAGGGTATATTTTCCAATATTTGGTTCTTCTTTTCCAAAGAATTTATCATCCTCTGCAATAAACGGGATCTTGACCAGACCATAACTATCATCTGTAACATAGAATGATTTTACCAATAGCTCGAACTTGGTCCTAATTTCAGTAGGAAGTTTATCGTGATATTTGAACTCTGGTGACGCATCTGTTGCTTGTCCTTGAAGTTCATCGAGTTGCATTAGTTGAGAATCTCCTGCATTCTTTATCATCGGAACCAAGACACCAATTATGACAACTACCAGTAGTAAGGAGAAACCAATCATCATTACTGTACTTCCAGTTCCTGCTTTTTTACCTATCATTTTAAACCCATCAAGTTCAGGATATACTCACCCAATCTCCCTTTGGTTTGAATCATAATTGCAGCGACAACTACTAGTATTATTATACTTATTATCAGCCAACCAGGAATCACCCAACCTTTCTTGTTCATTTTTCTTATCATTTTTTTTTAACAAAATTCTTTCCAATAATTGCTATCAATTACAAGCACTCCAGGAGTATCTACACCGGTAATCAGATTAAATATGCTCACATCCTTGATCACAATGACTGAATACACAGTCTCAGGTTCAAAAAACCTTTTATCCAAGTTCTTGGTAACATCATCACCTTTCTTCTCAGGAATTAACAGGATCTTGCCAGAAACATCAAATTCCTGGATATAATCCACAACAGACCAGGATAGTCTGGTGCTACTTTCTGATTTTCCTGCAGGAACTATTAAGAGTTCAGCGGCCAAATTTACATCTGCTGCGCTGACCTTCTCATCAGGATCCACCAAATCATTCTTGTTGTCATCATAATATTCCAAATATTTATCTTCAGGTATCTTGAACGTGATTACTTTGAAGCACTTTTCACCTAAAAAAATATCAGGTCCTTTATTATATGGGCCATCACATGTGGCTTTCCAAGCAGTATATATCAGTCTAGCAATGTTTCTAGGGACTGCATCAGCCCTATCCTCTTCTATGTATGGAAGTGATTTCATTTTGAAATCACATAATGCTTCTGCTTCGAATGGGAGACCCGCAAATCCACTTGATAATTCCTTGGCATCTTTCTGCCTACACCAGTATGTCCTGCACTTACTCACATCAGCAAGGTCGCTTTTTGTGCAAGCGACCATCACTTGATGCATAAGCCCGATCAATAAAAGTCCAGAGATAATTATAATAATCATCCTAAATGGCACTTGTTTCATTCCCGCGTTTTTCATGGGTTTCCTCTCTGTAATTTCCAGATAGTATATGCTACAGCAAGTGAAACAAAAAGTCCAAGAAGTATATACACCACATGGATGATAGGAATCTCCATTTGACCTTTCTTGAATCTCATAAGAATGATTCTAAAGAAAGTCCTTAATAAATGTTTTGCAAGTTGCCTATTTACACTTCTGTTCTGCAGCTTTCTTGCATTCCTTATTCTTATCATCCAGGACAATTATACATTCTTCGTAGGAATTGTCTTCAGGTATGACTGGAGACATCCATGCAAGAGGCATACCGAATACAGAACCGCCTTTATTCTTCAATATTTCCTGGTATGTACCTTCATCGGTTATTCCTTCCATGAATTGTACGCCACATGTGTCTTCATTATCTGTCGGTAATGCCGGAAAGCACTCGTTTCCTTCTGGAAAACCATTGAAACATACATAGAGCATTTTGCAATTGTTGATAATCTGCTGCTTATCCATAGGTATGCCTCCAGTTATCCAATCTGCTGTTTGCATGGACGTAATTTGAATGTTATTCACTAAAGTAGGCATCAAACGAACGCCCACAACCATCCTATCATTCCGAATAAAATGATGTTCTGGTGCCTTACTATCCCCTTTTGGTGTGAAGTCATCAAGCGGACAAGATACCTCAGATATCATCCTGGTACAGGATGCTTTTTTTCCATTGCCACAAGCAAATGCTGCCGCAGTATCTCTTCCTTCAATTATCATCTGTGCAAATGGAAGAAGTGCTATTAGCAATACTACTGCAATAATTATCTTTCCTAGTTGCCATCCTGCTCCGCCTTTTTTGTTCATATTATCACCTATTAATTATGTTTTGTCTTTGCAGCTTTTGCTAAACAATCCGCTCCATTTGCAGTTTCCACCGCAAAGATCTGTCTCGCAATCCTCTTTGGTCTTATAATCTGAGCACCCATCAAAGTGGTCTGCGCATTGGTCTCCTGAGGTCACACCATCTTCGACGCATTTGTTAAACCAATTATTCCTATCACGATAAAGACAT
This sequence comes from Nanobdellota archaeon, assembly GCA_018825425.1. Lineage (GTDB taxonomy): Archaea > Nanobdellota > Nanobdellia > Woesearchaeales > JAHJEM01 > JAHJEM01. Next base: position 496 of record JAHJEM010000040.1, on the reverse strand, counting down.
CCTTTTGGATCATTGAATTTGCACAGATTTGTTTCGCAAGCATGTCTGTTATAATCACCACACTCTTCTATCCTTGAACAGGCCTCACAACCACTTCCTTCTGAATAGCAGGCCAAGACTTCTGAATCTGTCTCACCTGAGTACCGTTCACACACCTCTTGTTTATATATAGAATCACAGTTGTTAGGGTATAACTTGAAGCTCATGCTCTTGGATTTTGGAGCGTCTTTTATTGAGAAGGTAAATTTCTCACTAGAGCTGCTAAACTCTCTATTTTGGGTCAGGTCATTTGCGCTCATCCACAGATCATGCTCATCCTTGATCTTATAGGTCAATTGAGGCCTCACATACAACTTCTCAGCAGTTGTCCTATGTTTATTGACATCGTGCATTGTTATATCTATTGTTCCTGACTGAAAACCCAAATATTCTCCGTCAATAGTCAAGACACCACGTTCCACATATGGAATGACTTTTTCAAGATTCAAGCAGGTTG
>JAHJEM010000039.1 GCA_018825425.1 Nanobdellota archaeon | reverse complement strand
CTTCATCTCATCCTTTTTCTCATCACCAAAGGGATTGTCATCTCCTGAAGAATAGTCAAGTCCTACCTCGCCAAGTGCAATTGGATCTTGTTTTCCAATCCATGCCAACTCCTCATCAAAGTTCTCTTCAGAAATCTCTATTGCATGCACAGGGTAAAAACCTAGCGCGGGCTTTACAATATCATATTTTTTTGCAAGTCTTATAGTATCTCTATTGCTCTTGATATTCACACCATTAGATATCACAGCTTTTAGACCTGCTTCTTTCCATTTTGGAATGAGTTCAGCCAAGTCTTTGAATTCATCAAAATCCAGGTGTGCATGGATGTCTGTTAATAACATGTTGATAATAAAGAATGAGGGAGTTTAAATAGTTTGCCACCCAATATGCAATCAGAAATCCACAACATTTAAATACTTTAAAGTACTTTATCGTACGGAAAATGAAACAAATAAGCCTAACCATGCCCGATAATCTGTTTGAAGCATCAAATGAATACTCTGAAGAATGGGGTTTTCGGACTTTGCAGGAATTAATCTTGGATCTATTAAGAAAGAAAGTGATTGAAGAAAACTCTGAAAGATATAAAGAGATCGAGAATAGAATGAAATCTGGAAAAGGAGTAAAACGCCTTAATCAAAAGCAAGCCATAAATTATTTAAGAGGCTTATAGGATGGAGTATGTCATCGAATTCAGTGATGAATTTGAAAAATCTATGAAGAAACTGAAAAAGAAAGACAAAATCATGTTCAATAAGATCCAAAGAAAATTATTGGAACTTATAAAAAATCCTGAGCATTACAAGCCATTACGGAATGTTCTTGCGGGTTATCGAAGGATCAGATTTGGAAGTTATGTTCTTATCTACACAATGGATGGAAATATTGTACGAATTATCTCATTGGATCATCACGATAAGGCTTATTAACCCATATCCAATCGCATCTCCACTTCTCCTGTTGTATAGAATCCGCATTTCTCGTAGAATGTGACATTATTTGTCTCGCAATCAAGGATAATCTTGTAATAATTTTTGTTCTTGCCAATCTCGATTAATTTCTCGACCATCTTCTTGCCAATACCCTTGCCTCGATTGTCTTTGTCAGTCACAACATTCTCAACCAATCCTTTGGATTTTCCACCATATGTTAGGTTTGGAATGGTGACAAGCGCTGCTGTCCCTATTATATTTCCTTCACACTCACATACAATAAGATCATAATTAGAATCAACAAGCATGTGCTCAAGAATTGCCTTTAATTTTGTAGGATCCGCGTCTCCCTTCAATGGACTCAACTGGTATAGAAGTTTTACAATCCTATCCATGTCCTCTAGAATAGCTTCCCGAATGACTTTTTCTCTCTTAATCATCTTTTTACCTTATGATCATCAGTCTTTTTTGTGAGTTTTTTGGTACCGAGCTTCTTGAAACTCTCAATTAAATCAATAACATATTTGCCATCCTCAAGCTTGTAGATCAAAGGCTGCTTTCTCTTGAACAGGTTAACCAGATCAAGTTCGTATTTACCAGGTTTAAGAATACTAATTGACTCCATATCAAGGATAATTGTCTTATCTCTGTCAATCTCGTTTCCGATAATGTCATAAACATCCTTTTCTATCTGATCTTTTTGACCTGTGGTCAGGATGAAAGGACTTTCCTGTTCCTTTAGCTTATCCTTTCTAATAAAGAAGAACAACTTACCACCACACTCACATCCTTGAAGTATCTCTTTTGAGCCTTCTTGGTACAGTTTTCCACACCTAACACATTGATGGGGCATTATTATTTCCTCTTCTTTGGTTCATCGGTTGTGAAGAGTTGAATCTTTTCAGGATCCTGTTTGATCTCCTTGATAATAGAAGCAGGGCCGATGATTGTAAATCCTTTGCGATCGCCAAGTATCATACTGATGAATCTTGACTTGACCTTATGAAACATTGCAATTTCCTTGCTTTCAGGATAAATATTGCTGATCTCAATACCCTTGAATTTGTGATCGATCTCTTCCATGGTCTTTCTTATGAGTTCTGCCTCTTCATGGGGCTTTAACTTGCCCTCGAGCAATAGGATTCTATCTGATTTAACCAGCTTAAGCAGCTTGCTTATCCTTTTGACAGAGGTCAATCCGTCAATTTCCATATATGGTATAAATTGCAGTGTAAGCATCTTATTTACTCACCTTGAATAGACCTTCATAAAACTTGTCTACATTAGTACCATCTCTTGCACTAATGCCAATAACCTCATACTGAGGGAAAGCGGCCTGGACTTTCTTGATATCTGCTTTCTTGAGATCTATCTTATTTGCAATTATTAGAACAGGGATCTTCCTTGCCTCAAGATTACCGATTATGGTAATATTTACTTGGCTATAAGGGTCTTTTGTGGAATCAAGTACGATTACCACCAGATCCATGTCATCTAGCCATTTGATCGCATCAATAACTCCTTTTGTAGCCTCTTTTGCCCTGACTTTTGCTTGTTTTTCCTTCATTCCTGCCTTAATGAAATCTTCATAATCAATCTTAGTAGCAATCCCCGGGGTGTCGATAAGGCTAAACGCCAATTCTTTTCCCTTTTTCTTGATTACTACATCTTCTTTTACATTGATTTCACGAGTCTCATGAGCCATGCTTGACACAGAACCCATTTCCTCACCAAGCCAATCCTTGCAGATTCTATTGGCTAAGGTAGTTTTTCCTCCATTTGGAGGTCCATAAAATCCCATCTTAATCTTGCTACGCTTCTTGAAGAAGTTTTTGAAGAAACCATTTAGAAGCTTCTTAAATCCCGAAATCATAAAAACTGATATTTTGAAGCTAATATTTAAACTTTTTTGTTTTGGTTCATTGAATTGCTACGTTGGAGTAAAAAGAACTCCTAAACATTCATCATTAAACCTTACTTTTCCTTCTTTTTTGCATATTGTATTAGTGCCTAAATCGAGCGAGCCTGCGGTCTCATTATCAAGAAAGTCAATATATTCGATTCCTGATATTTCTAGATATACTTCATATCCGTCATCACTTACAGTAATATCATATGTTTTCCCATTAATAAGCCTGGGAATCCAGAATTCCCGAATATACCCATCTTCAAAGTAGTTGGCTGTCCTGACTTCATTTTTTATCAAGTTATTTACTTCTCGAAGCGCAATCCTGTCCTTTCTGTCATTGAGATCAACAGTCTTATCTTGGATCACAACAAAGAATATTATGAAGACTACGAACATGAAACCTAGCAAGAACATGAATTCAATGCTTGCCTGTCCCTTTATGGTGTTTCTGTTCCTTCTTCCCATATGACCACCGCTGCGCCTTCATTTCTAAGTATGAGATTGACAATGCCTGTATGAAAATATTCCTCAGGCATTATAAGGTCTTTAAGAATCACATCCCCATGATATCCCTCTATGGGAACATCTGGGAAAAAAACTGCCTCGCTGTGACCCAAATAAGATGTATAGTTAATGGATATCTCGTCGTTTATTATTCTAAATGATGTCATGGTTCCTGGAAAATTGAGGGTTAGCCTCATCCTGGAACCTTCTCCAAGGAAATGCAGGACTTCAGCATTCGTTATGATCTCATTACCAATCCTGGTTATCTGCGTGCTTATGACTTGATGATTACTGTTCTTTGAAAAATGATAGAATAGACTTGTTCCAGGAATGATTATCATTACTGCAAGCATGAGCACAAACAAGTGCTCTACAGACATCTGACCTTTTCGAAACATCTCCACCTCTCCTTTATGATTGCTTTGGAGGAATATAGTATTTAAAGGTTTGGGTGGTTGGGCGTTTTGAGCTTTTTCTACTTTCTAAATAAGAAGTCGATAAATTCCTCATCTCGCTGCCTGTAAGATCTAGTCCAGATTGTGTTAAATGAATGTCTTACAAGAATATTTTGAATATGTTCTTCTTGGTATTGAAAAAAATGTTTTGTTCCTTTCTTACTTTCTTTTGCAATCTCACTATGCCCTTTCATTGTGGCAAT
>JAHJEM010000038.1 GCA_018825425.1 Nanobdellota archaeon | reverse complement strand
TTCAATTTGTTAATATCAAAATTCATGGAAAATCACCTCAAAGAACATTAAATAAAGCTAACCATATTATTTATGCTTTTCTGAAGAAAAAGCGAAAATAATTATGAGTTAGCTGAATATTTTATGAGGTGATTTGAAAATATTTTGATAAAAGTATCAAAAACTTGCTTTCCAACCCCACACCGCGCTGTCGCGCGGGCAAGGCCTGGCTTTCGCCAGGGCTCATGACAATCGTAGATTGTTGGGAGTCCCAACAAATCTATTTGTTGTGACTGACTTGGAAGGATAGAAACTGATTGCTATTTCTCCTGATCCTCAACAAACCTAATTATCGACCTATCAAAAGTACACTCTCCCTCAGTTGAGAAGAAACAGCCAGGTATTGCTCCTTTCTTCCTATGGTAATGCACGCATTCACAACATATTCCTTTCCTTTCACAACCCTCATATGTGCACGTGCATTCTTCCATATTTCTTTCTTTATTTGGACAATTGATCATTGTTGTGGATATATTTACTCCTAGAATTTAAAGGTTGTGATAATGGAATAAGAAAAAAAAGAAAGAAAAAAATAAAAAATTAGCTGGTGCTATTGGTACCGTTTGCCCAGAATGTGGCTTCAAACCATTCACCCCATTCAATACCATCGCTTGCTCTTGCATTGATGTTTGCCCAACCAGTGTAATTGGTCTGATTCCAATTAAATTGGTATGGGTAATCCCAATCAGCATAATCAAAATGGTATCCTGGATAATCAATATTGAAATCAACTTGGACAATTTCATCATCACCATTCTCATCAGTCACTGTTGCCATGAACTTTATTACCTCAGGTAATATATAGATCCAATTGATCTCCTCAATAACAGGGGGGTAGTTGGTCTCATTTGTGGTATTTTCTGCACAATATGCCCATCCATTGTCATTCAACATACAAGTATAGTCTGTACCTATTTGCGTGCAATCATGAACTTCACTATATGGTCCCAAAATTTCATGGCAATAGTATTCCTTCACTACATGTTCTTCTTGGCATTCATCAGGTCTTTCTGTCACATTTGTACCGTTTGTAACTGTCATCAATCCTGCTACCAAAGGATAGTTTCCTCCATCTGTGTCTTCACATTGAATTTCCATTTCAAGGCATGCTCCATTTTCACATCCATATGCGCATTCTATTATATCATAAGTTGGATTTGGATAATCACATAACATCTCAACTACAGCATTAGCACCGCAGTGATCCCAAATATCATATGTGGTATTAGTGCCATTAAGTGCAATGTACCATCCATTTACCTTTCCTCTGTTATACGAATCACTTCCATCAGAATCAATACATACTCCAAAGTCATTAATGCACTCTCCATTGTAGCACATGATATCACAAGTATGACTGTCTGTCATTGGGCTTACACCATCACAATACCGCTCATTTTGATAAATCGGGTCATGTGGAGTGCATCCATCAGGAATATGATAATACTCTCCATTTTCTAATCCTGAAACCTCACCCCATATTTCATATTCGATTCCGCCATCGCTGTCTTCACAAGAATCACTGCAGTATCTTCCCCACCAGCTTGCAAAGATAGAGAAATCTATAAGGTTGACCATTCCACTATGGTCGTAATCGCATGTACCACACCAATTATTTCTTGGCCCGCATCTAGTGGCTCTGTTATACCAGCTTGCGAAATTTGAGAAATCAGGAAGATCAATCATGCCGCTTCCATCAAAGTCAACATCATCGCATGTGATGTTTGTTCCATTGATGTCTTCTGGAGTCATTTGATCTCCATCGAGTTTAGTTATGGCCTCCTGTAGATTACAATCTCCTCCTTCAATACATTTCAATTCAAACTCTGCATCAGAGCTTAAATCCACGCCTTTGTCAAGGCTTTTGAAGGCTTGTCCAGTGTTTTCACAGCTGGTAAATATCATTGTGGCTATTGCCAAGATTATTCCTAAAAGTATTAGTTTTTTCATCTTATCTTACCTCACTAGAATTTGTTTTTTATCAAATTTTATGTACATAATTTAGTATCTTGGTATACATATTATATAAACCTTTCGAAAGAAAATTAAAATAAATAAAAAAAATAAAAAAGTTGGCGTTATCCGCCGCATGCACCTGCTGTACAATTGGTTGCATTACAGCTTGCCAATGTATCCTGCACAATAGTACCAAGGCACCAATATTCCATTACATTGGTTTGGTTTACACAATAGTCTGTACTATTGAACGCATTGCCATTGTACCAACCGCTTGCAGTTCCTTGTAGCCAAACATTGTAGTTGCCATCTGTATCTGTACAACTGTTTGCAGGCCAGTTAATGCATTCTGCTGCATCAAAGTCTGTGCAATCAGCTAAGCATGCTAGATCTCCTTCATCATAGCCTTGGCTTACACAATCTTCTCCAGCAAGATCTGTTCCGTCGCAAACCTCATCCTCTTCGATGAAGTTGTTTCCGCAAGTTGCATTGGTTTGGTTTGTCTGATTGTATTCACAACCGCTAGTATCAAATCCTGTGCAGTCAAATACGCAAGCTAGTGTACCAAAATCAAATCCTTGGGTTATACAATTTTCTCCCGCAAGAGATGTTCCGTCGCATACTTCAGGTCCTTCTCTTATGTTGTTGCCGCACTCACCGCAGTCATCATAGCAGTTTGCGACATTTTCAAGTCCTTCACATACTCCGTCACCACAATCAGTCTCATCATCATCTGTTGGGCTATCACATCCAGTGTCGCTTGTGTCTACTGCACTATCCCCATCATTATCAATACCGTCATCACACTCAAGAGAAGGATTGGTCTCTGTCTTGTCATTCTTATTGGTGCATCCAGGATCATCAGGCCAATCAGTCAGTCCATCACCATCATTGTCAGTTTTGTCCTTGCATTGACTAGGCGCTTTGGCCGCTTGACCGGTCGGACTCTCTGTGTCATCACTACTGCAGCCAACATAGAGCATCAATACTCCTATCATGGCTAATACCAAAAATATCTTCTTCATTTTTTACTACCTCCATATTCTAGAAAAACTCCATTGCATCTGATTTTCTCAAATGTCATAAATCTACGCCAGTATAGTAAATATATAAACCTTTCGAAATGAATCAAATTGTCAAAACATATTTAAATGGCCAATAAACACTTGAATGAATGGTCAAGAAGTACGATTTCAAGGAAATCGAACAGACAGTTGGAAAATATTGGGTGCAAGATAAGGACAGAATATTCTCTAGTCTACAATTTCCAAAAGCCAATGAAAAACTATATTCTTGGGTAGAGGGACCGCCAACTGCAAATGCGCCTCCTGCCATCCATCATGTTGAAGTCAGAGTATACAAGGACTTATTCCTGAGGTTCAAGGCCATGCAAGGTTACATTGTCGCAAGGAAAGGCGGCTGGGATTGTCACGGGCTTCCTGTTGAAGTCCAGGTAGAAAAAAAGCTTAAACTTAAAGACAAGAAGGAAGTTGTTGAATATGGAGTAGGCAAATTTATTGATGAGTGCAAGACAGATGTATTCAAATTCATCAAGGATTGGAATGAATCCACAGAGAAATTAGCATTCTGGGTTGATCTTGACAATGCTTACAAGACCTTGGATACCAATTACATGGAGAGTGTATGGTGGTCATTAAAGGAAATCCATAACAAGGGATTGCTTTACAAAGGACACAAGGTTGTTCCTATGTGCCCAAGATGTGAAACACCGCTAAGTAGCCATGAGGTTGCTCAAGGATACAAGAATGTCGAAGAGAAAAGCGTGACTGTTCAAGTAAAACTAAAAGATGAGGATGCATATCTTCTAGTGTGGACAACTACACCTTGGACACTTCCAGGAAATAATAGTATCGCAATGCATCCAGATATCGAATATGTATTTGTAGAAGACAAAGGAGAATTCAAAGGCAAGACATTTGTCTTGGCAAAGGAGTTGGTCCCAAAATATTTCCCTGAACATACTATCAATAAGACGGTTAAAGGAGAATACTTTAAAGACAAATTATACCAACCCATCTTTCCATACTTTCCAAAAATCAAGAACGGATATAAGATTCTTATGGCAGACTATGTGAATACCGAAGAGGGTACAGGTCTAGTCCATCAAGCTGCAGCATACGGAGAGATTGATTATGAAGTCAACAAGGAACATGAAGTAGAATTTTTCCATGTTCTGGACAGACAAGCAAGATTTGTACCTGAAGTTGTGGATTTTGCAGGTATGTTTGCTAAGGATGCAGATCCCCTAATTATAGAGTGGCTAAGAAAGCAAGAAAAGCTATTTGTTGAGTATGCTTACAAGCATGATTATCCTTTTTGTTGGAGATGTGACTCTCCATTGATATACTATGCCATGGACTCATGGTTCATTGCAGTGAGCAAGATCAGGGACAAGCTGGTCAAGATCAATGATCAGATCAACTGGTATCCGAATCATATCAAAGAGGGCAGGTTTGGCAACTGGATTGCAGAAGCCAAGGATTGGGCGCTTTCGAGAAACAAGTTCTGGGGAACACCTCTTCCGATATGGGTGTGTGAAGACTGCAATCATCTGGAAGCAATCGGCAGCATCAAGGAGCTTATGGAAAAGGGAAAGATCAATGGAAAACCAATAGGAAAACCTATTGATGATTTGCATATAATGACCGTGAATCCAATAGAGATTGATTGTCCCAAGTGCAAGAAGCCGATGAAGAGAACACCTGAAGTCATTGATTGTTGGTATGATTCTGGAAGTGCAACATTTGCCCAATGGCATTATCCTTTTGAGCATAAGGCAGAGTTCGAGAGGGCATTTCCTTATGATTATATTGTTGAGGCTGTGGATCAGACCAGAGGATGGTTCTATACACTGCATGTCTTGGCAGCAATACTTTTTGACAAGCCTGCATACAAGAATGTGGCTGTTGCTGGTCTCATGTGTGATGAGAAAGGCGAGAAGATGTCAAAGTCAAAAGGCAACATCATACAGCCAAACGAGATATTTGATAAGTATGGAGTTGACGCGACCAGGCTTGTCATGGCATCATATGCTCTGGGCAACCAGCTTAAGTTCGGAGACTCCCAGTTCCAGGAGATTGTCATGCCATTCTTCAATACATTGTGGAATACCTATAACTTTATCAGTCCTATAATCGCAGAAAAAGCGAAAAAGATAGATCCAAAGAACCTGAAGGTCGAGGATAATTGGATACTTCTTAAACTCAAGAAGTTGACAATCGATCTGACAAATCATCTTGACAACCACGAATACAATGTGGGTCTCACAAAGATCATGGAATATGTTGAAGAGGACATGTCCCGCTGGTATATCAAGCTCATAAGAGATCGGGTTGATGATGAGAAAGAACATCTTAATTCTATACTTAGCCATTGCTTTGAGACCTTGATGCGTCTTTTAGCACCTTATGCTCCTTACATCACAGAATATCTGTACAGAGAGGTCTATGATAAGTCAGTCCATTTTGAGAGCTGGCCAAGACTAGAGACGCTGACATCTGATGAGGAAAACCTTCAGGAAGATATGGCTAATGCCAGAGAGATCGTGGCAGGTGTTCTCGGAGCACGGGACAAGGCAGGTATTGGTGTAAGATGGCCCCTTGCAGAGTGCATAATAGATACTCAAGATGAGAAGATCAAGAGAGCAGTAGCAAGCCTCTCAGAACTTATCAAGAAGCAGACCAATATCAAGGAAATAGTGGTCAAGAAGTTTGCAGTGGAATATGATATGAAACCCAATTACAGGAATCTGGGAAAGGAATTCGGCCAGGAGACAGCAGATGTGATAGGGCTGATCCAGAAAGAGAAGAAGAAAGTCATTGATGCAATCACACAAGGAAATGAGGCAGTAAACCTGGGAAAATACAAGATTGTCCCTGATCACATAAACCTGGTCAAGCAGGTTCCAGTGGAATTCTCTAATTCAGATATCAAAGGTGCAAGCATCTATCTTCTTAAAAGTATGAATGAAGAGCTTGAGGAAGAAGGATTCACAAGAGAAGTCATCAGGCGAGTCCAGCAACTGAGAAAAGAGGCAGAATTACAGAAGACAGACAGGATCAACCTTGCAATAATCACCAAATATCCGAATCTGACGAATCATGCTGATCATATAAAGGAAAAGGTGGGCGCAGATAGCATTGTTATCGCAGAAAAATGCGAGAAGAATTTCAAGCACACCTCAAGATCCAAGATCAAGGATATTGAGTTTGAGATACGACTATGACTGGAATACTTCTTTGAGTTTCAGTGAACAGACTTTCTCAGTAGTGTCATACTTTTTCCACAGGTGTTCTCTTCCTTTGGTTCTTGACCTATCAATTCTTCCAGATAAGAAATCATGATATCTCATGAGGCAATATAGTCCTATGTTCAGATAGTACAATGGAGATTTGAGTCTCATCCGATCCATTATCTTCGCATCGTCAGTCAATGAGATATATTTGTCAATGAATATTCTCTTTTGTTCATTTGTGAGTGGTTTGGCTAGATCCCATCGTATGAAAGCATCTTCTGCAAAAGCCCAGACATCGAACGCAGGATCTGTGATTGTCGGTCTTTGCCAGTCAATGAACTTGACATCTGTGCCATATACAATTATGTTGCATGGTGCAAGATCACCATGAGTCAAGGCATATTTTGGAGTAGATTCTTTTACGTCCTTTGCATAGTTTTTTGCTTTGGCAATTAAGTGCTTGTAGCTGGCTAGCTTCTTAGGAGGGATATTCAAATCAATACATCTATTAAATGTGGATGTTATTTCATCCATCAATGTTCTAGTTGTTTCTATTTTCTTGGGCAGTATTGTGATTGGTTTGATATCAAAAGAATGCAGTTTCGCCAGGTTTATTGCATTATTCTCAAGAAGTACAGGTGTGAATTCAGAAAGGGGAGTTCCTTCTAAGTATCTGTAGACTAGAACCTCCATTCCAAAAAGTTCAGAGAATTCAAAATTAATGGGTCTTGGAGCAATTTCCAGATCCCTGATTAATTCCAAAGCCAAATATTCATCCTTGCCATTATTGCCAAATAGCAGGTCGGGAATATTCTTAGAGTATATTTTGAAGACATATTTTTGTCCATTTATCTGTGCCATATAGTTTAAATTCCATATGCCTACGGGTAATGCCTTAACATTGACTCTTCCAGCAATATTTGCTCCAAAGACTCTTCTACCCAAGGATCTTGCATATATTGCAACCTGTTTAGGACTCATTCAATCAACTCATTCCAAACAAGCAGAATCCTTGCATCCTTTCTCGCATTTGATCCTTATGTTTGAGGGCACATCGTATGTCTTTGCACCGCAAAAATACTCCAGAACACTCGTTGTTCCCATGCAATAATCAAGATGCTCAAATGATTCTCCTTTGTACATGCCGCTAATCTTTCCTGACTGGATTGGGTTCTGTCCACCATCTGTGTCAAAGCATTTGTTGGGACAGCAATCATCGAAGCAAGTATTGCATACTTCACATCCTTCACATACTCCATCACCACATCTTTCACCTTGCGGTATGCAATCTTGTTCAAAAGGTCGTGTTGCTTTTCCTTGTGTATTGCATGCTACCAATAGCATCAAACTTATAATGAGTAGTAATAGGATAATCTGCTTTTTCATCTGATTCACCCAATCATCATATAATGTATGAATATATAAACTTTTTCCTTTTCGAAAAAGCCTGATTTTCCGATAAATATAAATATCAAGGTGCCTTTTTTTTATCTCTATGAAAATCGGCGTCAAGATACATCCTGATAATAAAGAATATATCCAACAAATCAAGCCACATGTGGACTTCTTTGAGATTATTGCAATTCAAGGCAAGTCATATGGCTTTCTTAACCGAATCAATATCCCGCTTGTGATTCATGCAGAGGACTTCAAGTATAAGACTAATCTTGCGAATCCTGCAAACAATGATATAAGTGCAGTCTACCTAAGATTTGCTTTTGATTTGCTTAAAGAACACAAAGCAGAACATCTAGTACTCAATCCAGGTGTAAGATTCAACAACAAATGCACGTCTGATAATCATGCTAAGATATTTCACAAATTTGGCTACAAAAAAGTGTTGATTGAGAATCAGCCGCCATTAAAGAATCGTACGTATCCATTTTATGCAAGGAACTATGATGAAATGAGACAATTTTTAAAAAAAACAAAGGCAGGTTTCTGTCTTGATCTGGACCACGCGTACGCTTCTGCTTTTTTTTTCAATAGAGATCCTGTTGATTTTATTAAGGATATGTTGGATTTGAAGCCAAAGCATATTCATATATCTAATGGGCGGAGTCAGAGTTATATTGATGCACATCTTCATTTTGCAGAGGGAGACTTCAATATGCTTCAAATGAAAGAACTTATTCCAAATGATGTCTGGGTCACAATTGATACAAATAGTGATTTGAATGAACAGTTAGAAGAGATAAAGTTTTTGCGAGAACCAGAATACAGCAAATAAAATCCAGTCGATAGATTGGAATACTATTACCAAAAATGGGTGGGAATAATGGGAAAAATTTCAAAAGATACTCCTCTTGCAGAGATTACGCTTAGGAAGTATGAACCTCCCGGAGTCCAGGGACGTGAATTGGTGAGAAAACTTTGCCTGTCACTAGGTCTTTTACAGCCAGGGGATTCTAGAGATGTCATTGTAGACGTTTTTCAGATTATTCTTGAAGAGAAGACAGAACTCAGTGCAAAACAGATTGAAGAGAAAGTAATTGTCAATCGTAAAAAACACAATCTTCAATTGCTAGGTATTGCTTCCTCCAATATCAGAAGACAGATTCTTAGATTAAGGGATATATTTCTGATTGAAAAGATCCAGAACAATTATCGATTGAACGAAAACCAAAAATTGAGTGTAATTTTTTCTGAACAGATAGAATCATATTACTTGAATTCAATCCTTAAACGTGTTAAAGATTACATAAAAGAAGTTGAAAAGATGTGAGGTCACAATGGCAAAGAAACAGTTATGTGAAGATTGCCTGAAATGGCATGAGTTTGGCAATGGCTGCAGAGTATTTTGGGAAGGAAAAACCTTCTGCACAATGAAAGTCATTTCTAAGGATGAATGGGATGAAGAAGCTAGAGTATTGAGAAACTAATTCCTTAGAACTTTAGTGCTGGGTTTCTTTTTGTCACAACAAGGTTTACCTGTAGGTGATTTGCAGTCACCTGGTTTGAATCCGAGCAATTCCACGTATTTCTTCAAAGTTTTCTTGTCATTAGCTTCAATCTCAAGCATTGTTGGGATGTGGGACAGATTATCTTTATAATTATCAATATCAAATCTGACATTGTCCAATTCATAGCTTATTCTATGCTTCTTGGCAATTTGCCACTGAGAAAAGCCCATATACTGGAGCAAGGGCAAGGCCTTGCAAAGATCATTTATCTCAACATCCTTACCTAATTTGGCACATTCAGTAGTAAGATAATGCCTAAGCGATAGAACTGTCTTGTCTCCTAGCTTTCTGATTTTCAAGGTCTTGTGAGAATTTTGGACTGAATCGCCAGGTGCGTCAAGGTATATGTCTGTTTTTGAATCATTAAAGGTCTGTTTTGCTCCAAGAAATTGCAGCTTTTCCTCTATCTTTTTTCGGTCAATATTTGCAATCTGGACCTCCCTTCTAGCCATCTTACATAGTAGAAAGGGTATTGGACTTTATAAAGGTTTGGGGGTGGTTTATAAAGATTTTTTAGAGATAGCAATGCTTATTAAGTAAGGGTGATTTGCCAGAAAATGGCTATTAAAGCAGTTGTTTTTGATCTTTTTGACACCTTGATATATTTAGAGCAAAATTCCAGGGCATATATTCGTATGTTGAAAGATGCAGGTTTGTCCAAAGATTTTGTTATGGCTGGTTTGACTATTGCCTTAACAGAAGATGATGATGTTGATGCACTGGTAAAAAAACTTGGGATTTCAATTGATCCTGCTCCTTATGTTGAACAGATTGAAGAGGATGTCAAAACAGCTACTTTTTTTCCAGATACGGTCTCTGTTCTCGGGCAACTGCGCCAACAAGGATATAAGCTGGGTGTGATATCAAACATATCTCGGTTGTATAAGGCTGCTTATAATAATCTGGGTCTTTCCAATATGGTGGATGATTATGTATTCTCCTGCGAAGAACAATTGCTGAAACCGGAAGCCGAGATTTATGAGGTCATGTCTTTGCGTCTAGGAGTTGAACCAGAAAACTGTCTCATGATTGGTGATAATTTTGAGAATGATGTACGGGGCCCTTGGGCAGCAGGTATGCAATCCTTGCTCTTGGACAGAGAAGAACGTTCAAGTTTTCCAGAAAGCATTCAAGGCCTTGATGGGGTTTTAACCTACCTAAACAAATAATTATTTATATATCATATAGATTGCTTATTCTATGAAGATTTTAGCATACATGCTGTTCATATTTCTTATTATTGGATTAGTGGCATGTAGCGAGTCTGGACCTGAATCATCAGGACAATCAGGGAACATGAACATTGAAGTCAATAATGAACCTGGGAACACCGAGGATGAGCCTGCTGAGGAACCAACAAAACCCAAGACCGGTGGAGGTCCTCCACTACCTCCTATTGATCCTGAAAAGGGTTGTGGAAAAGAAGGAGGGATGATTTCTTTGGCTGAAGATAGTGAATATCCAAGCATTTGTTGCCCTGGTCTGACTGCGAATCTTGAGGATACAAAGGTAAGTGTTGCAGGTATGTGCTATGGTCTGGATGTTGATCATGTTTCAGAACATGGAATCTGCATCTACTGTGGCAATCGTGTCTGTGATGACATCGAAGACACTTGTTCTTGTCCAATGGATTGTACTGAACCAGAAGATTCTGACTACACAACTGCTGAAGAGTTGTGCAATTCACAGGAATATGCCCAGATATTGTCAAGGATGTGTGGTGGAGACACTGAGTATGAACTGTGTAGTCTTTGCCTCCTTGAATAAATAGTCGGAAAATTTCTGACTTGTTGTAGAAATCTAGACAAACATTTATATACCCTACGTGCCTTTCATTCTTTTTAACATGGGGAACAAATCAGTAATTTCTGTTAATGACTTATCCAAAGATAGTATTATGGAGATTCTAAAGCTTGCCGCAGAGATTGAGAAAAAACCAAAAGAGTTCTCTAAGAAAGCGGATGGAAAGATCCTTAGCACATTATTCTATGAACCAAGTACAAGAACAAGGCTTAGTTTTCAGAGTGCAATGAAAAAACTTGGTGGTCAAGTCCTTGGATTTGCTGATCCAAAGAAGAGTTCTGCTGTCAAAGGTGAGAGCATCTATGACACAATTCGCATGGTAGAGGCATATTCTGATGTAGTAGTTATAAGGCATAAATTGGATGGATCCGCCAGAGTAGCGGCTGAAGCAACAAAGAAACCAGTTATTAATGCGGGTGATGGTGCAAACCAGCATCCTACCCAAACACTTCTCGATCTCTATAGCATCTTGAAGACCCAGGGTAAGATCACAGGATTGGATATAGCGCTCGTCGGTGACCTGAAGTATGGTAGGACATCTCATTCATTGGCAATTGCTCTGGGAATGTTTGGAAACAGGTTGCATTTTGTTGCACCTGAGTCTCTCCAGATGCCGTCAAGCTTCCAGAGACAACTCAAGGCTGAGAAGGTTCAATTCACAGAGCATGAAAGTATTGCTGAAATTGTTGATAAAGTAGATATTCTGTACATGACCCGGATCCAGAGGGAAAGGTTTCCTGATGTTGATGAGTATGAGAAGGTCAAGAATGTCTTTGTACTTTCTAAAG
>JAHJEM010000037.1 GCA_018825425.1 Nanobdellota archaeon | reverse complement strand
GTTGCCAGGATATTCGCAATCAACCTCTTCAAAGGGACAGGTTGAAAACGTTGGCTCTACTACAATGTCTTCTACCACATCTTCTGATGGTTCAATGCTTTGTACTGAACAACCAGCAGTCAAGACCGATAGCATAAGTAGTAAGTATTTCATTTTTTCTTTCTCCCAAGCAATCTTTTTGTTGTTCCAACAATCCATTTCCAATGAAGTGCCAAATGTACCAGGACAAGTAAGCCCATAATCAATCCACTCCAATCATGAAGCCAAGATATTTTTGAAAAGTACAGTTTGCCAAACAGTGAAGGCCCAATTACTTTAATCAAACCAGGCCACTTGACTAATCCTGTAACAAAGGAAACCAAAAAGGATATTCCTAAACCAATATCAACCCAATAGTTCACTTTCAATCTATTCATACGTTAAAGCCAGAAAGTCATCATTTATATTTGTTACGGCTATAAACAATAAACTGAAAACACGTATTTCAGGGTTTTCCGGCCCTGTAAATCATCAGTTCCCAAACCACAACCTTTAAATACTATAGTCACTATACCAACTATAGAATGATGTCCACAATACAAATATCAAAGGAAACCAAAAGCTTAATCAGCACATTTGGGACCAAGGAAGACACTTACGAAGACATAATCAAAAGATTATACAAGCTCGCAGTAAAAGAACAACTAAGAGAATTTCTAATGTCTTCTGAGAATACAGTAAGCATAGATGAAGCAAGAGAAATGATAAACAATGGCAAAGATTGAAATTGTCCGTTCTCTTGTAATTGAGATCAGAAAGAAATTTGATAAAGCAGAAGCAAATAGGATCATTGATCTAATTGAAACACTAAAGGACAATCCAAAGAAAGGAAAACCTCTTGGTACTATTGGAGGGATTGTCATCAAGGAACTAAAATACAAGCAATTTAGATTCTACTTTGTTGTCGAAGGATACAAACTTAAATTGTTCAATTATGAAGAGCTTAAGAATCTGCTAATTAGATTCGTCAGGATGTCTGACAAGAAAAACCAACAAAAAGTAATTGAAGAAATAAAAAAAATTCTAAAAACAATTGGACCTGCAGGATTTGAATAACACGTATTTCAGGGTTTTCCGGCCATTCTAACAGCCATTTCCACTGCTTCTTTGGGAGTCTTTGCACCAACTACCTTAACCCGTTTGCGAGCATCTAAATACTCTCCAACCAGCTTATCTGCCCATCCACCAGTGTCTTCCAACACAATAAGAGGTATATTCGCTTGGTAGCCGATAGCAAGCTCAGTCAAGGTTCCAGACCCTCCGCTAATCGCAATGATTGCATCACATGAAAGTGCAAGAACCAACTCCCTGCCTCCACCGCGTTCAAGACCAGTTGCAACCACCACATCACAATCTTCAACAACATCCTTACCTTTGCCATAGGTAACTCCAACACAAAGACCCCCTTCTTTTTTGGCACCTCTGCAAGCAGCAGTAGACAAGCTATCAAGATCTTTTTCAGCTCCAAAAAAAAGAGTGCAGTTAGCTCGAGCAATCTCTTTACCAACTGCTTCAGCTAAAGCCTCAACTTCTTTTGAATATTCCAAGTCCTGGCAACTACCCATTACGCCGATTTGTTTTTTCATTTTATCACCTTTTCACCGATTCTTGTCAGATCATATCCTGTTAAAGCACCCACTAGCTCCAAATTATATGATTTGCATAGTTTGTTAACATCAGATACTGACTCAGAAGGAATACTAGCCCATTCTTCCAGGTTCTCCCAATAAGGGATGAACTTCCGAGTCCCTTCGCTTGCCACAATCCTACCATCAATACCCAACAGATCACGTAGTTCAATCCATTCATAGAGCCTGAAAGTGTTCAAAACAAGAGTTGGAAGGGTTTTTCCGACCTTTTTTAAAGCACTTTCATCAGACACCCCAAGGTATGCTGCACCTACTTGGATATTCCGGGCGGCCAATGCCTCAGAAATCCCTATGAGAGTATCTCCTTCAAAGGCCCCTACATCAGTAAGAACAACCTTATCATAGGGGATCTCTGATATCTGTTCCTCTAACGGCAAGGATCCTGGCCTTGGCCCAAGCACAACAGCACCTGTTTTAGGATCTGTAACTCGAGTTACATCAAGATAGCAATCAGCATTCCTAAAATACACTCGATCAAGGCTCAGAACAGGAGCCCAACCATTCATACGAGAGGCAAGAATATCTGCCAATTCAGATGCGGAAAGTTCAACCTTATCCACATTGTCAGGAACATATTCCCAAAACTCAGAAAGGAACTCATCTTCAATCTGTCGAATCCTCTGGATCGTATTCTCATCCAGCTCAAACCTTAGTTTGTTTTGCAGTGTTTCCACTATATCTTTAGTCACCAAATAGGTGAACCCGACCAGCGCCAATGGCACTTTTGTCCTCGTTAATTTGTTTCATTTTCGTTTTTATCCTGTGTTTTAAGCCCACACGGCTTATTATAGAAAGTTATATAATTTTCTAGAAATTTCTAGAGTTTTCTATATGACAAAATAGAGGGCAATAGGGGGGAATCGTCACAACAACAAAGTTGTTGGGACTCCCAACAAATCTTTTGGATTTGTTGTAAGAACCCCCTCCTGAAGCTCCACAGGCTTCCAAGCTAACGAAAATTTGCAAGAGCCAAATTTTCGGAACTCTCAAATCAAGCACAGTGCAATTTCCATGCCAAGTAAACTTACAAGCCCATTGATTGCTTGATTTGAGAGTAACCATTACACAACTACTGCCATAAGAACATAAACTTATCAGAATATAACTACAACAAGAATCAAAAAACAACTTAGAATTGTTAAAGTTCAAACTACATCTGGTGTCGCTGATTATGAATACAATCAGCGTTATCTACGCCGTCCGCTTCTAGTATTTCGAACTCCATAGCAATCCAGAAGCCATCTCCCCTTTATAAACCCATCTATTATCTTCGTCGAGAACCCAAGTATTCATTTAAAAAAGAGCTAAGGTATCTTATCCAACTGTTTCAAAAGATAATTCTCCTCTTCAGGAACAGTGATCTCTTCAGGTGGTTTCTCTTTGACTTTAACCTCAGAAACAGGTTCATCAACACCAATAAGTATCTTATCTTTTATCTGAGAACCAATCGAGGTCATTTCACCCTGATCAATGGTTTTCGGCTTCCATTGCAAGTCAATACCATCATCTTGGATTCTTTCAAACACATCAAGATGCAAACCATCCCCTTCAGTCAATACAATGTTAGTTCCATGCGCACCTAATAATTCAAACAAGACAGCAGAACAATAATTAGCACAGAACATCATGTGTTGAACATTTCCTTCATCAAGTTCATCCACACTCACAACATCCTTCTTTGGATAGATCTGGATGTGACCTTTGGTTGCAGTAGCAGTATGAACTATCAACACCTGTCCGTCTTGATACAGCAATTCCTTCCCATCAATTCTTGCAGCACTCATCCTGTAAACAACCTCGCAATATTATCAATCTTCTTTCTCTCAGGTGTACGCGGTAAACCAACAGCAACACTAGGACTATCACTAGGAGACTTATTGCCAGGGAATTCCCCAGCTTCACCTTCTTTCTTACCGCTTTTTTTCTCAATCTCCTGCAATTTCTTACTGAGTTTATCAACACTAATACCTATAAAAAGAGTCTCCAAAGTCTTATCTGTCTTGATCATCTCCTTCAACTGAGCGGGATTCTCGAGTATCATTCTCTTCAATTCTGGATTATGCTCTATTGCCGATGCAAGATTATCCTTGTGAACTTCAATAATCGGAAATGGCTCAGTAGGTGGAACAGAGGGCATTGGTAATGTTTGAGGCAACTGCCCTGTAATCGATTCCGCTGGTGTTTTTGAAAGATCAGGTGGAAGCGGAAGAACAGGCGCGGGTTCTGGTGCAACAAGACCCATCCGCTTCATATACTCTCCAATGATTGCAACAACATTTGCTTTTAACCCCGCAGTAAGCTGCTGAGCGTCAGGAAAAGTCTTAACAGGTAGTGGAATTAAGCCATCCTTGTTATCACGCGGAATGATATGGAATAAGAAATGCGGGCTTTGTTGACCAGCAACAGCACCATTTGCAATGAAAACAGAAGCGGCTGCAGAAACCCCACCTTCACGAACACCCTTGACTAGGTATTTCAATGTCTTGAACATGTGCTCTTGGATTGCAGGAGGAACTGCTGGCAAAACTGGATAGTGTTCCTTTGGCATGACCAAAACATGACCTTTAGCAGCAGGATTGATGTCAAGTATACCTATTATCTTATCATCCTCAAAAACCTTAGTTGACGGAATCTCTCCCTTTATTATCTTGCAAAAGATACAATTCTCTTTCTGCATCTGAGCAATTTGCTCAGGACTCATATTTTTGAGCTCTTCCTCACTAACCATACTAGAAGGCTGGGAAAGGATGTTTTTAAATGTTGCGAAGAACTAACACTTCTTAACTGAAACTTTGCCCCAACCTATCTGTTCATACCATAATTTATCTACGAGTGATATGCTTGTGAAACAAAGTTTCACAAGTACTCCACCCTAGGCGGTAGAGCATTACCTGACTCAGAAATTAGGGACAAAGTTTCTGGAACTCTTAAATCGAGCATGTGAATCTACATCTCCACATTAAAGTGGAGAGCGTCGGCTCGATTTAAGAGTAAACGCTTCAACACCCATATTCAACCATTCACGTACTTTTTTTTCATCCAAGCCGTTGGCAATTATCCTAAAAGCACCAGGTTCAGTCCTAGAAGCGCGAAAGAACAACCAACCGTCATCAAATACTAGTTTCACAGTCCCTAAATCATCCCCTCGCCTTTGAATCACATACCCTTTCTTAGAAAACTGATCTTCCAGAAACTTATTTGTTTCAGAAACCTTTGATGGATTGCATTTAATCTTTGCTCTTTCTTCATGATACACAGGATATTCCTTGACAACATCCACCAATTTCCGTTTACCCAAAAACTTCAGAATCTGAAACACTGTAAGAATCCCATCACGGCACTTATTTGGAGGGACAATCACACCACCATTGCTTCCTTCCCCACCCACAGGACTTTTCAACTCTGCCATCTTCTCCACAACATTGGTCTCTCCAACCTCAACCTCAATCAGATTAACACCATGCTTATCACAAACAAATTTCACAACATTGGATGTTGCATCATTTGTAACAACACTTCCCTTTTCTTCTTCAAGTATCAAATCTGCAGTCATTGCAAGGACATAATTGCCATCAACAACCTCACCCGTATCCAAGACAATCTCGACCCTGTCAGCATCGCAATCAAAACCAAAACCGAATTCCGCCTTGTGCTCTTTCAAGACTGGTTTTAAGGTTGCAAGAGACTGCTTATTCGGCTCGACCAACCTATTGAATTCACCGATTTTTCCATTGACAATCACACCAGGAACCTTAAATTGCTCAAGTAATTTCTTAAGAACTACTATTCCTGCTCCGCCATTGGGATCAATCACAAACTTGCCTTTGAAATCAACATCCTTGACCATATCTTTTACAAAATCACAATAAGAATCAACAATCTCTTCATGTTTATCATCAAAAGCCAGGTCTCCCTCAACAGATTTAACTTTCCTAGCCTCTTCAATAATAGGTCCTATCTGTTCCGTTGTCAAAATGGCCCCATTATTCTGCAACAATTTCCAGCCATTATGTTCAGGCTCATTATGCGAACCAGTGATAATGATACCCCCGTCAATACCTAATTCTCTAACTGCATGCTCAATTGCAGGTGTGGGCATGACGCCAAGACCAATGACCTTGACGCCCTCATAATTGAGTACCTTGCACATTCGGATGAAAACAGCTTCACTGCTTGGACGAGTATCATAACCAAGCACAATGGTTGGAGTCTCATTCTCCTGCTTAAGGAAATCTGCATAGGCTTTTGCATAACTACCTGCAAGCTCTCTAAATGAATCATTATACAATCCACGGGTCCCTGAAAAGGTCTCAACTATCATAGACGACAAGAACAGTATGCGGTTTTTAAATGTTGTTGAAAAATTCCTCTCAAAGCTCAAACAACAACATTAATAAACACCCACAATCCAAACTAAAATATGATTAATCTAAAGCCAGCACATACTCTTGCAGTACATCTTGCAAGAAAGTCAGGCAGTATGCTGCTAAAACATCTCTATGACTACAAGATAGCCAAAAAGAAAGGATTCAATGATTACTGCACCAATATGGATCTCGCTTCAGAAAAGATGATCATGCAAGGTATACTTGAAAAATATCCAGATCACAACATATTATCAGAAGAGAAAGGCAATCTAAACAAAAAATCAGATTATCTCTGGATAATTGATCCTATCGACGGAACCAAGAATTTTATGAAAAATCTGCCACTATGGGCAGTATCAATTGCGCTCCAATACAAAGAAGAGATCGTTCTTGGAGTCATCTTCAATCCAAGTACCCACCATCTCTATTCATCCTATAAAGGAGGAGGAGCTTTTCTCAACAATTCCAATATTAAGGTCTCTACCATAAACAAGCTTGAGCACGCAGTCATTGTAGTTGACTTAGCAAACATCGACAAACTATCTAAACCTGAAGTCAAGCATGTGCTCAGAAGATTGGACACCTTGGCAGAAAAAGCTCATAGAGTAAGAGCACTGGGTGTTAGCAGCCTTGGCATGTGCTATGTAGCACAAGGTGCATACGATGCGTATATCGACTTGGTTAGTACTACCAAGTATTGGGATATCGCTGCAGGATCAAACATTATCGAAGAAGCAAGAGGACATGTCTTCGACCTTCAAGGACAAAGAATTGCAAAAGACACCAAACACTACATTGCAACCAATTCAAGACTAAAGAAAATAATACTTAATATTCTACAAGAGTAATCTGACCTTATCAACATCAACTTCTGTGAAATCATCAATGACAAGATCTGCTTTTGACAATTCATCTTTTGTATGAGTCGTAGTTATAGCAATAACTTTCATCCCCGCATTTATAGCTGCATCAACCCCTGACAAAGAATCTTCAAAAACAACACATAAAGATGGATCAACTTTGAGAGCGCGAGAAGCTTTCAAAAAAACCTCAGGATTAGGTTTTCCTTTATTTACCATGGTGTCATCAACAATTACTGTAAAATATTTGCCAATGCCAATTTTTTCAATCACCCACTCCACGTTAACAGGTGGCGCAGATGTGGCAATTGCACGTAGAATCTTATGCTGATGCAATTGTTCCAGAAAATCCAACAAACCATTGACGGGCTTGATATCATTTTCAAACAAATCACGATAAATCTTTTCTTTCTCTTGAGTATACTCACTTGATTGCACAGCAGATATCTCCTTTCCAAAAAGATAGTTATGGATTTCAGAGTTTATCTTGCCATAGACATGTTTTTTCAGATTGTCATCAGAAAGATCAAAACCATATTTCTTGCAAAAAGCCTTCCATGATTTCTTATGATACTTATTATTATCAATCATTACCCCATCCATGTCAAAAATTACTGCAATCATCCTTCCTGAAACTCCTTCAAGATCTCCATTGCCTTGTCTTGACATGAATCAAATAACTCATCAGAAATATATTCTTTAAACTTTGGTGTCAGATCCCCAGAGTATTCACCAATTTTTGTGGAATATTCAATGCACTTTGGCTTATTCTCGCCAGCAGCGTATGCTTTAATGATTGCATCTGTTCCTGACTTTCTGATCTCTACATATTGATCTTCAAAATCAAAGTAGGTTCCGTCACCAACAAAATGTACAGCTATAAGATTACTAAAATCCAAAGAAGGAAGTGCTTCTGATAGGATCTCCTTTGCTTGATCCAATGAAATATCACCAAACCGCATGGCAAGAGCAACACTTAAGAAAAACTTATCTGTCTTATCCCTTTGAATCTCTCCTTGCGCTTTTTCCTGCATCATCTCTTCAGGATCAGGATTACTTTCATTATAGAATCTTACCTCAATACGGATATCATACTTGCGCTTAATCTCATATTTCTCAAATATTTCTTCCAAGTAATCTGAAAGCATCTTATTATCCTTGCGAAGACGTGCAACCAATGCAGAAACCACAATAGATGCCTCACTTGCACTTTTCTCTCTCATAGAGATCGCCATTCTTCCAGATTTACTCTTGATCAACTCTTCAGGACCAGTTATCATACCCCCACTCTCTTCTCCAGCAAAGACTAGACGAGGATCAGATCCTAGATTCACCTCTCTTGCAAAAATATCACTAAGAACTACCTCACTACCTAAGGATTTCTCAACATTCTTCATCATGTTTGCAATCTCTTTGAATCCCACAGGAACATATAGATAACCAATTCCCATTTTTTCAGCCCATTCTACCCAACTCGAAGCCGAAGGTGTGGTTGTTATCATGAACCTAGGATAATTATCCCATAGACCTGCTTCTTTCAATTGGTTAGCATGAAATTCCATGGTAAGAAGGAATGATTGGTTTGGAGTATAGAACGTAAACACCTTCTTGTCATTGATTGGAATGACAGGGATTCCAAGTTCTGTTATCTTATCCATTCTTAGGGCAGATTCGACTTGACCCACAACAATCCTATCTCCATCAGGATCAAACATGATGACAACATAACCTTCAGGTTTGTTCTCAAGAAGTTTTTCATAACCTAGAGTCTTTGTAACCTCTAAAATGGTCGTGTCACAACCGTAATCAAACAATTCTCTCTTCTTGGTCATAGGATTTTCCATGACTTTTCCTATACCATGAAAGAAAGGATCCTCTTCAACATTGTTCCAGGAAAACGCATCTAGGATTCCTAGCATATCGTACAGACGCTTCGCCATAGGATGCATGCACCCACCAACACACTCACACATGATCTCCATTCCGTCCTTGATACCGTCTTTAATCAGATTGATATTTGCATCGGTTGCGACACCTTTCTTGAGATAATCAAGGTACATGTCAAAACCATCAAAGTCTTCAACAATGAGATCAGTCTCTGCAGGTCCAAGTTCAATATCATATCCCTTTTTTTCAGCAAGGTCCAATATCTCTTGGATCTTGTTTACAAACCTCAGACTCATCTCAGGGATGAATTGTGATCCTTGATTATCAAGATCCTTTGTTGCGATCTTCTTAGAGAGTGCATGGCTGCTTGTAACATACTCACCACCATCATAATCAAGCATATAAATCAGAAATGAAGTCATCCATATCGAAGTCTTCTGCTTGTTCAAAGGCAGATGGGTCTTGATACCTTGAGCAGCTTGGATTCTTGAAATCAATTGAATGTATCTATCAGTATTATATCTGACTTCTCCAGAACAAATCTTATGGATCTCCTTGTCAGTTATGTCTTCTTTTAAGACCAAAGCCTTACCAAGTGTTGCAAGAACCACACCCAATTCATTCAAAGGATAACGTGTGTCCCAAGGATACACAACATTCTGTGGTCCACGAATACCTCCAGTAGATACAAGAGCCTCTTTTCGATAGTTTGCAAGCCAATCCACTAGCTTATACTTCTTAATGAATGCCTTATCAATACGAAGAGTCTGAGTTTTAGAATCAGTAAGATCAAAAAATGAATCATTCTTGATTTCATCAGGAGTGTGTACTTCAATCTGCTTAAAATATTCTTTTTTTAATGCTTCTATCTCCTCACCTTTTACATCTTCAGATCTAGTGATTGTCGTTAAGATCACCTCTCATTCAACTTGAATCCCTTCCAGTTCTTAATGGCATTCTCATACCGTTCAAGGGTTCCTGTGTCAAACCATTGCCCACTGAACGGATAACCAAACAAGTTTCCTCGTTCTGCAAGAATTGGAAAAATATCTTTTTCTATCGAACAAGGAGTATTCTTGACTAGTTTGATGGTCTCAGGCTCCAAAATATAGAGTCCTGAATTGATCAGATTGGAGGGCGCATTTCCAGGAGTTGGTTTCTCAATAAAATCCAGAATCTTGTTCCCTTCCAGATTCGCCACACCATATCGTGATGGGTCCTCTACAGTAGTCAAGGCAATTGTCCCTCGCGCCTTGTTATCTTTGTGAAAATTAAACATCTCATGCAAGTTGATATCCTTTAATTCATCCCCATTGCACAGCACGAAACTATCTGTGAGAAGATGCTCTGCTAGCTTAAGAGGACCTGCAGTTCCTAAAGGCTCTTTCTCCTCCACATAAGTGATATTGACTCCGAGTTTCCTGCCATCACCAAAATACTCTTTGATTTTGTCACCACGATAACCGATTGAGATTATGATATTTCTTATATCATACATTCGCATGAGTTCAATATTATATTCTAAAACAGGTTTTCCCTGGACCAATACAAGCGGTTTTGGAATCTCATGAGTGATTGGTTTAAGCCTAGTTCCCTTGCCACCTGCTAGAATCACGGCTATTTTGGGGCTGCTATCACCCAATGCTTTAAGAAGCATGAGTTCAACAGCATGGCTTCTATTCTTAACACTGCTTCCATCAATAAGATTATCAATCTTTTCCAGGATTGATTTTTCAATTGTGAATGTTGCCCGTTCTTTCATCGTCCTTCGAAAAAAGAGGGGTATTTAAATAGTTTTCCAATATAGTATGATATAGTCATATATATCAAATGCACTAAATTTTCGAACAATTTTAACCTTTGCTAAGGTCCAGAGGAACTAACAATTAATATTGATTACTTTGCACTTGTGCAAAGTTTGAAAAATCTTTGATTTTTCATTATTTAGTTCCTCAGGCATATACAATTTTTTATTGGATGAGACCGAAACCAACAGAGACTTTGTCTAGGAGACAAAGTCTCTAGAACTATCGAATCGAGCGATATTACGAACCTACACACCCATCCAAAAGGATATTAAACTTAGCTCCGAGAGTATCGGAAACTTTTTATATGCCTAATATAAAAGGCAATATAGGGGTAGAAAATGAAAAGAAAGGTAGTGCTACATGGACCGTCAACATTCACTATTTCTCTGCCAGCTAAATGGGTTCAGCAACATTGTATAAAAAAAGGTGATGAATTAGAGGTTGAGATGTTTGATAAATGTCTAAAGGTCACAACCAAGAGCGAAGAAATACCTCTAAAAAAAATTGAGGTTGACTTTAGCAATCTTCAGGAGTATGCAATCAATACACTCATGGCAGTACTGCATAAGTCAGGATATGACGAAATAACCATAATATACAACACACCTCAGACACTCATGATAATTCAAGAAAGAATATATTCTATGCTTATAGGTTTTGAGATACTAGAACAAACAAATACTACTTGTCTAGTGAAAAATGTAGCAAAAGATGGTCCAAAAGAATTTGCTAACTTCCTTAGACGAACATTTCTTGTCACCAAAAGCCTTGCAGATGAGAGTTTGAATATCCTAAAAACAAAGCATTATGACAAGATTGACGAAGCCTTGAAGCTGGAAAAAACTAACAACAGGCTAAGTAATTACTGTCATAGGCTGCTCAACAGAGGAAACCATATGACAGAGAAAAGCACATATTCATATATCATTATTTGGATCCTGGAAAGCATTTGTGATGACTACAAGAACATTTTGGAATTCACAAAAAAGAACCCAGGCATAAATATACCACCAACATTTCTCGATTCAATGGATAAAGTCGGAAATCTGTTCTCTGAATATTATAATCTTTACTACAGATTTGATGTTAAAAAACTAGATGAGCTCAGAACAAAACAGGAGACTCTTGAACAAGAAATTCTAAACCTAATACATAATGAGGATTCAGCAGAAAATGCTTCTTTAGTATATTTGCATAATATAATTAATAGAATCAAGGACGCATTGGCATCTACCGCAGGCTTGAATTATTGATTTGCCACCTTTAACAGATCATGCAAGTAACCTATCTCTCTTTCTCCCAATGAATCACACTGTTCCAACACATCTTGGGCCATACTGAAATGTCTATCATGATAGACTTTCCAATTATCTACAGGAGTCTTCCTTTTATACGTATACGCACAGCGAATATGATGATTGAAAAGTGCAAGAGGCAGGTTCGCCTGGAAATCAGTAGGTCTTCCGCCCCAATTGGCATAACATGTTCTATAATATGCTTCCTTTTTTGCGATTTCATCAGGAGACAAATCCAGTACAGGATTAAATAATATATGCAACCTATCCCTCTCTTCAGTCGCCATATAATTTATATTGCCAGAATCATTCTGATAGATCGCATCAACACATTCCAAGACCAAATCATCCTGAGCAACATCATTTAATAGTTCATATGCTCTTGTATTATGAATGGTCCTAGATATTAAGTCTTTTGCAGCATCCTTCATATCTAAAGAAATAAGCATATGCTCAAGAGAGATAGAAGAATTAGGCAACCAAGCATCCCTATACGGAACTACAGCGTGAGAATCCAGTTCATAACCTATGCGCCTTAAAATCTCTTCTGTTTTACGATTTACATACAGATATTCTTCAAATGCGCTAGCCAGTTTTGCAGCAGTACGAGCTAAACGTTGTTGGTCCTCACTAACCAAAGGAGGATCTGCTTGATAATATAATGCTTGAAAGCATGCTTGATTATCCAGGAGTCTATTTATTACTGCATCTCTCAATGCAAACGATTTATCAGAAGGGTTCTCTCTGAGATATGCAAAAAATTCAAGAGCAGTTGGACCAATAATTGCTTCCTCAAACACATTTCTTCCAAATCTCTTAATCTTTGGTCTTTTTGGAGCATTTGCACCTTGCGGATATACAACAAGTTCTTCAAGCATTGCTTGCTCAATAGTAGGATACTGTTTAAACACATCAATTCGACGTACCACTTGACCTTGTATCAAAAAGTCTACCTGCAATACTTGCTTTGCGTCCTTACCTTCAGACACATATATTATTGCCTGGTCTTTCTGAAGAATATTGGCAGCCCAATTCTCAATAACCTCAATTGTTCTGGTTTCAGGAGCCCCAGTTTCCATGTGATCATACACGCTGAAAGTCTCCTTCCTCAGCCAGGTCCTTGTGCTTTCAGATGATAAGCGACCACTTCTCTCAAACTGCCTCATTCTACGAAGATCACGCCTCATCCCACTTAATCTTGCAGTCTTTTCAATTGAAAAGGGTGTCAATGGAATACGCATATAACCAGATATGCTCAACAAATATATAAAATATCTGGTCATACATATTAGCTCACATTGATGTATATACTCTCTTAATCGCATTATTAAGCTCTAAAAATAATACTTCTTTGAGGTGAAAGCCATGAAAAAAAAATGGATTAGTCTATTTTGTATTTTGGTATTACTTGGTGCGATTGGTCTAGTTTTTGCTGAAGGTTCTGCAATAGTCTATAACCTTGGCGCAGAGAAAAATAGTGTGGTAACAAGTATCGGAACCAAAA
This sequence comes from Nanobdellota archaeon, assembly GCA_018825425.1. Classification (GTDB taxonomy): domain Archaea; phylum Nanobdellota; class Nanobdellia; order Woesearchaeales; family JAHJEM01; genus JAHJEM01. The sequence continues at coordinate 156 of JAHJEM010000037.1, read as the reverse complement.
CTCTTCCCATTGGGACCAAAATTGGTGGATATCCAACCAATTACATAACTATTGAAGAATCCACAACTCTGTACACTCTGGAGCAAGGAGCTAAAGAATTTAACCAAGGAACCTTGATTGACTGTGATTTTTCGCCGGGTGAACCTGATCCCTGCT
>JAHJEM010000036.1 GCA_018825425.1 Nanobdellota archaeon | reverse complement strand
GCCATGTTAGCAAAATAAGCAGGTAGAAAGAAATAAATCGATTGTATTATGAGTAACCACACCATCTTATCACACACTTATTATCACATGCGTATACTAGTTATATGCTTACGCACCCTTATATTTTTTTAACAGTTCCATAACTATCTTTCCGTCTGCTTTGCCTCTGAGCTTTGCCATTGCTTGTCCCATAAGTGCACCAATTGGTGCATCAGGATCATTAGCAACAACATCTTTTACAATTTTTTCAACAAATCCTGCATCAACAGACTTATACCTTGAATAATCCACCTTCTTTCCTTGTGCAAGTTCTGTCAATATTTCAAACACTGCTGACTTTGGAATCTTTCCTTGATCCAAGATCTCAATAACATCCAAGTGGTCTAGGACAGAAATATCCTTCTTGTATCTTGATTTGATCTCTTTTGGAACATTGATAATAGTTTCTGCTAAGAAATTTGCGTCAATATTCTTGAATTTTCCTGCAAGCCCAGTCATATCAATATTTCTCTTGACAATTTCCTTGGCCAATTCATTTCTCAAGCCAAATTTATGGATCATATCTGTCTCTTTTTGCTCAAGAGTAACCCCTGTCTTGATCTTGGACATATCAATAAGGACTATTGGAATATCTGTTTCAGGATACATCCTCGATGCGCCTGGCATTGGTCTTTGATATACTGTCTTAAAATCAGGTGTATGTCCTCTGACATGCATTTCAACCTTCTTGCCATTTTTTATCAAATCCATGTGGCGTTTGACTTCATACTCAATAACCTTAGGGATTGACTTGAATTCCTGAAAACCTTTAATCTCAACCCGGGCACCACCCTTAATAGATACATTAACATCTTGTCTGATGGTTCCTATACCCCGCTTCATACCGTCAACGCTTCTAAGAATCATCCCAAGCTTGGCAGAAGTCTCTTTTGCCTCCTCTGCTGACGATATATCTGGGCCTGTAGCAATCTCAATTAGAGGAATACCTTGTCTTGAAAGATTATATACATCATGAGTTTTGAGTCGCTCAATGGGTTGGCAAGCCTCCTCTTCTAAGCAAACAGATTCAATTGAAATCTTCTTACCATTTACAAGAGTGATAAATCCATTTCTTCCGACAAGAGCTGTTCTTTGGAATCCAGAACAGTTTGATCCGTCAACCACGACCTTTCTCATGAATTGTATCTGATCACCAACAGTTACATTGAGAAGTTTACAGACCTTAAGACAAGTATTCAATGCGGCTTGGTTAACATGCATTGGAGGTTCTTCATCAAGTTCAATAAGACAAGTTGAATCCTTAAATACATGATAAAGATAATATTTCAATTTCTGTTGCTCAAAAGAAGCAGCCTTATCCACTTCACCAGTCTCTCCAGCGCTTGCACGAAGCCATCTCTTAACTGTGTAGTCAGGTTTACCTTTCTTGATATCGCAAGGACAGTTGCAGAACAGCTTTTTCCCATCCAATTGCTGATGGATCTCTATACCACATTTAAAACCTAGTAATGCATAATCTGTATTATGATCTTTGTTGCTATGCTCTTTGCTAGAATCCGTGTTCATAATCGCCCTCTGTTCTTGTGGTTATCTCACCCCTAAGATTTTTAGAAATAAGTTTCGAGGTCTCTTCTTTTGAATAGTTTGAGAGTAGCCATGCAAGCTTGATATACGCGGTCTCTGTAGTCATATCAGCATAATTACCAAGTACACCTGCTTCAAGCAATTCTCTTCCTGGAGTGTACACATTCATCTCCATCCTACCATAGATGCATTGAGAGGTTGCAACTACAGGCATCTTCTTGGTCAGGGTCTTGATGGCTGCAAATATCTTTTCATTCTCCGACGTATATTTATCGATCTTATGTATTGGCATGTGACCTATCGCAAAGGATTCAAGCACGAGACCATCGTATTTTTTGTAAGCGAGCAGTTCATCTGCAAACATATGATTTCTTGCCTTGAATATGCCTACTTTAAGGTTCTCATTGAACTTCTTGACACCAAACTCACCTTTAGTTTCAATCTCAGTGAGTGGAGTGATATATTCTATCTTTTTATTATCATAATCAATCCTTGCAATTGGTTCAGAACCAATGGCTTTAAATGCATCACGCCTTGTGGTGTGCATCTTCCTTGATCGCAGGCCTGGAAGCAAAACACAGGTGTTATCCTCTTTGTTCTCGTGCATACAAATACCTACACCATTCCATTTTGTGTGAGTTGCAAAATATATTGCACATACAAGATTGATTCTTGCATCACTACTTGGCCGATCACTGCTTCTCTGACTTCCCACAAGGATAACAGGTACAGGCAGGTTCTCCATCATAAATGAAATGGCAGCTGAGGAATAATGCATGGTATCTGTACCATGTGTTATTATGATTGCATCAGCTCCTTCCTTAATCTCATTCATTATTCCATCTGCAAGAAGGTTATAATGAGGAAACCTCAGCATCTCAGATTGGCAGTTTGTCACAACCTTGCAAGAGAAATGTGCTAGTTCTCCTAGTTCAGGATAGAGTTGGAGCAATTCCTCTGGCTCAAATTGAGCAATGACTGCACCAGTTGTATAATCGACTTTACAGGCAATGGTTCCACCTGTATGCAGAATAGACACCTTTTTGGAAGTCTTTGGTTTTGTCTGAACTTGGGGTGCCTGTTTAGCATCTGACTGTTTAGCATCTGATGCACTCTTTGGAAGAACCTCGATCTTCTTCACTTTCTTCTTGGAGAGCACAAGATTATACCCAGAACTTAGCTTAAGAACCACATTTGGTGATTCCTGTATCAGAATTCCAACAAGTTCTTCATCTCCATATTGAATTTTAACGTGCTTGTTCATAAGAATGAAAAAAATAAGGTCATTTAAAAAGTTGTCTACTTTTGATTACTTTTTCTTGGCGTTAGCAGCTTTTTTCTTGACTTTCCTCTTAGCAGGGGCCTTCTTTGTGATTCTCTTGGAGGTCATCTTTTGTTTTTGCTCTCTTTTATGATGTTCATCAATCATCTTCTTCACTGCAAATGTGATTCCAGATGCGATTGCTGCTCCGACAAGTACTTCTGCTAAAACTTTCTTCTTTGCCGGACCCTTTTTTTTGAACTCAATTGTTGCACGGTAATTTGACAATTTGGGCAGGTTAACGTTCTTTTTCACTTTTTCACCTCGACGCTTGATACTATTAGCTTTTTTTTTGATTTTGTTTGCCATTTTATTATGCTTACGGGAATCTTATTTAAAAAGGTTATGTTTAAAGTCCTGTCGGATGATCCAAGAAAACGAATTCAATTCCGAACTTCTTTGCAACTAGTTCACCTAATGCTTTGACACCAAGAGTTTCAGTTGCATAATGGCCAGGACATATCACGTTCATCTCTGAATCATTTGCCACGTCTTCTGAGCCATGAATGGCTTCACCTGTAATATACAGATCCAGGCCAATCTTGATTGCATCTTCAGCACTCCTGTGAGCGCGTCCAGACACAATAGCAAGCGTCTTGATCTTTTCTTTACCATAGAGATATGCATTGCTCTTGGTATTTAGTTCCTTGTCCAGCTTGGCCACTATCTCATCTCGAGGGATTGAGTGTGCAAACTCTCCATAAAAACCAACTTCAGCAAAAACGCCTCTAATCTTGGCTCCCAGAAGATTGAATAGTAATGCATTGTTACCTATTTCAGGATGTCTGTCCAATGGAAGATGCGCACCATACAATGCAATGTCATTCTCTATCAAGAATTTGACTCTTCTGTACATGTTTCCTGTAAGAACAGTCCCACCCCAGAAAAGTCCGTGATGCACAATGAGTAAATTGCAACCCTGCTCTTTTGCTTTTTTGAATACTGTAAGATTTGCGTCTACTGCAACCCCAATCTTAGCTATGCTTCCTGAATTCTGAACCTGCAGGCCATTTAATGATATATCTTGTCCTGCATTAACATCAATCTCTTTGTCAATGTATTCAACAATTTCATTCAGAGTATCATCCGCTTTTGGGTTTCCCATTTGTACACCTCGAAAAACTTATAAAATACGGATTTATTAAAAAAGGTTATGTATGTATATGTATTATTTGTGCTTGGATTCGTGTTTCTGATAAAAGGTGCTAGCTGGCTTGTTGCAGGAGTGGCAAGCCTTGCAAAGAAGCTCAGGATGTCAAATCTGCTCATTGGACTTACAGTGCTTGCAATCGGAACCTCACTTCCTGAGCTAATAATTAATCTATTTGCAACCATCAACAGTAAACCCGAAGTTGCCTTTGGAAATATTATAGGAAGTAATCTTAGCAATACCCTTCTAGTCCTAGGTATAGTTGCACTGTTGGTCCAGTTTAACATACAGCAAGGGACAATAAGGAGAGAGTTACCTTTCATGTTCCTATCTATTGTGGTACTGATCGCGCTTGTCAATGACAAGATAATTGACCAAGGAATCAATACCTTATCCCGCGTAGACGGACTGATTCTTCTTTGCTTCTTTTCAATATTTGTATATTATGTATTCCTGTTGGCCAAAGGAAGTAGAGTGCAACTAGAGGAAAAAGAGGTTGATGTAAAGACACACAAAGGTACTTCAATTGCAACCCTGATTGTCGCAGGGATTGTATTCATATCCCTTGGAGGCCAATGGGTTGTCAATGGAGCTGTTGCTCTTGCAAGAGTCATGGGATTCAGCGAATTCTTCATATCAGCAACAATTGTTGCAATAGGAACTAGTCTTCCTGAACTCACTGCAACAATTGTGGCAGCTTTGAAACAGGATATTAATCTTGCTATTGGTAATGTTATTGGCTCAAATATATACAATATCTTTTTTGTGCTGGGAATTACTGCTGTTGTAAAACCTCTGAACATTGCAGGATCATACAATTTTGATCTTGGTTTCTTGCTCGCGACTGCATTCTTGCTTTTTATCTTCATGTTCACAGGCAAGAAAAACGTGCTGGACAGAGGAGAAGGCATCTCATTTCTGGCATTGTATGCAATATATATAATTATTCTCGTAATTAGAGGATAGATTAGATGATGAGAAACAAATGAACTTTATCCATAATAACTAGGTCTATTCTGTTCCATCTCTTTGGCTTTAGCACGTCTGAACATGTGTTCTAGGTCTTCATAAGTCTTCTGGATTTCTTTGCTTGCAGATGGTCTGACTACATCCAATGCCTTCTCAAAATATTTCATGCCAACTGTCTTTGCTTTGATATTATCTCTAAGGGTAATGATTGCTGCTTCTCGGCAAACTGCTTCTATGTCTGCTCCAACATAACCATCCGTCATGCCCACCAGTTTGTCTATATCAACATCCTTGTCTAGAGGCATGTTTTTTGTATGGATCTCAAACACCATCTTACGAGTCTCTTCATCAGGAACAGGGCAAAGAATAATTCTGTCAAACCGTCCAGGTCTCATAAGAGCAGTGTCAAGGATGTCTGGCCTGTTTGTGGCTGCAATTATTACAATGTCTCCAAGTTCATTGAGTCCATCCATTTCAGTCAGGAGTTGATTAACCACCCGTTCAGTAACATGGCTGTCCTGGCTCTGCCCCCGTCTAGGAGCAATAGCATCAATCTCATCAAAGAATATAATGGTTGGACTTGCCTGTCTTGCTTTCTCAAAAATCTTTCGTATGGCTTTTTCACTCTCTCCAACCCATTTGCTTAGCATTTCAGGTCCTTTCACAAGTATAAAATTGGCTTCACTCTCTTTTGCAACGGCTTTTGCAAGAAGTGTTTTTCCAGTTCCTGGCGCACCATAGAGAAGGATTCCTCTTGGAGGTCGCACACCTAGTCGTGTAAACACTTCTGGATGCTGCAATGGCCATTCAACAGCCTCTTGCAAACCTTGTTTTACTGCGTCAAGCCCACCTATATCTTCCCACTTGACATTAGGCGCTTCAATAAGCACTTCCCGTAATGCAGATGGTCGTACCACTTTTAGTGCGTCTGTGAAATCCTTATGAGTGAGGTAAAGTTTTTCTAGAACAGCCGCAGGTATTGATTCACCCTCATCTAATTTCAGATCAGGAAGAACTCTTCGGAGAACTATCATGGCTGCCTCTTTTGCCAATGCGCTTATATCTGCTCCAACAAATCCATGGGTGATCTGAGCCAGGTCATTAAGTTGTACAACCCTCATGTCATTTAGCACTGCCTTGACAAACTTCCGAATTTCTGTGGTATCCTTTCCCTTGAGTTCTGGCTTATCTTCATTGTCCTTGAAATATTTGGTTAATCTTTTCTCAGCATTAGATGCAGACCAAGGTAATTTACTAGAATTCGACTCCAAAATGCCAAGCACGACATCCTTGTACTCTTTTGGAATGTCTGCTTCTTTCACAGCCATTGTTCTTGTGAACAAAGGCATGTTTCTTGTATGAATCTTTAGAACATTGAGTCTTCCTTCTTTTCCTGGAACGCCGATCTCTATCTCTCGGTCAAATCTTCCAGGTCGCCTAAGAGCAGGATCAAGTGAATTCGGAATGTTTGTGGCTGCAATTACCACAACCTTTCCGCGAGATTTCAGTCCATCCATAATTGCAAGAAGCTGGGCTACAACACGTCGCTCAACTTCTCCTTTGGCTTCTTCTCTTTTGGACGCAATAGCATCAACTTCGTCAATAAATATAATGCTTGGCGCGTTCTTTTCAGCGTCTTCAAACTTCTTTCTAAGGTTTTCTTCACTCTGACCATAGAACTTGCTCATGATTTCTGGCCCGTTTATGACAGTAAAATTTGAGTTGGTCTCATTTGCAACAGCTTTTGCAATCAAGGTTTTACCAGTGCCTGGAGGGCCGTGCAGAAGCACACCTTTAGGTGCTTCAATTCCAAGCCGCTCAAATATTTCTGGATGTTTTAGAGGAAGCTCAACCATCTCTCTGATTTTCTTTATTTCCTCATTCAAGCCACCTACATCTTCATAGGACACATCCATTGCTCTTTCTTCTTTTAGTTCGATTGGCTCAGGATTGAATTCTACAAGGGTGTTCTCTGTAACAAATGCGGGTCCTTTTGGAGTTGTATCTGTAACCACAAATTTAATATCTAAGTGGCCAAAGCCCATCATAGGACTCTCAAGCATGCTCATGCTAAACATTTCTTCAAAAAAGCGATTGTCATCCATGTTAGGTCTTCGTCTTCTTGTACCTGCGAGGGCGACCAGATCTCCTTTCAGAACAGCCCTTCCAAGCAAGCCACGTTTTAATGTAATGGCATCCACACGAATAAGCAAGTTATCTCTCTTGATTGCTGCTACTGATATCTTTTTGGATTCCTTGATTTCTGCTTTTGCTACTTCGACAACGTCTCCAATAGATGTTCTTGCATTTCTACGGATAAGACCATCCATACGGATTATATTCAATCCGATATCTCCAGGAAGGCTTCTATCAGCGATTGCTACAGTTGTTCTCTCACCCTTGATCTCAACGATATTACCAGAATTAACACCTATCTCTTTCATTAGTTTAGAATCTATTCTTACGACTCCACGATTAACATCATCCTGAATAGACTCATTGACTTTAAGTTTTAGCATTTTAATCCCGAATTATTCAACTTTTGCAAATGGCTGGCCATTTAAATAGTTTGCTGTTAGAAACCATTAGATTAGAGCCTACATTGCACATATTATATAATTTGGCCTACTCTGCAGTCCCAGAATTCTTTAGCTGATCACTCACTTTTGGCATAGGAATTGGAGCAGGCAAGCTCATCTCTTTGCTTAAAATCAAAGCTTCAATATTGCTCTTGGTCAAAACATAGTTGAGTATAGGGGTCATTATGTCCTTTGGAACTTTTTTATCCTTTTTCCACTGAGACATAATCTCCTTACTCTCTTCTATCTTGGTCAAGTACACTAATTCGCCTTCAATAAGAATATTTCCGATCTCTGGCTCATACTTGGTTGTGAACTGGAAAGAGAACTTCAGAGCTTGCTTTCCCTCACCAAGCTGTATCTGAACCTCTTCCACATCCTTTATTGAAACATTGTTCGCAATATTGATCTTTCCCTTAATTATCTTCTTTCTCTCGATGTGCAGTTTTGTAAAATCAAATCCAATAATTGTCATCATATCACCGACAGAGAAGATAGGGGTTGATTATATAAAGGTTGCGGTGGTTGGGGATGGGAAGGTAGGCCACTTAGAAAAAGGCAATTTCTAATCCAACCTTTTCTCAATACTTCTAGCCAAGTTCAGAAGGTCAGATTCATCCTCTTCTTTGGCAAAATTAAGAGTGAGAATGACAAAAGAAGTATCTTTGTAGTAGAGTATGTAAAATGTTGAGATGGATCCATCGGCAGACATTGGAATCTTGATTAATTTTCCTCGTTCTCCGATAGGAATATCCTTGTTCTCAGATGGAGTCTCTGATATCAGATCTTCTAGATGAAGTTCAAAAAGATTCAAGGTCTCTTCTTTTGTGGCTTGTTTAATGATCTGAGTACCAAGATTCAGTTCACGATCATCCTTTTCAATCTTGAAACTAAAAGACTGTGTGTCTTCAGAATCTGCTGTGCTCTGGTAGTCCTCAAGTGTACCAAAACCACTCTCAACATCTTTTATCTTGACCAGAACGTCTTCCTCTTCCATAAATATCTTATCTGGTTCTGGGTCAAAGAATTGGAAGATGAATATAAGTGATAATCCCACAAGGACTGCTACAAGAATGATTATGTGGTGAGGTTTGGTACGAGTTTTTGCAGCCATGAAGTATTATTTCAAGGTTCGTGTATAAATATTTTATGAATAAACAATATTTAGGAATACTTTCAAGACATATGAAGCTTGTACTAAACCAGGAAAATTATTTCGGTTTTTCTTAGCGAATCCATATTAATCAGTTCATATTAACAATTCCATGATCAAATTCGTTGGGTGGGTAATACTCTGTATAATGTTTGCATCATGTTCTTACACAGGCTTTGTGGTTAAAGAAGTTGTAATCCCCTCAGAAGAAGGCGGAATAACTGCCTTCTTCTGCCCAAAAGATGAGTGTACTCAAGTTGTGATTGATTTTATCGGAACTGGCGAGAATGTTCATTGTGCTTTCTATGATCTTACACATGAAGATGTAATTGATATTCTGAAAAGAAAAGGTGCATATGTTGTTGTAGATGAAGATGAATACGAAGGTTTAGGTGTTCCTGTCAATGCAAAAGGGATCATGCACAACAAGTTCTGTGTTGTCAACGACTCTGTTGTCCTTACAGGCTCGTTCAATCCGACATCCAGTGGAGGAGGCCATCGAAATAATATTGTGATCATTGAATCACGGTTTCTTTCCCAGAATTATCTTGACGAGTTTTCTGAACTGAAGAATAATGTTCCTCAACACCAGAAAAAGATAGTACCCAATCCAGTAATTAATCTCAGTGGACGCCTCATTGAGAACTATTTCTGCCCTGAAGATGGTTGTGAAGCACAGGTTCTGTCTGAACTTAAAAATGCAGAAGAATCTGTGTACTTCATGACCTATTCATTCACTTCAGATCCCATAGGTAATCTGCTTGTGGAAAAGGATTTCATGGATGTTGAGGTCAAGGGCATCTTTGAAAAGCAGCAGATAAGCAAGTGGAGTGAATATCACAAGTTGAAAGAAGCAGGAATCGATGTATTCATCGATGAACAGAAGTATCTCATGCACAACAAGGTGTTCATAATCGATGAGAAGGTTGTGATTACAGGTTCATACAACCCAAGCAAGAATGCTAATGAGAACAATGATGAGAATATTGTTATTATTCATGATGAAGAGATTGCAGGGATGTTTGTAGATGAGTTTGAAAGGCAGTGGAGCGAAACCTTTATTAATAAACAATCAGAGTAATGCAGCATATGGTCGCTGGTGACTTAGAGGCAATCAAGAAGACGCTTGCCGTCCAGGCAAATCAGATCAAGCGCATAAATAATAGATTAGATGCTCTAGAAGCAGGAGATCCTGTGCCTGAACCAGAAAAAGTTGAGGCCAAAGCTACACAAAAAGCAAGTCAGCCAGCAAAACAGACCAAAGAAATATCTGAGAGCAATCCTTCCAAAAATCTATTCAGGATATTCGGTATAACTGGCATCGTCCTTATTATTCTTGGCATGGTGTACTTCTACAAGTATGCTGTGGACCGCGGCTGGGTTGGTATAACAGGCAGAATTGCAATCGGCATCATCATCTCTCTTATATTTATTGCAGTAGGGCTCATCTTATCCAGACGCCAATATGAAAAATTTGGGCAAATAATCATTATTGGAGGCCTAGGCATCCTGTATTTCACAATATTTGCTACGTATCACTTTGCAACATACAGAGATGTTCTCGGCATGAATTTGACGCTAAATACAATCCTATTACTTTGCGTCATGCTAGGAGGTATGCTCATAGGAATGCGCTTAAATGCGCCATTTGTAGTCTATGGATCTCTTTTAGCAGGTTTTTTATCAGCATTCCTGAGCGGAGTATCAGGGGAATCAATAAACATATTGATCTATGTTCTTGTTGTTGATATTGTTGTTCTCATTGTTGCTAAACTCAAAGGTTGGTATGTAGGCATACCTGCGCAAGTGCTAACGTATATTGCTTTTGCCACATGGTATGTTGTCAGTATCAATTCAAGCAAGAGCTATCTTCGTTCACTTGACTCTCCTCTCTTCCTGGTCTTCTTTTTCCTCTTGATTTACTATGCCCTCTTCGTGATATTATCATTTATACAGGCCTCAAAACACGTAGAAGGCGAATGTCTGGCATTATCAATCATCAACTCAGTGGTTGTTACAGGTATTGGACTTCACTTGATCAACAAGCAAGCCTCAGACTTTAACGGAATGTACTTGATGATCATGGCAGCGTTATCTATCTTTGTGGGATTCATATCCCAAAGATACAAATTCAAGAACATCTTCTCAATATACTTCTTGCTTACACTGGTGCTTGTCGCACTTGCAATACCTGTACAGTTTGACAAGAGCATTGTCACCATTCTCTGGGTAGTCATGGCTTTGGGCTTGGCATTTGCAGGTCTCAAAATAAATGATAAGAGATTGGTACTGGTCGGATATTTCTGGTATATCATACCTCTTCTTCGTGCATTCTTCTATGATTTTTGGTTCATAGATGATGCAAACAGGTGGATTGCGATAGGCTCGGTCCTTATAGGAATTATCGTCATCCAAAAAATTATTGGTATGTTCTATAAAAACAAAGCGGGTAGCGCATTCAATATATACACAATCGTAGGCATTCTTCTCACAACAGTCTGGATTGCAAGAGAGATATTTGATTCAAGTCTCAAGAATCAGCACGCACAATTGCTATTATCACTTCTTTGGGCACTCTTTTCAATAATCCTCATTGCATATGGAGTTATCAAGAGAAAAAAGGTATTCAACTGGTGCGGAGTCATCCTATTTGGTATCGTCATCCTTAAAATCCTCATCTTTGATCTTTCCTCTTTAGAGAACATTTATAGGGTTCTTGCATTGATAATCGTTGGCGTTCTGTCTCTTGTAGGATCATTTGTGTTTGTGAAGAATCGCGAAAAAATCAAGGAGTTTATGTAAGATGAAAGTTCTCAAAAAAAGTATGCTATTGTTGTCATTATTATTGTTACTGATACCATTTACCTTGTCTCAAGAAGAATTCAAGTATTTCAGGGAGATTGACACAACAGGTATAAGAGAACCTGTTTGGGTTGAATTGGATTCAAGCATCCTTGACCTCTCAGAAAGTTTTGGAAATGATATTCTCATTATATGCACTAATCAAGAAATCCCATTCCATCAGGAAATGAAAACAGGGTTAGTCTCGTTACCAGTAAAGCAAATTACCGCTTCCTCAGAACAACCTAATGCCCGAGGCAAAACCTTTTCTCCAAAAAATATGCTTGATGACAACTCACAATCATATTATCAAAACGAATTTTCTGAAGATCCAAGTCAGACAACAATAGTTATCAAGTTTGACACATTTTATACACTTAAGAGCCTTGCATTTGATTATCTAACTCCTCCTGAGAAATTCACTGTTTATGCCTACATTAATGGCCAGTATCAACAGGCTGGAGAAACCATAAAGAACAACATGGATCTGCACTCTCTTAAGACAAACACACTGCGTATAGTATTTGAGCATTCAGGAAGTATCCAGATATCAAAGGTCAGAATCATTGGGGAGAGTTTTGGACGTGTACTTTTTGAACCTATCTCTGATTTGACACGAATGTATTATGGATCACCAAATTATGTGCAACCAAATTATAATACTGATCATCTCCAAACAACTATTGAAACACAGACCCTTGAGACTTCCTATCCCTACTTGAATCCACTGTTCACAGGAGATGTAGATGGTGGAGTTGAAGACAACTGTCCG
>JAHJEM010000004.1 GCA_018825425.1 Nanobdellota archaeon | reverse complement strand
TATGGTTAAACCAGTTATTTCTTGGAGGCGCAATCTTTGGAGTTGTAGATCATCTGTGGCATGGTGAGCTATTCTTACTGGGTGAAAAGCCGTTGATGGACTTAGCGTTAGGTGTAGTGATTACCGTTGCCATTTTTGCAGTATGGGGATTGATGGTATGCATTGACGAGCACACTACAAAGAATACAACCAAAGCCCTAAATTAGAATTATTTTTGAATTCCTTTTTAAAGTATTATCAAGTCATAAGTTTATATTTTTTTTTTAATGGATTTTGAGAAATAGGTGACCTGGCAGGAAAACAGACCCTGCCAGACACGAGAAATGCTTTGCATTTCTGGGGTTGAGAGAAAACACAATCAAGTCAGGCAAACCTATGGCCCCGCCAAGGTATAATCCCTGCCGAGAAAGGACTCTTTTGAGGTATTTGAGATTTAGCCTGCATAATATTTAACTTGAAGAATTCTAACCAGTTCCTTATATTTGTTTGTAGCCATCTTATGTTCTCCCAATTTAATCATTTGAGTGATTATTTGAATAGTCCTAAATATTCTAGCAAATACTTCTTCTTTTAGCGGATCTCTTTTAATTCTTTTTACAATCTCTGGTGCGAGGTCATAGTATTCTCTAACCATTACTCTTCCGTCTTCATTTGTTAGTAGGATGCAGTCTCTGAATTCTCTGAGGGTTTCTAATTCATTACAGTCATCAGGTAATCCTTGATGCTCTACGCATGCTGTTGTGAGAAAGCAGCCGCCTCTCATTTTTTCTCCTCTTCTCATGGTTTCTCTTTCCATTTCTTTCCATTCTCTGTCTTTTCTTTCCTGCTCAGCTTTAGCATCTTCCTCCCTTCTCGTATATGCACCCATTACGTCGATGTTTTGTCTGAAAGCAGGAACAAGAATATCTTGTCCTGCAGCAATTAATTTATCTGTAGACCCTCCAAAGGGGATATAGGGGATAGAAACAAACACATCACGATTCACGCCCTGATTAGCATATTGAGCGTATCTTGGATCATAAGCACGCTGTTCATCAAGTTCTCTCCACTTTGTATCTGGATGCTGCAATCTAGTAGACCACTCATTCTCTGCAATAACAAGATTTGCATTCTCTGGTTTGCCATTCTGTCCAAGCCTATGCCTAATATGCGATAAAATGATTGGATGATATGTACTTTGAGCTTGTCTAATAAATTCTGCTCGTGAATTGACATGCTCTTCGTTTCCTTTAAAGCTCTCCAAAAAGCCTCTAGCATAGTCGATGATGTCGAGAGTTGTGATATCACCCTCACAATTCAAAAACTGCTCGCCACATTCTCCTTGGGCTTTGAAATAGGCTTCTGTGTGTGATCCTTCTTTGAGTTTTCCTTCCCGTCCTCGCCTTATCTCAAATTGTTTGATCACACCTGCTTCGACTAATTCATGGAATCCAAATATCTTCATTCCATACTCCCTGGCCATGAGCAAGGGGGCTCCTTCTGTGGCTTCCATAAAATTGAATAGAGGACCTCTCCCAAACCAGCCTGTTAGATGAGAACTATTCAAGGCCAAGTCAGCCATTGCATAATAGTCTCTTTGCTTGTTTCGTAATACAAGATGAACCTTCTGTTCTCCTGCATGGAACTGATCCTTGATCTTGTAGGTCTGGAATAGGTATTTACTGCCGATGACATATATATGCGCATCCTGATACAAAGCCTTGATTAATGCATTGACATGACCAACCATAAGATGAGCACAATCATAATCAATGACCACAGATGGTTGGGTTGTTTGCATGCCATATTTTTCTCTTAAATCTGACTTTTCTTCCAAGCTAGTGGGTTCGATTATGCTTCTCAGTATTGATCTATCTATCTCAAGATTATTCAATCCAATGCATGGACAATTAAGATCAGAGAAATCATTGACAACCAGATCTATGGACTGCTCATACTCCAGTACAGGAACATCCGAAAAAAACCGCTGTTCAGTCTTACTATCCCTCATCCTTGGATGGAGGAATATTCCTACTTGTGCCTCCAGATCACTGGAAGCGAGATGATTATACAAGGATTTCATGGTATGAATATCATGAGACTCATTCACATTCAATAGTACTTTTTGCATAATGCAATTGGGCCAATAGTGGCATATAATTGTATTCTATGGATTTCTTCCAAAAACAGACTGGAGGGGATGGTTTGGAATTGATATGGAAAAAGCATAAGAGATCGGTTTGAAATGAATGAGAGAAAGATTGCCCCGCCAGAAAATCCTCCAGTCGCATGATCTAATATTGTATTCTAAAAGAATATATTTATAAAAGTATAGGCATACCATCACAGGAATGAATAAAATATTCATAATATTAATTGCATTTATTCTATTAACTGGCAGTGCCCAGGCATATTACAAGACAGGAAGAGGAGAGGATGGTGTCAACTATCCTTATGATGCTATCGCTGAATACCATTCTCCAATAATCTTCATCCCTGGCATGATGGGTACAGTGCTTGTCGAGTCAGGTAACTGGCCAGCAGATGATCTGTGGCCAGGCCACCCCAGAGAGGATCGCTCAGAACTCATGCTTAATATTGATGGTATCACGCCAACAGTTGCAGGAGTCAGAATAGTTCCAAAGGAATCAATGAGGCTGGTCTGGGGCACTGACATCTATGATGGTTTTTTTAAGTGGATGGGTAACACAACGATAACCGGTTACACATTTAGGGGTAAGGATCTTGCAACAGGGAAATACGGTTGGCAGGGAAGATCATTCTATGATCATCCTTATGACTTCAGGTTAGACAACAGATTGCAGGTCGAGAGCGACCAGGTGGATATAAATCTGAATGATTTTGTCGACGATGTTCTGGAGAAGACTCATTCAAAGAAAGTAATCCTTGTCGCACACTCCATGGGTGGCTATCAGGCAAGGATGTATGCAGCTAAAAACAAGAATAAGGTCAGGGCAATCATATTTTTCTCCTCTCCGCATCATGGAGCTCCGCGAGCATACCAAACCTTCACAAAAGGATACAATTTCGGGATTGATTACAAGCTCATAACAACACAGCAGATCTGGGATATGGGTAAGAATTGGCCAGGAGGATACCAACTAATCCCTGACTGGGAATTTGTAAAGGATGAGAACGGAAACCTATTGAGTATGCAGGAGACCCTTAAGGGGAATTGGATTCCTGAGGTTATGTACAATATGCTTGTGGAAAGGGCAGAAGGCCTTGGTTCTGAAGCGGAAGTACAGGCCATGATACAAGAGAACATCAGGACTGGGCTTAACAGCCACGATGTGGCAGATGAAATGTTAGTGTTTCGGGAAGAGTTCAACAAGATAACACTTGATCCACAAATTAGAGTTGAACTTATTAACGGAGACAAGCAGATGACTACTCAATTCTTTACGTCACAGCTTGTAGATGCAGAGATCTCTTACATCCCAAAAATCCTTGGCTACCAACAGGGTGCTCAAAAAACCACTATACCAGTAAAGCTTCTGAAGCTTGAAGGTAAGGAAACAGATGAAGGAGATGTAACAGTCCCAAAAAGAGGACTTAAATGGGGTAGTTACAACACGCAGTGGATTAATGAGCAGCATGGCTCGGTTCCAAACAATAAGGAAGCTCAATCAAAGATGATGACAATTGTCAATGAGCTCAACCATGATCAAAGAGACATTGATCGCGTCAGAAAAATCAACAACACAATATCCAATCTTCTAACCAAGCTTGTTGCAAAATCACCTGAAGTAGCGAAGTCTCAGGCAGAGTATATGGCAAAAAAGATAAAAGATGAGAAGGAAAGGTTGGCAGCCTTGAAGGACCGACAGGAAAAAGTAAGTGAGAACCTTAAGTCAGAAAAGAATGAGCAAGTTAAGTATGAAAAAAGTATTAATGCAATGGAAGCAGAGCTAAAAGGCATTGAGGAATCAATCAAACAAAGTAACCTTCAACGTTATGAAAAGGATCTTGAGGGAAGAGTGTACTACATGATGTTCCACAGGTTGCTCAAAGGCAGGTTTAACAGGGTGCAGGTCATAATCCCGAATGAGGGACAGTACGAAGGGGAGAAAGACTTCAAAGCATTTGTTGTGATTGACAATTACAAAGTCATTGATGCAGGTATAGGCAATATTAAGCCTATGGGTGTGAAAGTTACAGTTCCAACACTCCAGATGTTCAATGATATAATAGAAGGAAGGCAGAGCCTTAAACATGCATATGAACAGGATTTGATTCATGTTGAAGGAGGTCCAATGGTAGGATTCCTTGCAAAGGTTGCCTCACTTGTGGAGAAATTTAAAAATGAAGCTTAGACTATTGTTGTTATTGTTGATTATTCCTTCAGTATTTGCCTATCAGCAATCCTATCTAAAGTTTGATCTTGATGAGAGTTGGACTGTGAGTGGACAACGTTCGAGTGTCCAGACATTCCAGAAAGATAATCTCATTCTCGAAGTCAGGGTTACTCAAAAAGAACTCATAACGCCATTGGAATTCGCTGAAAGAATGGATGGGACAGTTCTAAGTTCAGAGAACGTGGGAAATGTCGAGGAATCCATTGTCCAGACAGGAGATGATATCTTTCTATTCGCAGATCTTGTAAAAGATGAAGAGACATATGGGCTAGTCATGTATTCAGACAATGTTTCTCTTGAACAGGCCAAGATAGAAATGCGTAAACTCTATGCAACATTCTCATACTCCGCAAGACAGAACTTCGAGACCTCTCCCTCGGAAGAAGAATTGATCTCTGTGAAGCCCTTAAATCCTCTTAAAAAAGTAACAATATATCCAGAATGGTATTTTATAATTGGGGTTATAGTGTTATTTGGGCTATGGATCTATTGGAAGGTTAGGAAGAGGAAGGGAAAAGGGAAGGTTAAGAAGGAGAAGAATGGGAAGAAGAGGAAGAAGTGAATTGGATTCCGTATTATTGAAGAGTTCTGGTAAGAGAGTGAAATTTAGTCTACATAGATTTGTATCCTCTCCCTCAATACTCATCCTACCTCAGAATAATTATTGCTCTTATTCTAAGCCAGTTCACATCCCGAAATCTCAGCCAACCTTGAAAGTGGCATTTCTCCAGGATACTTCTGATTTCCAGCCACAATCCATGTAGGGTATCCAGTTACTCCTGCTTTTTGGCATTCTTCTTTGTTCTCATCACAATCCACAAATTCTATGTATTGAAATGAGTCACCGAACAGAGATTTCTGGTTCTGACAATGAGAACACCATTCAGTGCCGTACATTACAAAATCCTTCTCAGTCAAGCATTGTGCAAATGCATCTTGGTTTCCTGGATTCTCTACAACCAAATTCCCTGTGGCTTGTGTTGTACATCCACTTACAACTATTGACAAAATTCCTAGCAATACATATACAATCTTCATTTTCCACCTCCGTTTAATCTCTTTGTTCTTAAAAGTAACGAATTTGACACGACTGAAACAGAACTCAGGGCCATGGCACCGCCGGCAATCATAGGATTAAGCAGACCTAGTGCTGCAATAGGAATTCCTATTGTGTTATAGATCAGGGCCCAGAACATGTTCTGTTTAATTTTCGCCATGGTAATCCTACTCAACCTAATGGCCTTTGGTATATCCATCAGATCATTGTGCATAAGCACAACATTTCCTGTCTCCATTGCAACGTCTGTACCAGATCCCATGGCAATACCAATGTCTGCCTGGGCAAGTGCTGGAGAATCATTGATACCATCACCAACCATTGCCACTTTTCCTTTTTTCTGGAGTTTCTTTACATAATCTGCCTTATCCTCTGGGAGAACTTGGGCGAAGACATGATTTATTCCTGCTTGCTTTGCAATTGCCTGAGCTGTCCTTTCATTGTCTCCAGTTATCATATAAACCTCTATATTCATATCTTGTAGAGCCTCAACAGCTTTGCTAGATGTTTCTTTGATAGTATCAGCAACAGCAACCAATCCAATGATCTTCTTTTTTGAACCAAGCATCATCACGGTCTTTCCTTGTTCTTCTAGATCTTCAATCCTTTTTTGATAGATTGATAGATTGATCTTATGCTCTTTCATAAGCCTTTGATTGCCGAGATAATATGTTTTAGAGCCAAGCTTTGCCTCAACGCCATGACCAGGAACAGCCTTAAAAGAAGAGGTCTTTTGCAGTTTCAGCTTCTTCTTTTGTGCCTCATTGACAATTGATTCTGCCAGAGGATGCTCTGATTCCTTTTCAATACTTGCAGTGATTTCCAGAATCTTTTTGTCAGGAGTGTTGTCCAAGGATATTATGTCAGTCAGTTCAGGTTCGCCTTTTGTTATGGTTCCTGTCTTGTCAAAAATAATGTACTTAAGCTTGTGAGCAGTCTCAAGCGCGTCCCCTCCTTTGATCAGGATGCCCTTCTTTGCGCCCATGCCAGTTCCAACCATTATTGCAGTAGGCGTTGCGAGTCCTAGTGCACAGGGACATGCGATTACTAGGACTGCAACTGAAGCAAGCAATGAAAATGATATCTCAGCTGATTTGAAATTATTCCAAACAAAGAATGTGATCAATGCAATTACAATAACAGAGGGGACAAAGTATGCAGAAACAGTATCTGCAAATCTCTGTATTGGAGCTTTTTTACCTTGGGCGTCCTCAATAAGTTTGATAATATGACTAAATGTAGTGTTGGCACCCACTTTTTCAGCCTTGAACCTGAATGAACCTGTCTTATTTATAGTGGCACCAGTCACTTTGTCTCCTTTCTGTTTCTCAATCGGTATACTCTCTCCAGTTATCATGCTCTCATCCACAGCAGATCTTCCTGATACTATTGAACCGTCCACAGGTATTTTTTCCCCGGGTTTAACAATCACGATATCTCCAACTCTTACCTCGTCGACAGGAATCTTGAGCTCTTTTCCATTTCGAATGACTAGAGCCACTTTTGGAGATAGGCCCATGAGTTGTTTGATAGCATCAGATGTTTTTCCCTTTGCAATTCCTTCAAGCATTCTTCCCATTACAACAAGTGTGATGAGTACTGCAGATGCTTCGAAATACTGGCCTGCTTCTGGTTGAAATAGAACTGCGTATATGCTGTAGAGATAAGCTGCACTAGTACCCAAAACAATAAGTGTGTCCATGTTTGCACTCTTGTTTTTGAGCGCTACCCACGCGCCTTTATAGAATTGCGCTCCTACGATTATCTGGACTGGTGTTGCAAGGGCCCACAAAATATACCCTTCATAAGGGATCATGATATTCATCCACATGAACACCATACCTATTATGAATGCAGGAACTGCAAAAATAAGGCTGAATAGGAATAATTTTTTTTGCACCTTTATTTCATCTTCTCGATGTTTGAAATCCTGATCCTTGTTATCAGATGATAAGCTAGCTTGGAATCCCCTTTTATTAATTGCATCCATTATATCCTTTTTTTCAATTTTGGATGCATCAAAACTTACAGTGGCTTTTTGTGTCGTGAGGTTAACAACAGCTGTATCTATGCCCTCCAATTTTTTCAGAGATTTTTCTATATTGACCACACAACTTTGGCAATGCATGCCTCTTACTGATATGTTAATCTTATTCATTTTTTCTGGATCTGTTTGAGCAGCCAAATTATAAACAGTACCAATGTTACGATTACTAAAAGAGGGATGATCCACATGAACAGGCCTCCATACCCTCCGCCCATCATGCCGTAGTTTCCCATGTCTGCGTATACTTCCTTTGAAAACATGATAAATACAAATGGGGTAAGTATGCTCGAGGTGAAAATATTTTTCTTCATTTCAATCATCTCCGGTTATCCTCCACACCCGCAGCTTCCGCCACTGGCAGCTCCACAACTTGGGCTTCCACAATTGCCACCACAGCTTCCACTTTTCTGGACAGGTGCTGCATCAAGCTCTTTTTGGATCTCATCCTGATTTGCGAGGTCAACATCATCTTTGACAATAAATGTGCCAGGGATCATACCCATCCAGCAGCTCCAGGGAATAACACCTTCTTCAGTTGGTGTGAATTCAATGACCTGTTCTCCTGGTTTGATATCAAAATTCAGACCATACTTTGGAACTTGGATTGCATTATTGCAACCTGTGATTTCCTTGCCATTGATTATCCATTTGACAGGTATATCTTTTTTCAGGACAAATTTGTCTGGTTCCCAACCAGATCTTGTAACATCCATACGTATCTCCTGATAACCTTGGTTTAGCACAGGAGCATTCTCCACGACAACATTGTCGCTTATTCCATTGTATGCACTAACACTAGCAACCATTGAGTTTACATCATATCCTGTACCTGTAAGGGTGAGCCCATTATTTATCATTGCAAGACCGAGGACGATTACAATTGCGCCTGATGCCTTAAGTATTTTCTGAGTGGCTTTACTGGAAACAAAACTAGCGAAATATCCAAAGCCAATCATGACAGGCAGAGTACCAAGGGCAAACACAAAGAGGAGCTTTGCTCCTGCAATTGCACTGCCTGTTCCTGCAGCCATGATATATATTGCCTGTAATGGTCCGCAAGCAATCATGAGTCCGTTCAAAAGACCGATGACCAGCGGATTTGAGTGTTTTCTGGATTCCTTTCCAACAAAACGAGAGAGGAATTTTGGAGTCCTGAATTGAATCTTCCTTAAGAAAGGTAATATGTTCAACATCTTTAGACCAAAAAGTACCAGAAAAAGTCCTGCAAATAATCCAACCATGCCTCGAATCATTGGGGTAAACGCAATAATGGAACCAATCAATCCAAAGATTGCACCGATTATTGTATATGAGACTAGTTTTCCTGCGCCATACATCAGATGTGACTTATGGGATTTTACTCCATCCTGCGCGTTCTTTGCAGTGTAACTCACAACAAAACCTCCACACATACTAATGCAATGGAAACCTGTCAGGAGTCCGACAATGAATAGCAGACCAAGGCCCATGTTCTGGCTTATCTGCGGAAGCTGGATCGTGTCCACAAAGCTAGAGAGATAGAATATTGCAATTAATGCTCCAACAATACCAAAGGTCCAACCAAGAGTCTTGTTACGCGCTTTGTTGCTACCGTTGTTCTCATCCAAAAGAAAACAGGTATATCCCTTTTCTTCAATTGAGTAGAGTATTTGGTCAATATCTGTTATTTCGTCATCATATGTGACTTCGCCATTCTCACTAGCATAATTAAATGTGACTTCTTTTACACCTTCAACTTTTTTTGCCTGTTTCTGAATTATTTTAGCACAACTTTCACAAGTGGTACCCTCTGCATTGAATCCTTGTTTTACGATTGTCATTATTCCACCTCAAAACCTTCTTCTTTGATTGCTTCTTTGATTATATCCATTGAGACAGTTTTAGGATCAAATTCAACTTTGGCATGGCCTTTTTCAAATGATGCAGTTGCTTTTCTGACACCATTCTCTTCTAATGCCTCTCGTATTAGTAATTCACAACTCTGACAATGCATTCCTTTGATACTCAATATTATCTTTTCCATAAAGACACCTCCCAATTAGGATATGTGACCCTGTTGGACTAGCATTTATATATACCATTCCCCTATAGAAAATAAGCTACATTGTTTAATTCAGCAGAATTCTTGTCCCAGAACGTTTAACTCCTGATTTACGTAGAATTTGGGCAAAATCAAATATTATATCCACTTCTTCTTCCTAAAAAACAATAACATTCCTCCTCCAATAAGACCAAAGAGTATCCATGCAAAGAAGTATCCGAATGGCCAGGATAGCTCAGGAATATACTCAAAATTCATCCCATAAATTCCTGCTAGGAAGGTCAAAGGTATAAATATTGCAGCGAAGATAGTCAATACCTTCATTATCTCATTCATCTTATTGCTTACAGTTGACAAGTACATATCCATCATGCCAGATGTTGTGTCCTTGTATGATTCTATGGTGTCTATAACTTGAACTATGTGATCATATACATCTCCAATATACTTGTGAGTTTGCTTCTTTACAATTTTTGATTCACACTTCTGAAACTTGCTAACAACCTCTCGCAAGGGCCATACTGATTTACGAAGAAAGATAAGTTCTCTTTTGAGCTTGTGTATTGCCGCAACAATTGCAGGTGACGGATCTTGGTTTAGTTCCTCTTCAATACTCTCAATCGTATCCCCAATCTTTTCCAATACAAGAAAATAATGATCAACTATGGAATCGATGAGTGCATACGTGAGATAATCACTTTCCCGTTCCCTTATAACATAGCGTCCCTTTTCAATACGTTCTCTAATAGGATCAAACACATCTCCTTCTCTCTCTTGAAAACTGATTACAAAATTTGGTCCTACAACAATAGAAACCTGTTCAGCCACGACATCATCCTTCTCAATATGCATCATTTTGAGAACAAAAAACAAATACTTATCAGAATCTTCAAAAATAGGCCTCTGATTAGTATTCACAATATCTTCCTGAATTAAAGGATGAAGCTCGAAATGCTTTCCTATCTTCTCAATAACTTGGGTTTCATGCAAACCAATAATATCGAGCCAAGTCACGCTGGGAAGATTCTTGAACGGAAATGCATCTTCAACACGCTTGAGTTTTTTCTGGACAAAAGTTTTATTAGTATAATCAATAAGGGTAAATTGAGGTTTTGCTATCTTTTTCTTGCCTACAAATACTACACTTCCTGGAGACATACCTGCTTTCTTTGAAGCATGTTTTGCAAAAGGAATAATATTCATCTTTTTCTTACCCATTCTGAGCCCAGACTGCCAGAATCAAGGCAGATCCGCTTTCTGTTGTAATTTTCCCATTCTGTAAGTCATTACTTGCTTTGTCAATGAAACCTAGTGCACAACTTCCTTTAATATACCATTTTGTAGTCTTTTTCTTGCAGGCCTCACAAGGGTTATTGAAGTCTGCTTTGTTATTGCTGCATACAGGATCAGATTCTTTTGCACACTCAGTAGGTCTCGGATTTGGACAATAAAACAAGGGAATCTTATCACTCTTATCAAGATTCAAATCATCATAATCAGCAGCTTCTCTTTGCTTCAATTCATTCCATTCATTATCAATAATTGCTTGGACAACCTGCCCATTCTGGACGATGACAGAAGCCCTGTGCACTGTTGTTTTTTCTATCAATTCCTTTCCAGACCTATCACCAAATCCTTGATTGGTGGATGTGAAATCAATTATAAAAACATAGCAATTGTCGCATAGAAGCGTATTTGATTCTGAAACATGTAATTATTTACCATCAAACGCATAGGTTGGAGAATTTGTTATATAATTTGAGGCAATTGTCTTACCTGTTTCCAATGTGTGTTCACTTGTAACTACTGGTGCACAAGCTAACAAGGTAAAAGATAAACACAAAAAAAACACAATAATTAATGGTTTCACCATGATCACCCATATCATAATACTCCTGTGATTTATAAATTATATCACTTTTTGGTGCGGTACGAAAGTCCAACAGGATTCTGTCTCAATCGCCTAGGCTTGGGAATGTTCTTCTTCTCCACAATCGTCATGTATGGAAATGGTATCTCAACTCCCTCCTTATCAAATCTCTTTTTCACGATTTCCAAGAGATCACATTTCAACAAGAAGCCCTCAGAATTATTCCTAGACCAAGCATACAATCTCAGTCCAATAGAGAAGTCCCCATGACTAACCACACGAATCTTAAAAGGCTCATCCTTTGAGAGATAATTGTGTTGTTCTGTGTTATCCAGGAAATACTCACTTTTAACGACTTCCTCACCAATAATCTTCTTTGCCAAATCAATGTCAGAATCATAGCTTATCCCAAAATTAATGAAGTTCAGCACTTTTTCATCTGCAATAGTGAAATTCATTATCTTCTCTTTTGCAATAATAGAGTTAGGAATCAATAAGCGCTGGTTTTCCAATGTCCGTATAGTAGTGTGCCATTGGGTAATATCATCCACCCAACCATCATCATCTCCAATTCGTACACGATCATCAATCCTGAAAGGCTCAAAGATTGAAATAAAGAACCCTGAGACAATATTCGAAAACACTTCTTGAGTAGCAAAACCTATGACAATAGCAAGTATTCCTGCTCCTGCAAATATTGAGTAGGATATCTTCTTCAGTTCAGGAATTGAACTCATAATCATCAGTAAGCCCATTATGTAAATTGTTGAAACAATAAATCTGCGGAGCATATGGAACTTGGTCTTATTGATGTAAGTAACCCTTTTACCTTTCTTTGAACGATTATCTCGGAATAGAATATATTTCTCATAACTCTTCTTCATGCTTCCATTTATGAAATTTGCAAGAATGAATGTGATGATTAATACTCCTACAATGAATATTGGCTTGATAACTAATATCCTTCCAGCAACTTCCAAAAAAGGTGCGACCATTTTTTCTCCCTCTTTATTTTGATTATCATGACATATTATATAGCTTTCGATAAAAATGACATATTCACTATATAGTGGCCACGTGCTAAATGCGATGCTTAATAATTTAATTCACTAACAAGTTTTTCCTATTTCCTCACATCATTTCGATAATGCTTGTTGACAATACTATTTTTGTATTGCTGATCCTATTATTGCTGCTGCTGTCACGATTCCTGCTGTTAGGATTACATGATTTCCGCTTACGTTTCCAAGACCTGCCCATGATGCTCCAATTTTTATCATCCACATGGAAAGCATGAAGTAAATGATTCCCAGCAGAATTAACATTACTGATGCAACAATAGTCAAGAATAGGTTGCTAATTCCTTTTAAAACACTCATCTTATTTCACCTCCTGCATTCCTTTTTCATCAAAAGGTTCCTTCAACATGATGCTCTCACCCATTGCTGCAATGTAATCTGCACTGATTACTATCTTCTTATCTGAACCCTCGAGTTCTACTGTTATTGACAGGACATTGTTGGTCATGTTTGAACGGTTGATGGCTTTTACATTACCAACCTTCTTGCCTAAAGAATCATATACATCATGATCCAAGAACTCAGCCAGAGGTGTCACCTTAAGAACAGCCCCTTCTTCAGTTAGACTACCCAAATAATTCTTGTCAATGTACTGGTCAACATCAAACATGCCAGTATCCACTTGGATGCCCTCTACGGTCAACTCGGTAGGGTGAATGTGAATTGCCTTCACCTTTCCTATCTTCTTGCCATCATTGGTCAAGACTTTCTTTCCAATGACTTTCTTTACATCAATTGTCTCACCAAAAGGCAAGGACTTATGTTTTGTTTGTCTCATTTTGTTTTCTAATATCTAATTTAATACATATTTAATTGCATATCTTTCCATCTAGTCAATATCAGATGATTAATAAACTTACCTATCTCTTACAAAGACCACAATATCGCCTTCATGACGACCATTTATGTACAAGCCATATATTGCGTATCCTTCTTTTAATGGT
The DNA here is from genome assembly GCA_018825425.1 of Nanobdellota archaeon. Classification (GTDB taxonomy): domain Archaea; phylum Nanobdellota; class Nanobdellia; order Woesearchaeales; family JAHJEM01; genus JAHJEM01. The sequence goes on along the minus strand of JAHJEM010000004.1, from coordinate 7,823 downwards.
GTGAATACCAGGTTGATGTTCCCTGAACTGCCTTTTTCAAGAGTTAGGCTTCCGTCACTAGGAGTTGTTGTCAAGGCGTCTTTGTAGCTGGATCTTAATCTTACTTCCAGATTGAATTTTTTCTCCTTTGAACCTGTGTTTTCTATTGCAACTGTTGTTGTTAGCTTATCTTTTGGTTGCGCCAGAATATATCTTTGCCAGGTTAATTTGTAAGAATAGTATGGTTCGTTTTGAATTTCTTTGCTCTCCTCGGTAAGAGAATCCAGTAATCCATCAAACATGGTGATTTCAGTCTCGAGATTGGCATTTTCCAAGACTAATTTTTCATTTTCAGCTACCAAAGTTCCTTTTTCTGATGAAACCAATGTTACTGACGTCTCTTTATCTGCTTTAAGCTGCTCCTTTTCCAGTTGAAGTGTCTCTAGGACATTCTTGTGGTTTTGGTTAAGTTGATCAATTGTCCCTTGTTTCATATAATTTGACAGGAGCATACCTGCTACGAACGCAATTAAAATGACTCCTAGACTCAAATAGAGTTTCATATTGCCTTTCAAGATTGGTTTGCGTTCCTTGGTTTTAACTTCCTGCTCTTCTTCCAATTCATTTTCTTCTTTGTTTTCATGTTTTTTTCTCATTTATATCACCATTTTATATTTTTTTAAGTACAGTTAATAATAATCATATCTGTGTTGTTGGTTTTATGTTTAATTTGTCTCATTTTTTTTCTCACTTGCTTATAACGCCTAACTCTTCATAATTTAGCATAAAATGGTTCTGTTTTAAATAATATTCCTTTGTGCTTTAGAAAAAGAGATTTCTTCATTTACTGGTTTTTTCCATTTACATAATACTTAATGATATGATGACCTTTCCTCTTATGTGCATTCATACTCCAAAACCATTGATCTAACCCTTCATCTCCCATTTTTATCACCCATCCATTCCCAGTTCAAGTATCAAATTAATCCTTTTTTTCCATAAATCAAGTCAAAAAAAAATAAAAAAAATAAGATAGAATAAGCTTATTCAGCCTAGCTAGTTCTTAGGTTTTTCCTTTGGCATCTTTTTCTTTGGCATTTTATTACACCTCCAATAATGATTCATAAGTAACATATTCCACGGCATTTTGGAATTTTCGAATTGCACGAATCTTATTCCTTCTCTCCTTAAGGTGACTTTCGAGAATTTGAGCATACAATACCCTTGGCTTGCTTCCCAGATTCTCCTCTATAAACGGTTCAGGCACTTGATGATACCCGCAATCATACTTTTTTGTAAGGTATGCTATTCTCCTAGAGTTCTTGTTATCAGTTCTTGTTATCATTGTCTTGTTTTCATTGTGCTTTCTCATTCTCACACCTTTGTCTCTTATATTGGTTTCAGGTCATCAATGCCAAAGTCATTCCACTCATGATAGTATGAATTCTCTTGGCCACTTGCTGTCTTCATCCAGGTCATCTGCATAATCCTCATCATCCCATATGTCTTTCCTTTTGTCTCTCCTTTTCATTTTTGGCCTCATTTGAGGAATGGGGGCTGGTGGTGCAATTGGCAATAACATGCCGACCAACCAGGTCACCATCCTCTAAGTAATAATAATGCGAATAAAGACTATAAAATTATGGTAGAGTTTATCAACCAAAAATCATTAAAAGAGTTTATAAAAGACACACTCTATCTCTATAAAAAAGAGGAAATAGGAGGGATTTCGTGGCAGCCAAGGTCAAGAAGCTAAAAGACAGGATAAAGAACCATTTCCAGCAGGTGCTGAGAATAAAGACATCCCCTCATGCAATAGCTATGGGTTTTGCAGTAGGTACCTTCATTAACATTTTCCCCACACCTGGATTTGGCATGCTTATTGGTCTGCTTGTTATCATCATTTTTAAGAAAATCAACAAGATCGCTCTGCTATTGGCTTTTGCAATTTTTAACCCGATATTCATGATACCCATCCACTATGCAAGTTATCTCATCGGAGACACTATTCTTAACCCACTTCCACTAATTGAGTACAAGGTAGTCTTTTTTCAGCAAGTCTATAATCTTACTCGAAGACTTTTCATAGGAAATATTATCTTATCAATACCAATTTCAACAATTTCATACTTTATTGTTAAAAGTATCGTTAAGAAATACCAAGAAACAAACAAGTAGATTAATGTTATTTGGCAAATAATTAACCAGATAGTCAACTCCTGGTTTGAATTCTCTACCACACATTTATATAAAGTGGAGCATAATAATTAAAATGATGGCAGAATCTCAAGGAAAATCTGCGCCTGTAATATATCATTGCAAGCGCTGTGGGCATGTTGTAAATGAGATAAAACTTCAGGGCATGAGTCCTGTTTGTCCCAAATGCGGAAAACTAGTAATCATCTCAGTAAACTAATAGCTTATTTTACTTTTTCTTTAAGAAGAATTCATCCATTGGAAACTCTTTTTTGTCGAGAATCTCATATAGTAGTCCAATATGTGACTGAGTAATTACTTTTTCGGTGGAGAATGGATATATGTGTATTATATCAATCTCTCTTGAAAACTTGGTTTGTATCCGAGTTACATGTCTGTTCATCTGTTCAATATCACGAAAACCCATCAAGAGAATATGGCTTGCTTTTGCCTCTACGATTCTATATGCATTAATAACATACGGTATCTTCCTGATGCGCTCAGAGATCTCATCATCAGAGTATTCTTCCCACACTACAGAATGCAACTTGATAACTATGAAAACCATAATGTGAATACCTAACTTCTTGAGGTCCAAGACAGGTTGGTATCCTTTGATAATGCCGCTTTCCTCCAGCTTATGACGTATCTTAAAGACTGCCTGCGGAGACAATCCCATCTTCTGGGCAATATCACTATCCGGAATCTTAGCATGTTGAATGATGCTTTTAAGCACCTCCTGATCATGCTTTGTAAGCTTAGGATTTTCTGGATCGCGAGGCTTCATGATTCCCTCTAGTATAGGAAATCAGTTTAAAAATGTTCTCACATTTCATTGGTTATTCAGTGCCGTTTCTTGGGGCATATATACAATTTTTTGTATTATAGTACATTTTTTGAGTAAAAGAAAGTAGCCCGCCCGAGCTAGGGTGTTTTTTGTTAAAAAAGAGGGTTTTGGAATGGTTGTCCTTTTTTAGTACGAAGAGATAAGTCCCATGAAACTACTGCGTGTTTATTAAATCAATTAGAAATTTCTTAGACATAATCTTTCCGTAGTACCTATAGAATCTGGGTTTTGAATTGATTTTAGTTATCAATCTTTCTTTTATTATTTTAATATCCTCTTCAGAGGCCCACCAGTCACGAATTAGTATTTTATCAAACTTAGCAAGATTAATGGTCTTAGTTGCATTAAATCCTCTTATTTTCATCTCCCTTTTTATCAGTTCATGTCTTTTCTTTAGATATTTTAATTTATTCTTGAAAAATATCATATGCCCTTTCCCCAAAGTATATTTGGTAGAAATAATGCCTAATTTTGGGTATTTGCTAACATAACCAAAAATCATCAATATCTCATTATACTCTGCGATTAGATGCTGATCAGCCAATCTTCTTGGATCTATCAAGTTAATTCTGACCATTTTAGTTCAAGATGAATATTGCAAGATTCAGAATTGAGGCAAAACTCACCCATAAAATGTAAGGTATGTTTAGATACGCTGAAAGTCTGTTTATCCTGTAGAATCGAAGTAGCATAATAAGGATTGCTATCCAAAGAATCACAATTTCAATAAAAGCAAACAATGGTTGTTTCAATCCAAAAAAGAGTATTGACCATAACACATTGAGAAACAGCTGAACCCCGAATATTGTGAAGGCAAGCTTATCATTTTTTTTGATCCAAACAAGATACAATGAGATTCCCATGAGCAGATAGAGAATTGTCCAAACAGGCCCGAAAATCCAGCTGGGTGGATTAAAACTTGGTTTGGCGAGTTCCAAATACCACGTTGAGACTGAACTAGCAGTAAAAAGGCCGCCTATAACACTTGCCACTAGTGGAATCAATATCGATACTACCAATTTCCAGATGTTCTTCATTATCAATAGGTAAGGTTAAGTTGTTTTAAAAAAGCTTTGTTAAACATGGGTTTGAAGATGAAAAAGTAGCCCTGCCTGGGCTATTAATATGATTTCCTAATACTTTTTCCTCAAGAAAACTTCGTTTGTCTTGCCTGCAGGTTTTCTACTTATGATGTTTCTCTCTTCTAAAGACTTAAGAAGCAGAGAAAGTTTGGTCTTTGACATACCAGTCCTAAAGCGTAGAGTTGATTGCTTTATTCCTTCCTGCTCTTTTATGGCTTTGAGTATGGTTTGTTCTTCCTCGGAGAATCCGCTCAAAAATGCATTGAACCGTCCATTCTTGGTCTCGTGTTTCTTGGCCTCCCTCAAGGCAGAAGATACTTTAACTTGGTGCTCAGCTAGTACTTGCTGTGTTTTATCAAAAAATGTCAAGTAGATTCCAAATAATAGCAGACTAACAGAAATGACCCATCCGAATATGTACATAGAATAATCTCTGTCGTCATGCAGACAGGTACCATCGTCAAGAAAGCAGGATCCTTTGTCCATGACCATCTGTCTGATAATCTTATCCTCTTTTTCTTTAGCCATGAAGACAAATATTGTGAGAGCTATACCGATTACAATGAGGATGATTCCGATTTGTTTCTGGTTCATTTGAGCACCTTACCTGTTTTGATATACCACATGTATAGATCTAGTTCAGCACAATTCATTTTAATACTTTGTGCAAGTTTAGAGAATTTCTTCTCAATCTCAAGATAGTTCTTCTTGGTTAGTGCTTTGGGCTTGTCCTTGATTAGTTTGTGGTCCAACATGAGGTTTATGATGTGCCTGTCTAGAATCGCAAGGTTTTGATACCCCACATTTCTTAAGAAATGGCTTGATTCTTTGTAACCAATGCCTTTTATGTTTTTCACGAGCCATTCTCGAGCAAACATTTCTCCACCAGAACCTTTTCCACCCTCTTTTATTTGGTTTGCAATCTTCTTCTTTATATCAACATGACATCTTGCTTCCACAATATACTTTGCCTTGTTGTTGTGGAAGCGATGCTTGTTTTTCTGTATGGTATTGACAAGGTCTTTTTCAGAAAGGTCACAGAATCCAACTGCACCCAACTCATTCTGGATATTAATAGCAGTTAATGCTTTTGAATTGGCGGTCAGAATGCAGAAACACAGTTCTGAAAACCATTCTTTGGATGGTTTGCTCTGGAAAGATTTGAATTGTTTTAGTCGAGTATCTACTTGTTTCTTTATCGATGTTTTCTTTAAATTTATGACTTCATCTAGTACCATTTTCAAAAAAGAATGTGCGACAACATTGTTGTCGCAAATGATTTATACTGTTATTTAACTTTTCCACAAGCCATGTAAGTTGCAATATTCTCTAGCAACCAAATCATCGCTGTATTCTACATTGAATTCAGCAACTGGTTCATCTCCTGGAAATAGTTTCTTGCATGTTAACATCTTGTCACCTTTCATCAACTGGATGATAACAATGTAATGTTTGTCTTCCATTGGATGATTTACACTTCCAACTGTTACTTTTACTCCACTATCTGTTTTCTCAATCACTGGAACATGCTTTTCCTTTCCCTCTTGTGCTGCAGTCTTCTCTTCCTGTAAAACCATTGGTTTTTCACAGCATACAAGCTCTCCTTCATGTGCTTCAAGTACGCCAACTACATTTCCACAAATTTCACATTTGTATATTCCCATTTTTTCTGCCATTTTCATTACCTCATTCGGCTAATTTTTTTCCTAATTCACGCAATCTTAATAAGTCCTTATCAGTCTTTGGACCAAAGCGCATATCAACGTCACCAATCATATCATACTTCAGATCCATTAGTTTCTGCTTGAGCTTTGGAACAGCCTCGGATACCCAACCATATGTTCCAAATACACCTGCTTTCTTACCAGGTTGATTATTAAGCTGTAAAAAATCAAAAAATGCATTAAATAGAGGATGGTGTCCTGCAAACAGAGTCAAGGATCCTAAAGCAATTGCTTTTGAGGTCATGGCCTCTGCCATCATTCTCACAAAGTTTGATTGATTAATATCATATTTTACTGCAACGCTTCCAGCTTCTTCAACCCCTTTTGCGATCTCATCAGCCATCTTCTCAGATGAATGCCAGATTGAGTAATAAAATATTGCAACCTTGTTCTCTTCTGGCTCGGTTGCAAGTTTGTAATAATAGTCCATGATACTCTGCACATTCTGTCTATAAATTGGTCCATGCGATGAGAGTATGTATTCGATCTCCAAAGTTCTTGCCTTCTCAATCGCTTTTTGGACTGGTATTGCATAATGCCTCATGACAATCGCAAAATAATCCCTTGTTATTTCCTGAAATGGTTTCATCTCATCAGCAAACAGTTTTTCATGACTGATCTCTGTACCGAATAAGTCTGCTGAGAACAGCATCTTCTCCTCCACAAGATAGCTCATCATGGTCTCTGGCCAATGAACCATTGGGTCAGGGAAAAACTTGAATGTACGTTTGCCAATATTAAGTTCATCACCTTCTTTTACAATGACAAATTCAGACTGTACTCCAAACGCAGCTATCAAGAAATCTTTGCATTTCTCAGTGCATACAATCTTTGCATTTGAGCAGACTTCTTTGATCTCATTGATTGCACCAGCATGATCTGGTTCAGCATGATCAATGATAATGTACTCAATTTTCTCTGGGTTGATCTTGGATTTCAATGATTTCAGATATTCTTGGATGAATGGTTTGCCTGTACCTTCTATTATGGTTGGTTTTTCATCAAGAACAAGGTATGAATTGTATGAACCCCCTCTAGGTGTGGAAATTCCATGAAATTCTCTACTTGAAGGACTGTTTACACCTAGCCAAAAGACATCATCCTTAATCTTATTTGCTTTCACTTTTTTCCTCGGTCTTTTCTTCTTCGACCTTCTGGAACTGATCTTTTCCTACAAAACATTCTGGGCATTTCCAGTCATCTGGAAGGTCTTCCCATTTGGTTCCTTCTTTCTCTTCATCATAAATATATCCACAGACCATGCACTCGTATTTTGCCATAATTTCACCTCATATGCCTATCTTTTCCAGCTCTGAAGCTAACATGTCATGATGCTTCTCTTCTTCTGATGCTAGCAGTGTGAACAGTTTTTTTGCAGTTTCATCATCCACACTCTCACCAAGCCGTTCATACATATCCTTTGCACTAGCTTCAGCCTTAATTGCAAATTCAAAAATCTCTTTTAAACTGTTAAACTCATTGATTGGCGTCAATGCAAGCTCTTCAGCCACATCAATCGCATCAATCTTGTCAGCAATCACAAGTTCACCTAGTTTTTCAGAATCAAGGGTCTCAAGCCGCTCTTTATGACTTGCTTCTGCCTCTGAAAGATTCTTAAGAAGAGCTTTTGCACTTTCTACATCTGTTTTCTCAGCAGCCTCAAGATAGAAGTTCTTAAAGAACTCTTCTTCCTTGATTGCCATATTCAATATCTGTTGGAGTTTCTCGTTCATTATACCACCTGTGTCCATTTTATTGTATCAGAGTATTTGTAGAAGTCAATCATGTTTAAATGTTTTGATTATTCTCAAAACGGAAACGGCAAAGTTTTCCTTTAAAATATAGTCTTTTGATCTTTTGTACTCGTTTTGAGAATTTGTCAATTTTGCAAAGGAAAAGTGACATAATAGAATATAGGTAGAATGAAATAATTACTTATGCAGCTTTTAGTTCAGCATCTGGCTTTGGAGGCCTAAAATTACCTTCTAATACCTT
>JAHJEM010000035.1 GCA_018825425.1 Nanobdellota archaeon | reverse complement strand
ATTTAGAAACCCTCCATGATTCTTAGCTGGTTGCACTATATTTGGTGTGAACTGCTTAAACATGATTGCGTGGCCATATTCATGCCAATCTGAAAAAGGACTACCTGAGCTGGTAAATGGCATATAACTTTGCCGGATAAATATTCTCTTGGCATTATGAGAATAACAACCTCCTGCATCACCTCCACAATATTGGGAAATATTTCTTACATTGACGACAATGTCAAGCGGATTGGGTTCTTCCTTAAATACATCTGCAAAAAAGTCGATTGCATCTTGGTAAAACATATAGTGTTTTATCAGTTTTGCCAGATCCTCGTTTTCAGAATCAGATATATAATCAATCGGTGCAGGACCGACTTTCTGAAACACAAAATTTATTTCCATACCTCTGTCAACATGCTTTTGCTCAATTTGGAATTCTCGTTTTATTGATACTGCTGAATTTATACTAACCACTTCATCCATTATGTTGACGAAATTCTTTCCGTCTTTGTGACCATCTATAAGATATAATGTTATGTCAAGATCATCTCCTGTCTTTAATGGAATACTGAAACTGAACAGACCTCCATTGTCAGTATATGTAGTATATGTTTTCCCATTGTATTCAGCGTCCACATTTATATGACGTACGCCTCCAAAGGGATATTTCGATTTGGGATCATCCAGCCAAACTCGGCCCATAATCTCTTGAACATTTCCTTGTTTCATGCATTTTCTAATATAATTCTGGTTTGCATAGGTTGGTTTGAATCCATCATCACAGCAACATGAACGTCCTAGTTCTTGATCAAGATCACAGGTAGTATTGAGAATATTTTGTGCATGGGCTGGACAAGAAACAACATATGTCTGCACGCCACCAGACCCACACGCTCTTCGTTCATTTTCTTCTTCTGTTGGAGGTGGCATATTTGGATCAGGGAACATCTCAGAATAACCTTTACAATTCATTGGAGAATAAGGCATTCCTTGACTATTGGTTTGAATACCCCATCTATAACCACGCTCTGCTTCACACCGACATTTGCCTTTATCTCTTCTTATAGTCTCACGAAATGAGGATTCATCGTCTTTCCATCCCCATCCTTCGAAAGAAGAGACAGCATAAGCATGATCATACTCATTACAGATATCTTGGCAATATCCATCAGGCGGAAGCTCTGTTTGTCCTGGTACAACTCCATAATCCACACCTATTGCAATCCCTGATATAAGGACAATACATAGTGCCAGGTTTAGTAGTAGTTTAGTCGTAATCGCCTCTGTTTAAAGGAAAATAGTTTCTGTTCATTAATAAAGTTTTTGAGAAGAGATGGGGACAATACTCTTTCTTCGGAATTACATCATAATATTTTCTTCAATGCAAATTATTTGTGTCCCAAAAAGTATATATATTACCTGACTTTCTCATTTTTATGCTTAATAACAGTATGACTAGACGTTTGGTAGGAGCAGTGACTGTAATCTCACTAGCAACCATTCTCGCATGTGAAAAAGAACCTGAACAAGTACAAGAACATCAACCCAGCCAGGCAACCCAATCAGTACAATATGCCTCAACTCCATTCTATCAAGACTCAGTTTTTATGGTACTTCCCGTTACTAGTGCGGCCAAAGGAAGTTGGGCAGGGTATACTCACGGGATAGCGCATGGATTTGATGATGATGCTGAACGTTGTCAGATATTTAAGGAAGCTACAGATAAGCACATAATAAATACCCCTGCATATGCTCTGGCTTCACTATCAGGTATGCTGCAGATCAGATTGTCTTATTTTGGAGATTGCTGTAAATTAGCTTATTTTGATGCCACAACTGACAAAGGTTTTCGAGTTCGTGGGAATAACGCGATGGATCCAAAAATTCTGTCCCGTGAAGAAATATTGGAAGAGACTATTTTTTATAGTCCCGAAAGGCATGCAATAATGATAAGTAAGTGGATGCTCAATGGGCAAAGAACAAGTGATCTTGAGGGATATCTTGACAGATTCTTTGAAGAACCTGCTGTGAACCAACGCATATATGAGGTTCTTGAAGAGGCCAGGCAATAGTAGTATCAATTTCTATGCACGATAAATGTCAGGTTGTTTAAGATTTGAGATACTTGAAATTGTATTCCATTTATTCAAACCATAATCTCTTATTGTGATAGCAAACATTCTAGGTAGGCAAAAAATCCTTTCGTATGATAACTAGAAGTTCTTTCTTACTAAATCATGAAGTTTGACTTCCTTGTCAGCATCCTTTTTAGAATACCCATTTCTTATCAGGACTTTATGGATCTTTTCTGGGTTTACACCGCGGTTCATACTCTGCCTGATAACCCCTCTTATCTCTGGGTTCAAGGGATTAGACATAGAATTCTGATGCACAGTCTCCCTATGTACGTACATAGAACCAATAACTCCAATAAGTACTAAACCTATGAACAATATGAGGATAGTGCTCCAAGGGAATGAAGAGGATACCTGCATCTCAACATTGCCAGGGTCTTCTTTGAATTTGTCTTGTGGAACATCTTGTCCAGGCTCTTCTTTATTTAATAGTCCAACATTGTTAACCCCAGAATCAACATCATATCCTGCAGAATCAGTATTAGAAGACTCATCAGGGTCAGGCTCGCCTGGATCATTTCCAGAAGATGAATCTAATTCAGGTTCATCATCAGTCTCTTGCCCACCATCATCCACCGGATCTTCGTTTTCTTGTCCAATATTAGTATCTTTTTCTTGTTCAGCATCTGTTTCCTGTTCTTCATCATCTTGCTCAGGCGGCGCATACACACATGCAGGATGGTCAACGCAATAAATATCATAACAATCAGACCACCCATCACCATCATCATCAAAGTGGTTGGTGCAATCCTCGTAATTTTCATTGTCAGAATCACTTTCCTCGTCAGAATCTGTTGGAGCCGGCTGATCATCTTGACCGTCACCAGATCCATCATCTTGCGGGTCATCACCAGGTTCATCGTCTTGCTCATCATCAGATCCGCCATCTTGACCATCATCAGAAGGAGGCGTTTGTTCCAGTTTGCACATACTTGTGCAACCATCATTATTCATACGATTACCATCATCGCATTCTTCTCCAGTTTCCAAAGTACTGTCACCACAATAATTGATCAACTCATTAGTCAGTATACAATCTGATACATCGAACATGCACTTTCCAGGTCCATACTCTTCTCTACCAGTAATCAGGCCTTGAGTAGAAACGCATTTCAAGGTTCCACCACTATATCCTGGAATCCCATCGCAATCAACAATACCACCCCAGTCTTCTCCATCACATTCTTCATAACCATTCAATATCCCGTCACCACAAGATCCTTGAGTAGGATAGCAAGAAGAGTACTCCAAATCCAGAAGATCCTCAGATGTACATTCCCTGTAATTAGGATGAGGATCATAAATCACACAGCCATCCAGAATATTTCCTGAACCAAACATTACAGAGTTCTGATTCAATAATATATCTGTGCTTGTTGAAGGAGGATAAATATTGCCACAAACAAGATTATTAGTAAGATCTAACCTGGAATCTTCACTGAATATGGCTGTGTTTCCTCCAACAGCTCTAGTATTCTCTACCTGCATATCTCTTTTAGAATACACACCATACAGAAAGAATTTCATATCACAATTCTTTATCTTGACACGGTTATACATTGACATGATACCATGCCCAAAAGTATGATGCCCGTTACTCTCAAACAAAGTATTCAATACAGCACCATCACAATCCAAGGTTATGTCTGAGGCATCGACGTGGATCATGAAATCAGGTATCGCACTCTGGTATACCTTTCTACATAGCTTGCAGTAATTATCAGGGCAAGTATCAGATGTAATAGTAAATGGAGAATCTAAGTCAATACATTCACCTTCACCAACAGCACGTCCAATAAGATTCTTCTCTGTGAATTGAAATGAGATACCAAATACTAAGAGTGCTATTATAAGAAATATTCTTAATTTATATTCTTGCATTCCATTGTATTCTGAGAGCACAGGATTTAAAAAGTTAGTGATGAAAACAGTTAATTGAGCAAAGACACATAAACTTTATATATCCCCCTTTCATTAATTCACTAATGAAATACGCAACACTCATAATAATTCTATTGATAAGCATTAATTCAGCATTTGGACTTACAATCTCAGATTATTTCTCAGAGGTTAATCCTGACTCATTTGAGGTTTTCACGACCGAGGACACAAATGATCTTAGCTCTGCTTATCAATTGATATCAGTTCTAAACCTCCCAGATGCAGCCTCAATCATAAAAACAGACCATTCTGATATGAGTGCAGACTATGTGGTGATCATTGGAGGACCATGTGTCAACCCTAAGTGGAATTTGTTCAGTGACGAGACTTGCGAAGCTTGGCCATATGCACAAGGAGAAGCAATCATCAAAGTAATTGACCAGACTCTCCTCATATCAGGCACAACTGCCACAGACACATTCGAATCAAGTATTTCAATCCTAGAGAACGAATATAATCAAGATCATGTGAAATATTCCAGCGTATCCCCCATCGAAGAAGGGGAAGTGGTATGCACAGATTCAGACAATGGATTGAGCCGTTTTGAGAAAGGCACTACAAAGCTCCAGATCGGTCCAAGAACCACAGTTCACGAAGACATCTGCACAGACAGACTTCATCTCATGGAATACTTATGCAATAATGGACTTGTGATCAAGGAACATGACTGCACTAAAGACAACATGATCTGTGTTGAGGGCAAGTGCATAAAAGAACAAGATAACAATTGCCAAGTCACCAAAGGAAGCAGGAGAGCCATGGTTAAGGTGACTATCGAAGGATTCAAAGATAACGAACCATTTGAGTACAGCGATGACTGTATTGACGACAGATACATTCATCAAGTAGATTGTGTTCAAGGCGAACCTGTATTCACAGAATTCGACTGCCATAGCAAAGGACTATATAAATGTGTAAATGCAGTTTGCAAAAGAGGAGATATAGGTCTTACCTGCTATGATTCGGATGGCAAAGACTATGAGAACATGGGAACTGTACAGACACCTTATAAAAATGAATTTCGAAGTGATAACTGTCTTGATGAATACACATAGGAGGAGTATTATTGCGATGAAATGTGGATGGCTGAAGAGGTTAATTGTCTTGATTTTGGCGAAGACTATGCTTGCTACGCTAGTGCATGCAGAAGACAGATAGAAGATTCATGCGAAGATAATGATGAAGGTCCTGAAGAATTTTGGACCAAGGGATCTATTTCAGGATATTCTCTTGGAAAACTATATTATAAGGAAGATTCTTGTTATGTTGGAGACAATGGAGAATCCCGACTTAACGAAGTAGGATGCCGCCAAAGTTTAGGTGGTGGAATGGAGGAAGATTGGAGCGGTATTAACTGTGAAAACCATGGTGCTGTATGCATTGATGGCAGATGTGTTCTCGAATGATTGAAAATTGTAAGTCATTCAGAGAGCATAAACTATGCAAATCATTCACCCTGTCCACTCTGCACATAAGATAACTCCATTTCCTGCAATAAACCGTCTAAGAAAGTAAATATCTCTTCACCTATCTTATTCTGTTTTCGCACATAGGCAAATTCAGCAATTATCGGCCCTACATAATGAAACACAGCTTCAACAAGCTTGCTTTGATATCCTCTGAGCAAAACACTCCCTTCAGTCTTTTTAGTAATGACTGTATCCATGAACTTATCCATTCTTGCCCGCTCACTTTTTAACCTGAACCTATACTCTTTCAAGTCCTCAGGAGATATCCTAAAAAAGTGTCGGACATACTCTTGTATGGTCTGTTTCATGGAGTCATAGGTAAGACCCCCCTGGACAATCAAAGAATCCCCTGCCTTAATCCGATCCCACATCTCTGGAAAACTGTCTCCCTTGACAAGGGTTCCTCGTACAGGAAGACCAATGTGGTTGTCAGAGCCAGAAGTTGTACCAAGACCAAATGCATTTGCAAGACTCAAAGAGGCCTCATTGTGCTTTTTGCTTCGCCTATGATTATATGCTTCAACCACCTCAAACTCTTTAGCTATTGCTGGCAAATACGACCAGTCAGGCCTCTCAAAAAAGCCAGGTATGGTCGGATGGTTGAGCTGATGAGGTAACTTCGCAGATCTAATGAAATCTAGCATGCCAAAAAAATCCCCCGTCCTGGAAATTGCATCCACTGAATCGAACTCATCATCTGAATATTCCCAGATATTCACATGCATAGTATGCGGCCTCGCATAATCCCATAGTTTCTTGGGTCTGATCGTAATCTCAGCACCTCTTACAACACCTTCAAGATCACCCAGATCATCGTATGCTGCTCTAGTATCATGATCTGTAAACGTGACCATATCCCACCCACTTCTCAGAAGCTTGGCTGCAAGGTTCCTCGGCGCCAAAGCAGGTATGGGAAACACATCATACGATGCAGAAGAATGTAGATGAGGATCTATTACTTTGTATCCTTGATCTCGATACTCACCAATCTCTGAAGCCCTGATTATCTTTGACATAAACTGGTTTCAGCAAGGATATATTTAAATGTGTTTGCGATAAACTATAGGAAATATACACATAGCATTAAAGAATAGTTATTTTCAAATCTATTCCTCTGTCTGAAATCGTCCCAGACAATCAGCCTTCTTTGCAGGATTAGTAATGCTTTCGCAAATCTCCTTGGAATCTGCTGCATATGCAGTCTCCGCATAGCACCTATCCTTGTCATCTGAAGTTGAGATGTCTGCACATGTTGCAGGGTTCTTTGATTTCACTGCCATTTCTTTATAACAATGGTTTTTCGGAACTGATCCTTCAATCTTTAAACAGTATTCTTTTTTTCCTGAGGAAACAGCTGCATCACTATAACAATATTCTTTGTACTCAATAGCTTCTTTGATTTCTTCACATTTTTCTCCATCACCTGTACGACCAACGACCTGCCAGATACATTCATCCTCTTTATTCTGGAGCTGGATCTGAGTACAATCAATGAGAGACTCACTATTTATTGCAACACCCATTATGCAATCATCCAAAGGACCTATTTCCTCGATATTATCACATATTGTTATGTCTTTTGTGTTCGCTGCAACATCTTTATAGCAGCCTTGCCTAATGTTCTTCTCAGTCAAGGGAACTTCTTCACAATCTTCCGGATTATTAGTCTCTTTTGCAATGTTCCTTACACAATTTCCTTTTGCATAATCCTCATAGATATTCTTGCAAACTCTGACATCCTTTTTTTCCAGAGCCACACTAGCCATACATGAATATCTTGTAGTCTCAGTCTCAATCGGAAGACAAGTATCCTCATTCTTAGTGTGCCTTGCTACATCTGAGAAACAGCCTTCTTGCCAATACTTGCTTTCGATCCTTCCACACACATCTGGATCATCTATCTTGGTGGCAACAGCAGAGAAGCATCTGTCTCGTCTATCACCCTTCTCATTTTCTTCCAAATTATAGCACAGATCAGGATCACCTTTCTTCTTGATGTCAGCAATCTCCGAGTCGTAAGATATGAATTCACAGCTTGTGAAGAGAATTATTGTAAGCAATAGTAAAGCAATGAGTTTTTTCATGAAAATCACCCCATATTCCATAAAAGAGCAGTCAATATTTAAATATTATGCAAAATGTCAATTTTTCAACAATATTTTTAAACCTGCTTTACCTATTTTACCATTATGAGCTCAGCAGTTTCTGATTTTAGGAACCAAATCAAGAGATATAAGTATTCATACAATCTTAAAATGTTCTCCTTACTTATTAAAAAGCACATAAAAAGGAAAGTTGGAAGCGTCATGACCAAGAAAGTCATTACTGTTGACTGGGAAACGTCCTTAAGTGAAGCTGCAGATATTATGAGGGAACTTTCCATTTCTTCTCTGATCATTACAAAGAACAAAACACCTGCAGGTATCTTGACTGAGCAAGATTTTGTACGTAAAATTGGCCCAAAGACAAACATAATCAAGGATATCTTTACAGACAATATTGTGAGCATTGCTCCTAACAAGACCATATTTGAAGCCAGCCAAGTCATGCTGAACAACCATTTCAGGAAACTTGTGGTCATGAAAAAAGATAACATGGTCGGGATAATAACCCAGACCGATCTGGTGCGCGCCCTGAGTGCTTTTGGCACCACAACCATGATAGAATCAATAGACGTCCCACTGGTTGAAGATGTCATGACCGATGAGATTGTTTCGATTCCAAAAACCACAACATTGGACCAAGCAAGAAAGATCATGGCTGCTCATAAATTCGGATGTCTTGTGGTCAAGGACGAACTTCCTGGAATAATCACTGAGCGAGACATTGTGAGTGAGTACAGCAAAGATCCCAGAAGACTTACAAGCTTTACTGTTGAGAATTGCATGACCTGCCCTGTCAGCACCATTGACCCCAAAGAGAATGTCTTTCGAGCAAACATTATCATGCTCAGAAAAGGTTTTAGAAGGCTTCCAGTATCAAATACAGCAAAACTTATGGGGCTGGTCACTGAAACAGACCTTATGAGAGGCATGTATCAGTTCATTGTTGACGCACAGGCCAAAGTTAAGATGAAGAAATTTATTTCTATAGATGTTGAGAAGGTTAAATAGGCCATACAAACCTATAAAAACCCCTAAGCACTCCCTTTAGCTATGTCCAAAGCTGCTGAGAGGGCAAAGAGAAGGGAAGAACGGCGATTTCGGGAAAAGGTGCGTAATGATCCTCTGCTTGTTGCTATGGAGGATGCTGTCAAAAGAGGCATGAAGTATGTCTCCGATACTTCGGCTGAACGTAAGCTCAAGAGCCGTAGACGAGCAGTACATATCGCAATGACCCATGTTAGTTCTAAGAGTTTCTACTATGTTGCCAATTATGGAATGCTGACTGAACGTAATGAACGAGGAACATCTATATCAAGGGATCCTGAAGGTGCTCTGCTTGTTGAAGCCCATGTTGGACAACGACGCGTGAGGAAGGACGTTGACTGTGCAGGCAGATACTATGCAATCAATCCGCGGGTACCGACAGTGGACCAGGTGAAAACCCGGGCTCAGAAGGAATCATTGGAACGGATACTTGAAGTTACCACAAGCAAAGCGCTTCTGAAGGCTGGACGAAATTATCTGGATAGGATGAGGGCAACTGATCTGAGACCTGCTAGGGCCCAGACTGAAGAGAACGCCGACCAACCAGATGACCTTGAATTAGAGATGATCACTTTAAAAGCAACACCCCCATCAAGGCATATTGCACCAGAAATGGGAACAGCCGGACTCAATACAGACCCAGTTTTCAGCTACATAAAAGAGGCCTCAAGCATTCTATCAAATCTTTCATTTAACGGACATACAATACAGGTTGAAGATCCCCAGGTCACTTATTATTTTCAAGAAGACACTCGAAGATATGTTAACTCAGAAGCCAGCATAATCCGTGATGTGCACAAATATTATGGAGTCGCATTCAGTGTCACTGTAATTGATGATAATCTCAAGAAAGTACCTGTCAGCGACGGATTTTGGGTAGCAGATATGTCTCAGATAACTCGCGAAAGAGTTGTACAAATGGCTGAAAAACTTAGGAAGATAGCAATCAAACAATATTCTGCTCCAGTACTTAGGGATGACAGCTATCCAACCCTGGGCGCACATGATTTTATGGGTGCGCATTGGCATGAACTTGTCGGACATAGTATCGAAACGAGGACCATAAATGGAGGCTGGAACTCAAAGGGATACCAGAATTGGGGACATCTTATTGCACCCAAACAACTATCCATTGACATGGTTGCAGAAAGAAACGATTCCAATGGCTTTCCTCTTCTAGGCTCTAGAAGATTTGATCAAGAAGGTGTTGAGCGTTTCACAGTTGACGGTGAAAAGGTCAATAGTGTGCCAGTGATCAAGGATGGCAAGTTGGTGAATTATTTTTCTGATAGACAGGGAGCCTGGCTTGCAGATTACCTGATCAGACAAATCAATCCCGAAGCCAATCCAAACATCACGCCAGGTAATGCATTTGTTGATCTAAGCTCAGAAGTGGATTTGGTTTACGATGAAGATAGAGACAAATTCATCCCACAATATCTTACGCCAGGTCCTAGACAACCAATTCTTGACATCAATTGGAAATTCAAGAATCGATTGAAAGGGGAGGAACGGACAGAATACAGGCGACAACGTAATGAAGGAATGAAACCAAACAGAGACAACCTATTCAGTGAAAAGGACGCATTTGAGTATTTTAAGGAATATCTGAGAAGAAAGGGAAAACCAGAAGGTGTTTACATCGAAAGTGGACCTTCAGGAGAAACCCTAAAAGTAGGGGATGCAGTAGTATATTGTGTCCAAGGATTCCTAGTCACACCAGACTCTGAGACTCTTCGAGAGAATCCAAGAAAAATGTTTTTCACCAAGGGAGGGTCAATGGGTTCTTTTAAAGGCATTCATACTGTGTATGGTGAGAAAAAAGCAATCGGTATGGTGTGTGATGATTCTGAGAGTGGTGAATTTCCAACAACTGTTCTCACCCCTGGTGCAATCATTGAAAGCTTAGATTTCAAATCTCTTTCTCAGGATGTAGCTGCATCGTATTTGAAATTAAAACCAAAAGAATAAGTTTACCAAGTTCTAAGAAGCTCTTCGCCTAATCTGCTTTGAGACTTCTTCTATTACCACAGGATCTGCACCATCCTTAACCATGTCAAGCTTGACATCATCCATAGAATTACCCATGGCAAGTTTTCGCTCCATCATCTTCTTGATTCTGTACTTCTTAAGAACAGGCTTTCGTCTGACAACCATCTTTATCCTGCCTTTCATATGAGGTTTTCGTATAGGGGTTGCCATTTCGTAAGGCTGTCCTGGTGGAACAGAACCATTAAATCCTGATTCTTTTGGAGGATGGACCTGCAATCCTTTGTTATTCTTAAGATAATACAATCCCCCACCAAGAATTGCCAATATTATGAATGGAAGCAAGACTGCAAGCACAGGAAATCAACCTTTGATCTCGGTTGGATCGTGAGTCTGTGGTTTAACAGGGTCAGAATCCATCCCCACTTCAACCAACACAAATTTCCCATCAGTCACACCAGAAAGGCCATACATATTCTGTCCTGAAGAATCTAGTACCACAGGATTCAAATCAGTGTTGGATTTGCTATATGCTTCAAAAGATTCATCTCCATAATAATGAACTGAGATATCAGATATTGTACCACTGATTACCTCAAATGATAACATAGCTCCTTCAGGCGCATTTGAATCATCGATTTTTTTCAGTACAACAGGCCCATATGATTTGGCTTCAATATACCCTTTGTCAAACTCAAGTTTGAAAATCTGAAGCTGAGGACCTGTGCCTGGCGGCCCTGTCTTTGGTTGTTGACTTGAATCATCTGTGGGTTTATCACCATGAGGATCAATCAGTATACAATCTACATCATATTGATCAATATTTCCATCGCAATCATCATCAATTCCGTTATTACAATCTTCAGGAACAGGACTGCAACCGTTTGGATCAGGATCTGGCGAGCACGTCCCGCAGTCAACAGCACAACTATCACAGGTCTCGTCAGAGCCGCACCCTCCATCCCCACAATATGGAGCGGGTGCATCATCGTCTGGATCTTGTTCAGGATCCGGTTCTGGATCAGGTACTGGCGGGGCTCCAGGATTACATATTGAATACACCTGGCAATCTGGATCCAAACAATCAGCTTGCCCATCACCATCATTGTCCACGGCATCAATGCAATCCTCTGGCGATAATGCCGAGAGTGCAAGACATACAGTGTTGCATGTAGGATTTTGAGTTCCATCTCCGTCTGAGGTGTCACAAGTCAAATCAGACTGTTGAGATATTGTGCCATCAGAATAGACATCTGCATTGTTATGGCATGAAACATCAGAAATGAGTTTGGCACTTCCAGCTCGCACAAGGATTCCTGCTCCATCAATTGGACCAGTTCCTGTCTTTCTAGTATTCAGGACCAGATTGTCGTGTATTAGAACTGTAGTTCCTGAGGCAGATATTCCTGTTGAATATGAATCGATTACCTTGTTTCCTTTGATTTCAACTCCTGTATAAAGCGAAGAATCAAGCCTAGAATCAATACTAGCATATGTAGCAAAGTATGGTGCAGAGATTCCGTTATTGAAATCCTTGACATAATTATTTGATATGACTAGGCCATTTATTGGATCACCCCAGGTTCCTCCTATAATTATACCATAGTCTCCGTGTTCACTATTACCTGGTTGAATCATCATGCCATCAAGGTAGTTGTTTTTTATCTGGTTATTTGTTCCTTTGAATATGGAAATTCCAGGGATATAATCCAACTGAATAGGACCTGTTGCTTCAATGAACCTTCCTCGTGTACCTTCAGGATTGACCAGAGAATTCTTCTGGATGATCGAGTTTTTTGCGTCATTAAAGTGCACCAATTGGAGACATTCCACACAAATATTGTTTTCTACCAACAAGTTATCATGTTCAGGTGCACCATATTGATTGAACCATAGAAGATTCCTGGTCTTGGTTCCTTGATTATTCCTGATTATCGAATTCTTCAATGCAGCTGACGATGTCAAGAATATTCCCTTGTAATTACCACTCCAAGTATTGCCCTGAATCAGGATATCTGTGTTCAAAGGTCTGGGCACAGTATTTGGGTTGTGAAAAAAGAAGATTCCTCTAGCTTCCAAGTTCTGATGCTCTGCATAGAACTGGTTTGAAATGATATCTGCTCCATCAACACCCATCAGATTTATACCATATGATTTAAGCTTGAATATATTATTCTGGATCTTGGTATTATCTGTCTGGTCAATATTTACTTCTGCACCAGAAGTATGAATTTCGCGTACATAATCTTGATCAAGACTGTTTCCTTTGATTTCAAGGTTTTCTCCACCAGATGATTTGATTGAGACCAAGTTATGCTTGAACTCATTGTCTAATATCTTTGTATTAGTAGAGGCTGCTACCATTATGGCATCTTGGAAGCCATCGATCTTGCAGTTCTTGATAGTGATTCCTTGCCTATCTTTAATGTCCATGCCTGTTGTCATACTCCCTTTGATTGTTGCTCCGTTACAATCGAAAACAATATTATCTGAAGCAAAACGCAAGGTTCGCAGGCTCAGAGTCATTGGACAGAGTGTTGTGCTTGAACTGATCTTGAGGTTGCCTGCAGTGATATCTCCTCCACACGTTCCAATAACAACAGACAGTTCTGTTTCTTCGTCTGAAACTTGCTCGTCTACACATTGCACATTCTCTAGACAGTTTCCGCTTTCTGGATCAGTATAACAGCAGTTCTCTGCATTCAGACCCGCACATTCATTATTATCATAATCCCCTCCAAATGTATCACGACAATAGATATCTGTTTCTGTACTTGAAAATACATTGCCAGAGATTGTTTTTGGAAAAACAGGAGCATAATCATCAATTCCTGTCATTTTCAACCCGATTCTGTTATTCAAAAAATCGTTATTTGTGAGCACAAATGATCTTGCTTTCCAGATTGAGATTCCAATATCGTTGTTTTCGAAATTGTTGTTCACGATGTTCATATCTTCAATCATGTCACCAATGATTGCAACCCCATTTCCTACAAATATATTATCCTGGACAAATAAGTTTTTTTGCATATGGTTCTGGTAGCTGAATTGTTTTATTCCAACATCATTGTTTACAAACTCATTGTTAAGGAGTTCAATATCAATGTGGTCATATGAATTTGTAATTCTTGAGGTGAATTGCAGGCCAGTCTCATAGTTCTCAAAATGACAGTTCTGTACAGTAACCTTGCCACCAGCATATGGATGGGTGGTAATAGTGAGACCATTCCTACCAAGCATCTTATCACCCAAGAAGGATGCTCCTTGACAGTCAATCACTTGAGGTGTTGTACATTTACTCTGGTAGGCAAGGCCATTAGGATAATTGTATGTTCCTGGACAGACCTTCAGACCCGGCTGGGAAAAATCATATTCGATTGAAGGATCATCAGGATTCCAGCAATCATTGTACTCAGGATCAGCTGGTGGAGGGCAGGGCTCGCAAGTGAATTGGGATGATTCTGAATTGTCACATGTTAAGCCAGATATATCAGGATTATAATTGTGCTGGTCAGAATACATATCATACCATCCGTTATGACATATGGATACATCATTCAATACCATATTTGTCTGAGGTGCGTACAGTGCAACTCCTGCTTCCTTAGCATTCCCTATATTGACATTGTCCAGAGTCAATCCATCAACATCAGTTATATGCAATCCCCAGTTCTCTGCATACTTGACCTCATAGTTTCGGAAGGTGATGTCAGAACATCCTCCCTCTACTTTTGCCCCTTTACTTGGCTCGCTCTGAAAGACATTTTCAATCAAGACATTGCTGCTTCTCCTTATGAGAAAGTATGTATTGACATGGAAATTGCAGTTTTTTACAATAATATTTGATCTGTCATAGATCTTGAATGGAGAACCAGATGTGTAAGGATCTGATCTAACAAACCATGAATTCCCACAGTCAAGGTTAACATCATCAGAATCAATAGATATCTGAACATCATGATATGTTCCTTCACAGATGGCAAGATCAGATGTCACAGAGATATCAGCACCATGATCAGGAGTGTAACAGGATCCGGGCTCTCCAGCCATCCCTCTCACATTTTGTTCTGGAGCAATTAAAAAAACAGAGAATATGGTTATCAGAACGATTCCAACATAGGCCAATTCATGTTCATGGAATAATAAGTTACGCTTCACCATCCTACATTATACTCTTTGAGGGCACTATTTATAAAATTTGCGAGAAATCTTAAGCCCTGCCTTTCCTAGATGCCTGATTATAGAATGACATCTTGATTATTTCGACCTGAATATCTATTAAATATCTTAGAATATCATCCAAATAACTGTATACTATTCTGTCCTTGACAGTATCGATTGATTTTGTGATCTTGTCAAGGAGAACTGGACATATTTTGGGAAAAATCTCTTTGTTTTTACTTCTGAGATACTTAATACATCTGATTAGTTCGTCTTGTATAGGACGCAGCATCTGAAAACTCATCTGCTTTTGACTTTCATGTAGATACTCGGACATATGCTTGATATTGTCTCCAATATTCTCCAAGCGTTTTGCCATCAAGAAATATGAAGGAATCAAAGAGATATTTTCTATTTTTGACGAATGAAGAATGTTGGTATCTGTAAGAGAGAGTGCAATGATTTTAGTTATCAGATGGTAAAGCCGATCTATCTCATTCTCATTGATCCGGATCTCATCAATATCCAAGCCCTCTTTTAGATTGGCAAGAGATGAATCTATCAAAATACTTATGCGATAGAAGGTCTGGATGACATCAACCTTTCTTTTATCGAGCAGTATCTTTATATGGATCCGTTTTGAATCCTCGTGCGTAACTTCAGTTCCTATCATCTGTGTGTTGGCCTTTCTTATCCTTGATTTGATTTCTTTACTCATCTTCTCCTTACTGTATAGATTGATATTCTCTGCACCTTGATAGTACACTGCAAAGATTATCTGTTCGATTGAATCAAGATATCTGTCCACATTTAGTGTTACATCAGTCCATTCAGTGGATTCAGACGCGTGTGGTGTAATCAGAAGGGAACCATCTACGTTCTCAGTGATCTGGACCTCTTGTTTTGGCTTTAATCTGTTCTTTTTCACCCATTCTTTGGGCAAGGATACAGAATAAGTTGCACCAGCAATAAGTTGGATTCTTCGTCTATGCATAATATTGGCAAACGAAATGAACTATATAAATATTTCTATAACTATATAGTCTATGTAGGTTAATTATATAAACTGTTAGAGAAGATTACTAATTGATAACCTATGAACCGAAGTGAAATATGGAGACGAGTGGGATTTCTAACCATTGTCCTCTATCTATTTCTTTTGAGCATCAAATTGATGGGTTTATCATTTAAGCTCTTTGGAACGGATTTTGCTGAACAGCTCATCTCATTCACAACCAATCCAATTGTTGGGCTGTTTATCGGAATCCTCGCAACAGCAGTGGTCCAAAGTTCTTCTGTAACAACATCTATCATTGTCGGACTTACAGCAACTGGAGCTTTGACCATTGGAAACGCAATTCCTATGATTATGGGTGCAAACATCGGAACAAGTGTTACAGCCGCCATTGTATCTCTCGGCCACATTACAAGAAAACAGGAGTTCAGAAAGGCATTTGAGGTGGCAACTGTTCATGATTTCTTCAATTTTATCGTCGTATTGATTCTCTTCCCGCTTGAATTGTTCACCCATTTTCTTGAAAAATCAGCCACATGGATCACTCAGTTCCTATTGGGAACCAACGCCAGTATGAGCTTTGCAAGCCCCCTTGATGTCCTCCTAAAACCTGTTTCAGGATCCATTGCAATCGCTTTGAACACTAATCCAATTGCAATCCTAATTCTATCATTCATCATGCTGTTCTTTTCACTCAAATATTTTGTTAAGATCATAAAGCCACTTGCAGAATCAGAATTCAAGCATCTACTCAACAAACACATTTTCTCTCGGCCATTGCGAAGCTTTGGAGTTGGATTGGTTCTTACAGGAATTGTCCAGAGCAGTTCTGTTACTACATCTCTCGTAGTTCCTTTGGCAGGCGTAGGCATACTCACTCTAGATAGAATTTTCCCATACATAATGGGAGCAAACATAGGAACAACTGTAACTTCCATAATGGCAAGCCTTGTTACAGGAAGCCCTGCAGCAGTCACTGTAGCAATTGTACATTTCCTATTCAATTCAATTGGGTGTGCAATCATCTCACCAATACGACAAGTACCGATTGCAATGTCTAGGTGGCTCGCCAATCTCTCATTTAGATCTCTTGCATATCCTTTTGGCTATGTAGTATCAATATTCTATATATTGCCAGGGACTATTATCTATTTTCTGCATTAGATTTGGAATTGAATAAACAGAATTAATAATATATTATATCTCAACCCTTCTCTTCGGAACCAGAATAAGTGTTGCAGTCACACTCAAATCATTTCTTGTTGGCCTATACGTCTTCTTTTCAACAAGAGCGTGCGCTTTTTCAAAGGTCTTGTCCTTCAGCTTCTTTTTTTGAAGAGCAAATTCCTTATTGATCCTCTTTACTTGGATATACAAGCGTTTGTTTTCTCGTCTCAATGCCTCAGCCCGTTTCTTACCCAATTGCATCTCCTTGGTCGAACTGATCAATTTCTTGCCCTTGATGAATCTTTTTACCATGCGCTTGGCCTTGTCACTATTAATCCTTGAAGTATAACGGGAAATCATCTTTTTATTGGATTTCACCTTGTTCTCCAACAGCCCTACTTTCTTGTGTCTCTTGTTCTCGATCTGGCGAAGCCTTGGAACTATTGCCTTTGACATGAAATCATGGTTCTTGTTTTCAACAATATCTCTATCAGTACTTCTAAACTTCATGATCTTGCTCTGATAATAAACTGTTCGAAGATTATCTTTTGCCTCGCGAATACAGTAATCAATCGTCCTCTTGATACTGGTCTTGTGCTTGACCATCTTTATGTCTGTTGCAAAGAATGTTCGTAGAGTCTGACCTTTTAGATAGTTGCCCAAAGGGATGAGTCGGGTTGTAAGGTCAAACACCCAAGGTCCTTGAAGTGGAATCTCGATTCCATTTATCTGCCGGGCCTCAATCATGACTCGAAGATGAGGAACATATTCATCTGTTTTTGACACAACTAATTTCATCTGGGTCTTATCACCATGCTTCTTTAATTGAGTTATCAGATCTTTAATGTTTTGATCAACCTTCGGCAATAAACTTTGCTTTTTGTGTTTGGACTTCCGGACTGGACCAAGACTTTCCACAAGTTTGGTCGCACTCATCCTTCTGCCGCTTGTTTTTCTTGCCTGATATGCTCCTGTACCTTTTGAAGCCTTCACAGATCCACTGACCTTAGGCTGCATTCCTGGATTATTTATCCATTTAATCTCTTGCTGGCTAAGAGGACCCTCATGATAAGTGTACACCCATCTGGCCTTGATTATCTTATTCTGATTTCGGACTGCATCATTGTACACAAACTCACCTGTACCCAGCTTTGCCACATCCAGTTTTAATTTGGATGGACTCATATCCATGGCACTGGCCACCTTCTCTAGCTCCCTATCAGTTCGTAGCCTTCCGATGAACCTGGTTCCTAGGTTTCCAAAAATCCTGTAATCTACATCACCTGGACTTTGGGTTGCAACGATTATTCCAAGGCCAAATGCTCTCGCCTGTCGTATAAGCAATTCAAGCAATCTCTTGGATGGCGGATTTGCAGGAGGCGGCGGCATAAGACCTGCAAGCTCATCAATGTAAAGCACATATTTGAGTTTCTCTGTGCCACCTTTTCTGATTAAGTATCTATATATCTCAAGAAGTATCTGCTCGACCACAAACTGCTTGTCTGATGCTGCAAACCGCAGGTCAAAAACAGATAGTGTATCAGGCTGCAAGAATTTTCTCATGTCAAGGATCTCTCCTTGTTTCCATGCCTGCTTTGATGGCGAAGAAAGAATGAGATTAACGCTTGCAGCGATTCCTTTTCTATCCTTTTCCTTTAAGAAATCCTCAATTGCAAGGGAACCAATGGTGTCAAACGGAGGAAATATGATGTTCTCTATCAATTCCTGAAAAGAGATGTTCTTTTGATTATTCCAATGATAGACAAGAATCGAAGAAATCAAGGATTGCGCTTTCTCTTTTTTTGCACCGGTTATTCCTGCAAGCTGGACAATGGATTCACTGACAGGTTCAACAAAGTCAGCAATGATATTCATATCTTCTGACGCCAGTTTCTTAAAATTAGGGGGCGCACTCAGGTCCGGAATCAGGCTTACTGGCGTTCCCACACTTGACTTTGGAGTGTAGACCTCTGTTTTCACCTTTTTAAGCCGAGAAATTGTATCCTTATTTACACTCTCATGCGCTTCATGGTACTTTCTGACAAGCCTTTCTGCCTTGACAAGTCCTGTACCTCCAAAAGGCCTAAAATCAAAATTGTTGCTTGCAAGCCCGAGTCCTCCAAGGTCTCCTTTTGGGTCAATTGCAATCACAGGTATATGCCTGGCTAGTACTTCTTCCAAGAGAACCTTACCCAGGACAGTCTTTCCTGAACCTGTTGTGCCCAGAACAGCTGCATGCCTAGTCAAGCTATTGGTCTCAAACAGAGTCTTCTTGCCTTTGGAGCTTCCAATGTGAACTCTTACCATATTAAAAAGGTCGGAAGGGTTGTTTAAAAAGGTTTTGATGCAAAAACATTTTTAAGCGTCATGTTTTTCTACAAAAAAATGGAGATTAAAAATTCAATATACGGAGATACAGTCATTGAGGAACCAGTTTTGGTCAGATTGATCAATTGCAGACCTGTTCAACGATTAAAAGGTATAGGACAAAGTGGTGCTGCAAAGTTTGTATTCAAAGGCAGAGTTGTATCAAGGTATGATCACTCTATTGGAGTCATGTTGCTATTAAGAAGGCTTGGAGCAAGCACTGAAGAACAGATTGCAGGCTTGCTTCACGATATTCCTCATACAGCATTCTCTCATGTTATTGATTACGTGTTCCCTAACACAAATCAAGATTTCCATGAACAGTATCATGAGAAAATATTGCTGAATTCAGAGATACCAAAGATATTGGAGGAGTATGGCTTTGATGTTGATAGAATCCTTGATGATAAAAACTTTCAATTGCTGGAAAGAGATCTGCCCGAGTTGTGTGCTGATAGAATTGACTACACCTTTCAGGATATGACTGCTCTTGATATTTGCAGTGAAAAAGTGCGTCATTTTCTGAGTCATCTTATCAATCATGAAAACCATATAGTGTTTGATTCAGAAAAGGTGGCTGTTGATTTTGCTCTGCAATTCATTAAGCTGGATTCTGAGATTTGGGCTCACCCAAGAGGTGTTGCTTCCTACATAATACTCGCAGATGCATTAAAAATTGCCCTAAAAGAAAAAATCATTACAAAGGATGATCTTTTTTTGGACGATGAAGGCGTTCTTAAGATTTTGAAGGATTCAAATAATCCCCAAATTCTTGAAAAATTGGATAAACTTACTACTGAATTAGAGATTGAACTTCACTCAGAGGATTATCATGTCCATAACAAGCCAAAATTACGGTATGTAGATCCGCACTTTATGACATCTCAAGACCTTAAAAAAGTAAGCGATGTTTCTTCTGAGTTCAACAAGGCTCTAGATGTTCATAGAGCTGAAATTGAAAAGGGTTTTTATATAAAAATCAAATAGAATACCTTTTTCCGGAAATTCTTCAACTATA
This sequence comes from Nanobdellota archaeon, assembly GCA_018825425.1. Lineage (GTDB taxonomy): Archaea > Nanobdellota > Nanobdellia > Woesearchaeales > JAHJEM01 > JAHJEM01. Next base: position 1,967 of record JAHJEM010000035.1, on the reverse strand, counting down.
TATCTACTCATAAATAGTATCTGAAGAAAGCTTTTTATACTAGTGTGCCAAACCTATTTTGGGTGGATTCATGGGGCACAGGATTCTCGTAGCTAATAGGGGAGAGATTGCGATTCGAGGTAGAGACGCAGTTATTGAACTTAGGGATGACCATACAAATCCTCGGGATCTTGAGTATGTCATGATGTATACTGCTCAGGATAAGCACAGCCTCCATGCACAAGATCCGACTGCAGTTCGAGTATCACATTATGACCATCAAGCAGAGGTTCTACAGGTTGCAAAAGACAATAATTGCGATGCGATTTTTATGGGTTACGCATTTTTGTCTGAGAACGATGAGTTTATTTGGTGGTGTGAAGAAGAAGGAATAACACCCTTGACTCCAAGATCCCAAGCAGTAGCATTGCTTGGAGACAAGGCAGAGACCAAAAGAATTGCCAAGCGACACGGAGTAAAATTTATTCCAGGAAGTACCAGAGGTGTAACAAGTGTGACTGATGCTCAAGAGATTGCACGGGAACTAGTCCAGAAATATGGACCAAATATCCTACTCAAAGCTGTTGCTGGAGGCGGCGGCAGAGGCATCTATGAAGTAAGAGATCTAACCCTAAATGATCTAAATAGAATTGGCATGATGTTCAATGTCGCAAGTGCGTACGCTAATGAACAGTTCAATAATAAAGAAATACTTCTTGAGACCCTTCTTGAACAGACTCTACATATTGAACTCCAGTTGAATGCAGATCACTATGAAAATATTGTCCATTTTGAAACCAGAAATTGTACTATCCAGACTCCAAGGAGGCAGAAGCGAGTTGAAATAGGTCCTGCATTCAATCCAAATTTAAAATATGGATTTGACCCTGTAGAGGTACAGAAACAAGTGATTAGAGATGGGCTGGCTCTTTGCAGTGATAAAGAAGTCGGATACAATAGCGTAGGCACTTATGAATGCCTTGTCATGCCTGATGGACGTGCGTTTGTCCTTGAAGTCAATACAAGAATCCAGGTGGAAAATGCTGTTAGTGCTAGACGAGCAAGGATCAAAGGAAAACCTGTCAACCTTATTGCAGAGCAGATCAGAATAGGATTAGGAGAACCATTAGGTTACACTCAAAAAGATATTCAATTCGGAGGATATGGAAATGATGTGTGCATTGAGTATCGAATTCTTGCAGAGGATGTTGAAAGGCATTTCACTCCTGAAACAGGAACCATAACCAAATTTGAATTTCCAGACAGGGATTATGCAGAGGTCCACACCCATATCCCTGGAGACAGACCATACACAATAGTCCCCAGATATGATCCGAACCTTGCTCTAGTCACAATCATTGGAGAATCTTTTGAACAAGCCCAGGCAAGAGGCCAAGAATTTTTAGAAAACACCAGACTTGAGGGGACAAATTCCCGTGGAAGACCTATGATCTTTAATCTAGATTATCTAAAAACTGAAACTGACAATGTATGCAAGAGAGCAGATGTTGATAAGAATGGCTAAAATAACACTACCTGAAGTAGAGTCTCGGATCGAGTACATTCAATGGATCAAGAAAGGACTGAAAATACCTGATCATCTAGACAGACTTGAAACAGCAAGAATTGATGTAGATTCCAATTGGCAAGACTGGACTGTCCGCCAGAGGGATCTTGAACTTGAAAGATTGGCTGAGATGACAGCATACTCAGAAAACCAGATAGGAAAAGAACCTCGTGTTCCCTGGGAACTTGTAAACATTTCCAGAAGTCCGCACAGGATAAGTCTGCTAGATATACTCCAGCACGTTTATGATGGTTATGATATTGTCCGTGGTCTTGGCACTAGAGATGCTGATCCTGCTGTAATGGTTGCGCGTGCGTGGATGAAAAGACCAGATAAAAGCTTTGAGACAGTTTGGGTCATTGGAAATGAATCAGGACATGGTGCGCGTGAACGATCCATGGGTGCAGCAAACCCAGAAGGT
>JAHJEM010000034.1 GCA_018825425.1 Nanobdellota archaeon | reverse complement strand
AGGCTTCTGGTCTGCATCAAAACCACTAATCCTGACACCTGAAACACTATTTGGATTTCCTCCAAATGTATGGGTTTCAATAATACCATCATCACATCTCAACCGGTCTCCTGCTGCGGCGCAAACCCCTGGATATGTTCCATCACACAATCCTGAAAAGTCGCCTGCAGGCACATTATCATTTCCTCTGCAACCTCTACCTCCTACTTCTACAAAGCCAGGGTCATCAGGGGTAAGACTGATTGAATATTTCTGACCTGGTACCAAATTGTATTGCTTTTCCCACACACCTTCACATATGGATTGTTCAAAATTCCATTCCTTGCACTTAAATAGTTCACGTCCTTGGGCAACAAGATGAACTTTGCCACTTGTAAAATCAAGATTGCTTGGATCTATGGCAAAAGCCTTGACAATATTTGCATCCTCAAGACTTTTATGCTGTTGGAAAAGACTGAGTTCCTGCACTCTTAGGGTTCCAGGTTGAAGGAGCAGGTCATCAAATACAATTCTCTGGAAAGGCATTGTGAAAAAGACTGCCTCGACCATGACTCTATTGCCCTCAAGAGAACTGATTAGCTGTAAATTATCTGAATCATCTGTTTGACTCTTGTTTGAACCGTTAATCTGAACACTTCCCATAGTACCACTTCCAAAAATATCAAGTTCTGTTGGTGGAAGCAGTATGTGTACATCCACTTCTTGGAAATTGAACTGGCTATCAAGGATTAAAAGTGCAGAATAAGGAATCCTATCATAGTCTGAGAGGTTGGTCTCATTGGATGCAACCAAGAATTCAAGGTTTCCAAAGAGCTTATTATCCATGAAAACTTCAATTGTATACTTACCAAATTCATAAGGGATAAATACAGATGGATCATTATCTGATTTGACTAGTTTGAAGGTCTGATCAGTATAACGAATATATAGCTCTGTTCTCTCAAACTCAAAGCTTTCAAGATTGATCTCTACAGATTCTCCAATCAAGAAATAGTGTTTGGGGATAATGTCAGATATGTTATTGGTGTAATTGATTGAAAGATTACCACTGCTGGTATTTGTAATACTTGTATTAGCAATGCTTGCATTCGTGACATTTGTCTCAGGAATAGTGATATTCTGGGTTAGATTCTGTGTGGTATTGATTGAGATATTGGTCACATTCGATGCATTTGGAGAAATATTGCAGTCTACCAAGAAACCGTGTTCAACCTCTGCCTCAAGAGTCTCTACATCAAAGAGCACAAGGTTATGCATACCACATTCATCAGGTGTGAACTCAATATGTTCACTCAATTGTTCACTGTAACGCAACACCTTGGCAGGATCATGGATACGTAATCCATAGTTACCTCTGCCATGGAGTTCAATCGCCACAAGATCACCCAGCGCATACACGTCTTTGTCTGTGTGGATCTCTGTACAATCCTCACATTCATGCCCAAAAGCAGATTTGGGCATCCCAAGCAAAAATGAAGAAATCAGTACTGTAAATAACATAAACAGTGCTAGGTTCTTCATCATTTGCGCATTCCGATCCATCTTAATTCTACTCCATAATTTTCATTGGTATCATACTATCTTAGCATGTTTTAGCCGTAATTTTCCTTCAATTTCCTTTATGTACTCGTAATAACGTTCAAACGAGTACAATACAACGTGGTCTTTGTTTGCGTGGTCGACCAAATAAGAAAGGAACATGTCTTCGTCAAGAAACATAGTTTTTTGAGATTTGGGTTTCAAGGCTTGAGCTGCAAGTGCAAGAGCAGAACCATCTGTTACAACAATCAATACGTCGTTGATAAAAACACAGGCTTTGATAAGAAATCTCTTCTTGTTAGTGTCAAGGTGGTCAAGAAATGAGGCAAGTTTCTTGTTTTTTCCTAAGAATTCGCGCTTGCTTTCCATGTCATTGTAGGATAGAAGTAGAATTGCCTCATCACAGTCGAGGTTAATTGAGCATAGGTAGGAACGTCCGATAACAGTCTTATTGAGAACTTTCTTCTCGATTAATCGGCTAACTTTCTTGTTTATGTAGGGATATTTTTTCTTGAGTCGCGTAGCTATCTCATTAATAGAATAAGCAGCTGTCATGTCTGCATTGTAAAGTCCAATAATCTCTTGTTCTAAGGTATTTCCGACCACGCTATCCCTGCCGTTAAAGTTGCTATAACTTTTATATCCTTAATAGTATAATATTATACTTTTTTGAGTGTAATAGTTTATAAATGTTGCGGTTGCGGACGTCTTGAACCAAACCAGACTCAAACGCCCGCTAACCAATTATATCTTTTTGGATATAATATTATATCCTTTTTTGTATAATATAAAGTATACTTATATTTATACTTTTCTATATACAGTTCTACATACGGCCCCTCACAACAGAGGTGAACCTGTTTCTAAACCTACACTAAAAACCAAGATTGTTACCTCAGTTTTTACCCCCAATGACAATATTTGAAATGTCATTAATCATTTAAATAGTTTTCGAAATGACGTTTTGGAAAAAATGCAAATCGATCCCATATTGTTGCAAAAACAACAGCAAAATATATAAGCCACCTATTGCAAATAAATTTTGGGTGATATTATGCATAAGAAATTAAATCTCAATATCGGAAGCTATGCATTTCTTTTCGGAATAGTTTTCGCAATAGTACTTGCAGTAATTGACAGACCATCCACAATTCTGGCATGGATCATGATTACAGTAGGTCTAATTATCGGAATTCTCATGTGGATGTACCATGAGACCATCCCTACGCTGATTGCGAGCGTGGCATTCATTGTTCTGGCACAATTTGCACCAAATGCACTCATAGAAGCCAATATGATGCTCAATATACTCTACAAGATGACAATAGTCTTTACACCTGTGGCATTGTTGAGTGCAATTAAGCTAGTTATTGTCAAGAAATAGCATTATTTTTTCTTTTTATCTTTTTCTTCTTTTTTATCTTCTTTATCATCCTTCTTGTCTTTTTCAGCGTCTTCTTTCTTCTCTTCATCACCACCTTCTTCTTTCTTCTCTTCAGCAGGAGCTTCCTCACCGCCAGCCCCTTTCTTATCGATTATATTCTTATCTGCACTGTCTTTCCCTTCTTCTCCTTCTTTCTTATCATCTTTCTTTTTCTTCTTCAGTTGACTAAAAAGGCCACCCTTCTTTTCTTTGGGTTTCTCTGCAAAGTCTATCTTGATCTTGTCCTTATTCTCAATCTGATCCACCATTTTCTTGAACTGATCATCTAGCTCTTTCTTATGGGATCGAGTTTTATCGTCCAGAAGCTTAATTATATTTCCTGTATGCTTTTCAAAATCATTAAACTTTGCAACGATATTCGCAAACTCCTTCTTACTCTCTTTTAAGTCCAATTGAATCTTAATCTTGTCAAGGTCTTCTTGCATCTGCTTAAATGAAGAATCCAATGATTTTGCCACATCACTATACTTGTCAAACTCAGTAAATTTCTTGCTTATTTCAAGGAAAATTGTCTCGACCTTATCAGAATGCCTCTCAATCAGAGCTTCAATTTTCTTTGATTCAGCAACCTCTTTTTTTATCTCCTCATTTATCTTAATTGTTTGTTCTACACCTTTATAGAAGTTCATCTGTCCGCGCATCTTCTTCATCTCACCCATCAGATCCTTCATGAGACTTTCATTCGCCTCAATATTTGCGCGCAAGCCCTCAATCTTTCCATCCATCTTCCTAACTTCAATCATGAGCTTTTCTGGCTGGACACTCTCTACCAAATCAACTGCTTTGGTACTTGAGACCTCTATTGTAGAAATAGTCTTGTTGGTCTCCATGACCATGCTTCGGACTTCACCCATCTGTTCTCCAATCCTTGTGAAGCGGTCAGAGACAATCTTCCTGTTCTCATTCAAACCATCAAGTTGGGCCTTAAATCTAGTAAGCCACATATCAACTTTAGCGTTTCCTGTGTCAAATTCAGATTTCTGCTTATCAGCATCATCATCCTTAGCTGACTTCTCATCAGCCATCTTCTGAGCTATCTCCTCAGGAGTAAGGCTTACCTTCTTCTTCTTGAATAGACCCATCGTCACCTCTTTTATTTTGCATTAATAGGTTCTTATTTCTCTTCTTCCTTATCGTTATTGTCTTCCTTTATATCTTTTGTCATGGCTTTCTCAGGTTCAACAGTTTTTGACTCTTCTTTTTTCTTGGTTTTCTCATCACCCTTGGTCATATTTTCAAACTCAACCATTTGATTGACCTCATCCATGATGGACTTGTCAGTTCTTTGTTCCTCCGCATCTAATTCCTTCTTAGCCTCATCAAGCAAGGCAGTAATCTTATCTCTATCTTTCTGTTCACGAGTAACTTCAGCGTAATGTATCTTTGAAACCGCATTTCGAATGCTGATATCAGCAAAGAAAGGATCCTTGCCTTTTTTTCGAAGCTCGCTTGTCCTTTCCTTGAGTTCCTTGATTCTTATGTTGATATTTTCGATGTCCTTCGCAAAAGTGTCAACGGGCTGTTCCTTTTTTATGTCCTTTTTTTCGGATTCTTCTTCCTTTGTCTTTTTGTCCTCAGCCATGTGTCATCACTCAGGTTTCTTGGTTTCATCAGCACCTTCAGCAGGTTTTTCTTCTGTAGGCTTCTCCTCTGGTTTGGCTTCTTCCGCGGATGCTGCCTCAGGTTTGGCTACTTCAGCAGGTTTAGCGTCACCACCCTCAGCAGACTTAGCATCTTCAGCAGGCTTAGCATCTTCAGCAGGCTTAGCATCTCCCGCAGGTACTTCTTCAGCCGGCTTATCTTTACCTTCAGCTGGCTTTGCCTCACCTCCTTCCGCAAGTTTCGCATCCTCTCCTTTCGCAGGTTCTCCTTCTTTCTTTTCTCCTCCTTCTCCTTCTTCACTTTCCGGCTTTGGAGGTTTTGGAGTGATTGCAGGTAACTTCTGTCCTTCTTTTCTTAACTTGAGAAGATCTGTCATTGCCTTTTTATCTAAGATAGTTGCCAAATGATCTGCAAGATCCGTGTCACCAACAGAATCTCTAACCCAATCAGCAACCTTGTTCTTATCCCAATTCACATCCTTCTCAAAATCATCTTTCTTTATTGCAAGAAGCTCATCATACAAACTATTGCAATTAATTACAACCATACCATTAGACAGATTTAGGATCTTATCAGGAGGTACATCTGTCTTGAAAAGGTCTTCAGGACTCTTTGGTTTACTATCATCTGCACCACCTTCACCGCCTCCTGCAGGCGCTTTCTGTCCTTTCTCCTTAAGATACGCATCACGAGATTCCTTTGCCTTGTTAAGAGCTTCTGCCAAAGCCTCATCACTTATCCTCTTAATCTCATACTTTTTAGGCTTCTTGCCAAGTTTTTCCCAATGCTTATCAATCCTAGGGATAAGACCTTCCAAATAGATTTTTACCATGTTAAAATTACCCGTCTTGATCTTATCCTGTGCAAGCTTCAGTTCCAGTTTAAGGTCAAACACATCTATACCCTCTTTTTCCAACTGCTCTAAGCTAAAGAACAAGTTATCAGCATCAAAATTGAACTTAGTGTATTGTTCTATTTCTTCATCACCCATCCTCTCAACAGAATGAAGTAGAGGTCTGAATTGCACGAAGAAAGGTTTACCTCTATTGTATGCAGGATTCTCTACCATACCTGCTCCAACAGTTGCTTTTACCAGGCTTCGCAAGACTTCCTCACCATACTTAACTCTAATACGCTCAAGGTCACCTTCATCTCTGGTTCTCATCTGGATCTCTGTGTTGATGTTAGCCTTGATCTGACCCATAAAATCTGCCAGTACCTGAGAGATCAACATAACACCAATTCCCCACTTACGAAACTCCCTGCAAGCTCGCTCTATCTGAAGGAATCCATCACCACTACCACCAAACTTTGGAAGCAACCTATGGACCTCATCAAACACAAGCATCAGTCTAAGCTTTGTACTCTCGTCAAAATTCGCATGGAATACTTCCCGTATTACATTTGCAACAAAAGTATCCATGTCCTTTGGATCCAGTCTATGGCAAGCGAATACCTGAATTTCTCCAGGTTTCATGTATTTCTTGATATCAATAAGCTCTCTCTTATCCATGACCTGTTTGACATTACCATTGAATGCTCTGGCTTCAGTCTTTTTCATGCCAAAATCTGCATAGAGTTCAAGTATGAACTTGGAGCTCATCTTTCTGAGCATTCCTGTCCACTGAGCAGTTGGATCAAAGCATAGTATTGCCACATTTTTCAGAAGCATCTCCTCAATAATACCCTGAGCTGAGAAAGATTTTCCTCCACCTGTACTTCCTGCAACTATTGTGTGAACCTTGAACTTCTCCATATCAAAATAGCATTTATGATCTGTCTCTGCAATCTTACCCACAAAAATACTCCTCGGTCCTGGTTTGGGCAGCTCATTATATTCAACTTTCAGATGGAATTTCTTCTTACCCTCAAGGTTCTTTCTGATAAATATGTATGCCACTCCACTTGCCAACAAGAAACCTATGAATATCAATATCCACCAAACAGGAATCTTTCCCAGTATCCTATATTGCCAGAAAGGGATCGAGATATGGAATACTGTGCTTGTAGCAGAACTCAAGCCCAAGTATGAAGCAGTGACTGTAAGAACATAGTCTCCCTGGGTAACATCCTTCGGAAGCTCAATCTCCTTGAGAAGTGTGACACCAGTTGTTATGAAAATATTAGCCTGATGTGTCCATATAGTCCTGTTCCTGTCAGGAGTCTGGATAGTGAAGTATAGCTGGACAGGATAAGACTCATCGCTGAGCAAGTTACGCAGGTGAGTTTCAAACTGAAATAGATCACCAACCTTGATATTTCTCTTGGTGACATCTATATCAAGAAGCAGGGCTTCAACAGGCAACTTCTCCTGATCAATGATTTCCAAAAGGACAGGTATAGTTGCATTCAAGTCGCCTGTTATCTCAAGCGTACCATTATAAATACCAGGATCACCCCTACCAAACATAGTTATGGTGACTGATTCTTTGGAGTTTGGATTCACAAATATCTGTTCCCTGTCAAGTTGCATCATATCAATGATGTCACCTGTCAATTCAAAGTTAGCAACTGCTGTAGCTTTCTTGTAACTAATCAAGAAAATTTCCTCCTGCAGATAGTTACCGCGTCTCAGCTTTCTGCTTATTTCAGACAAAGAGATTACATAGTCTGTACCTTCAATCTTCTTTGGCTCTTCAGGCAAAGGTCTTGTATTGTATTTACCTGTCAATACTTGATCATAGAGATTAGGATTGATCTGAAGCTGTGTAAAATCCTCTGTGTGTGCCTGTTCTTCCTCTTCATCCTGGTCATGTCTCTGCACCAGGATTATGTTATGGATTGTAGTCTGGTTTGCATATATTGTGACATTGGAATGATATACTTCATAGCCCGTCTTGACAGCCCAAATGCTATGATTACCAATAAGGGTATCAAAGCTATAGTTGCCAATCTCATCAGACACACCGACATAACCTGAAACTTCAACAATAGTACCATTAATCGGTGTTCCTGATTCATCAATCACGATACCTGTAATAGTGCCTGAGCTTGGAAGGTCTCCACTTCCACTTGGACAATCATTCGATGGGTCAACACTGTAATAATATGTCTGAGTAGTCCCTTCAGGTATTGGAACAATCAATTGGAAATTATATAGTTGATTATTGAAGCCCCACGTAAAATTCTGTGAAAGTTTTGCCACGAAAACCAGATTGTCTGAACTATCCTTTAGCACACCCATTGGAAAAGATGTGGCTTCTCGATTCTTGTTATACACATAAGTATGTGCGCCTGGAATATTGGTAATGTTAGTGGTTCCGACTTCTACCCAAATAGTATCCAAGAAGGTCCTGGTTCCACTCTGAAAATTAGTTGCATCAACACCCAAAAAAGCATCAACATCTGCAGTGGTAGCTGCCACAAGGGTATCATACAAAATAAGTGATGGATGAACTGTACTCACATATATCTCATGGACACCTGAAAAAGGTATACAGTCAAACAAAAGGTTATTCTCATCCATCTCACCACCATCAAGTTCACTTGTCCAGACTGTAGTGACCCCAGGATATCTGACTGACAAGCCATATGCTCCAGCCCAAAGAGTTGCATCTGGCCTGTATTGAAGATCAAGTTCTGTAATGGTTCCTGCCTCTGCTGCGTGAGTGGCAAAACCTGTGAACTCTGCAATCTGTATCATACCTTGAATTGCAAAGAGCAAGACTATTGACAGTACCAAATAGTAGAATGTCTTCTGTTTCTGCTCTTTCCGCTTCTGGGCATCCTTGTTCATAGTACCTTATGTTGAATTTTATTGTGAATATCAACAATCTTATCAAACACATCCTCTTGTTCTCTTGATTCAAGACTTTCAAAGACTTCTTTCATTTTATTGTATTCGTCTGCTGCCAAAATATTTTCATTATGCATTATGTAATCTTCACATCTATTAATCACGTCATGGATGTATGCAAGATCCATCTGTGAAGCGAGATCTGTGATCTGATCAATCACCAAATTCTGATCTATTGGATTAAGGGTTTCAAAAGATAGTCGTATCTCACTAAATATCAATTTTGCATTGTCATACTGGCCTACTTCTAGGTTGTCAAGTGCATCATTTATCAGAACGCGCACATAGTGCATGCTCTTGCTTGGTCCTTTCTGAATCATGCCCTTGACCTTATCAAAACTATCTGTATGATGGAACACATAAGTTGAGATGGCAACAATTATCATGAAGATCAGGAATCCCTTGAAATTCATATCAGTGTCAAACGAGATAATACTATGTCCTGTTGCAGCAATTAGATCAGGACTCGCCTTCTCATTGAGTATTACACTATAAAGATTCTCAGCAGTCTCAATTTGAAGTCTCTTCTTCAGATAATAGACTAAAGATTGTTCTTCCTCTGGCTTTTCATACGCATATATTCCGCTTCTCTTTTTTCTTGCAGTTGTTATAAAGACAATCTCATTTTCATTTGCAATGTCTTGAGGTATAATCTCTAAGACGACTTCAGATCGAGAAAGGTTAGCCATAGTGTGCTTTTTGATTATTAAGGTTATTTCCTCAGTTGAGTCATCTGGGAATACTAAAGTGACTAGCAGGACTGTCGTTGATATTGATAGTTTTGATTGAAGACCTTGCAGATATTCTACCATTGCTTTTTTATCAAGTTCCTCATCGTCCAAGTAATAGTTTTCGACAAAGGCTAGATAGTCTGCTTCAGTGGGATAACTCACAAAATTTTTGTGCTTAAATATTCTCAGATCAACAGGTATTGTACTGTATAACTCATCAATTTTAACTATCAGATCCTCTCTTTTTTCATTCTTTTCTGATTCAGTAATATCTTCCCGGTAACTGAGGTCATTCATGTCTCTGTTGAACCGTTCAATATCCTTAAGACCTTGTTTGATATTTCTCTCAAACTTCAGGCCATCTGAGGCTATTTGTTGCTGTTGATCAAAATGAGGAATCCTATCCAAAGCATCATAGAATACTGTAAGCAGATTTGGCCTGTCCTCTCTGGACAGGAATTCTCCTGCCACATCAGGTTTTTGCTCTGCTACTACAGCTTTTGCTTCACCCACCGTGAAGTAAAGTATATCAGATGATCCTTGATTATGCTTGTAGTCTTCGCACTCAATTTTCCATTTATACTCTCCTTCTGACAAAACTGATGTCATAGTATATGTTCCTGATTTGTTGTAAGTTGTGGTATTCTTGAGCATGAAAAATGAACTGTTTCTTATGCCTACATAAAGTTCACAAGTTGTGACAGAGACATCTGCGTATGAGAATTCAAATTCTATTAATCCTTCTGGAACAAATGAATTGTTATCTGGAGATAATTCCTCAACCAGAGGGTCATCTTCATCAGCCTTTATGAGATAAAAAGTGATATTCAACGGCTCATCAATGGTTAACCTATCATTAAGCACATCATATCCTGACTTGATGATTGAAAATGTATGTGTACCCTCAGGCACATTCATATTTACTATTCCATTAGAAGCAGTAGTTTTATCCTGATCTCGAACACTGACCTTAGCGTTTGCTATCGCATTACCTGTAGTAAAATCCTTGACAGCCACTTTCACAGGATAATCTATCCTGACATGTATAGTGATATTACGTTTAAGTGTGTTTTCTTTGCTATCAGTTACTGTCAACTCAATAATCTTGTCTCCTGAAGTACTGAAAGTGAAATTCTGGACAGGACCTGTTCTTATACCTCCTCCAGGCAGCTTCCACTTGTAAGTGTATGGAATTATACCTCCTGATGCGACTGCAGCGATTTCTGTCCAGCCTCCTTTATCAATATATGTCTCTCCCTGGACACTCAAGGTCATACTATTAGACACAGTATATGAAGTCTCATGAACACGTATGACATTATTGTACTGCATGGTTGTGGTAATAATATACGATCCTACAACGTTTATGTGAGGTATTTGAAGGCTGAAAGGAAATTCAGAATTAGGCACATCAATGGTACCATAACATGGAACAAATCCCTGTCCGTCTTCACAAATCTCGACAGATACATTGGAATTGTTGATTGCATAGATAGTCAGTATGGTCGATTGCCCAATATTGATGTTAGTTTTACTTAGTTGAGTGTAAAAGTTGAAATTATCATTTGTATCAGGATTACAATCATCGTCCTTTTCATTGTAATAGATTTCAAGCATGCCCGGATTCACATCTGGATCTTCATCATCACAGTCAACATCACTTGTGTATCCATCCTCATCATGATCTGGAAAGACGTCTACTTCCTCTATTCCTATGAATACTATCTTCTCGATTTGAGTAATATTATCTTCAATCAAAACTAGTCGAGTATAGTTGTCTGCAATAATTCCGTCAGGAATACTAACATCTACCATGAGCTGATACAATGGATCCTCAAATAGTATGTTGTCTTGACCAGAAAGCCAGTTATCATAGCTCACATGCATGGTTTGGTTGATCTCGCCAGATATATCAAACTCGACAGTGTCACTAAATGGCAAATCTGCAGTTGTGATCAAGATTTCCGCATCATATGCTGCGCTGAATTGTGCGCATAACAGCATAATTAATGCAATCAAGAACAGGAAACCAAGGAATCTGTTCTCTGTCCAAGTCTTGATTGAATTATTCATGCTCCAATTCCTCCAAAAGTCGTCTAAGATCATCTATTACTACCTTTTTCTTGCGAGTGGTCTCTCTTGAGGCAATTTCTTGTTGCAAATCATCAATAACTTTTCTCAGATCAGCGTTATAAGGGGATGAATACTTAACAGCCTTGTCTCTTATTATGGAACGAAGTTCTTCAGAAACATCTAGAAAATGATTCTTCTTAGAAAGACTTTTTAGCTCAGTCAACATGGATTCCGGCATTCTTACTGACACTATAACTTCATTCATGCATTCCCCTCATTGTTGTCACTGTTCTCATGTATGTATTCTCGGCAGAAAACGCGTATAGCTTCAGAGCGAGAGCTAAATAGTTTCTTTTTAACAAGAGAATCAAGCATTCTTACAAGATCTCTTGAAAGTCGGACATTCGTTACTACAACTCTGCTCATTTTTCCTAAATTCCTAGCCGATTGAATAACAAAAATTTGGCCAATCGAGCCAAATTTTTGGAATTAATAATCTCGCTTTAACGCGAGATTGTTAATATGAAGAGTCGAAAAGGCTCGACTCAACAAAACCCATGTGAATTCCTCACTGTATTCTATTATCCACGTATGTTATTTATATATT
>JAHJEM010000033.1 GCA_018825425.1 Nanobdellota archaeon | reverse complement strand
TTGAATATCATAATCATCTGCACCACCACCATCATCGAAGGTGCTATCCAGATATTGAACATTGTTTGACATATTGACAACAACAGCATCATTGAGATCAGAGATGAATGTACAATTATGATATACCACATTAGAACTTCCATTGTTGTATGCTGCTCCCTCAGTTCCCGTTGCGCTTCGAGCGGTCAGGTTATTTACAGTTGACCAATTAGCGAAGGACAAAGACAGACCCACATAGGTTGCATGGATATAATTATCATTCAATGTGACATTACTGGAATTGTAGATCAGCATACCACGATATGGCATGCTGTTTCCTGGCTGTTGCTGTATGCTATTGTTCTCTACCAGTGACCGCCCACTGTTCAATATTTCAATTCCCCAGCCTGCAGGAGATGAACTGTTAAATATTATGGTATTCAATGAGACATTTGATTCATTGTAATGCGTAATATAGATGCCATGCTCCATAGTAGCATTCATTGTGATGGTATTATTGACTACATAGACAGGGAATGGAGACCACGGATTCTCAGGTCTTAGATATATTCCATAGCCCTCACCACCACTTGGAGCTGAGACGTTTATCTCATTATGTGATATATTTATATCCTGCACATTAGTTGTCTTGACAAAAACACCATAATATCTTGAATTCAGTATCTTGGAATTTCTAATTCTAATGTAATCTGCTGTTTCAGCTGGTAAGCCAACTATTGCAAATCTCAATCCTTGGATCAGATGCTGGATTGTTGATGAATCCATAATAAACGTTGGTGAAGAGGAGTCAAAAATGAAATCAAATTTTTTGTGTGGATCCGCACCATTTGTGATGTTTGAACTATCATTTATTTTTATAAGTCCATCATGCTGAGTGATGGACGTGCAATTATCACAAGAAGAGTTCATCCTAATGGTTGAATTGGTGATATTGATAAAAGCATAACTAGTGATATTATCATTGAACCATATCTGGTTAGGTCCTGAACAATTGACTATATCTAATTCAGAACTGGCCCAAAGGGTAACATTTGCATCTGCTGTCCAGTTCACATGATCAAGGTACAGGTGCTTTGAGGCTTTGAGGGTAGTATTGCTTGACTTGATATTCATATAACTGCAATTGGTATTCTGATCCACATACCAATCTCGACCCCACGGCTCACAGTAGTTACCTATTGTGATATTGAATGTCTCTGGAAGCACAGTGACATTATGACTGTGATTTGACTGTAAGTAATTAGTCTTGTTCACGATGATTGTATGGTTATTGTGATCTTGTACACCAATGCCTACTTTAATTCTGGTTGTAATGTTTAGCCAAGGTGAATATCCAGATGCATTTGTCAAGCTCCAATTGATTAAATCCTGAGATCCATTGTATATACTAACATTTGCCCCAGAAATTGGATTATCATTCGAGTCCTCCACTAACACGTTGAAGTATTCAATAAATGTGGCCATAGAAGCCGCAGTTGAGACTACCGCCTCATAATCAAGACTGCAATTCACAAAAACCACATCCATGAAAGGACCGATTGTAATCAAATTAAAGCTGTTGCTTTCAGCAGCCTTATTGAATTCACAGTCAATAAACGTTATGTTACCATATCCTGTCTGCCCAGGAACCCCGTCATCATGCGTGAATTTTGAATCATAGAATGTATTATTGGTTCCATAGAGGAAATATATTGCATAATCACCTTCTGCCGCGCCTGTGCTTTCAACATCAACATTTCTAAATGTGTTTTCGGATGCATAGGTTAGATATGTACCCCCAAGATCAACAGTATTTATATCAGAGTTTTCAATGGTATTGTTATGAGATCTATCAAGCATAAGACCATAATCTGTGGCTTCAACATATACGTTGCTGATGTTATTTAACTGACTATTTCCATAGAAACCAATTCCTACACCTGCAGAGGCATCCCTGTAATTAATTACTGTGACATTTGATAGATTGCTTTCAAATGCACTCCAATAGTATATTCCCCAGAAATTGTTCTGGAAGGTAGTATTTTTTATGAAAGTCCAATTTTTATTGATAAATATTCCTGCTTTGATTCCATAATCATTGGCAGGCTCATCCCAACCAGCATACTCAACATAGCTATTCTCAAGATTAAATGATGCAGCAGTTGGAGGAACAATGATAAAATAGTTTTTCGTATTATCAGCACCAGTAGAAATATTTGATTGGTTCAATATAAGGGTGCTATCACTTGTAGAATTAATTCCTGAACAACCATCACAACTCCCATTGAAATGCAGGTCGGAACGGGTCACATTCAAGGTTCCTCCTTCTATGGATATATTTCCACCCAGGACTAATCCTGTTCCAAACGTACAATTAACAAAATCCATCAAGGAATTTTTACCAACTGTTACCTTTCCAGTAATATTCAGACTGCAATTCTCGCATGTGAATTGTACACCTGAATTTGTTCCAAATGTACTGGCGTTTCCACTCACATTATGACAATACAAATCCGATGTCATTAAATAACCCTCCCCTAAAAACTTGCACCGATCTGCAATAGAGATATTATATACAGTCCTGGACGTAACATTAATCGAAACAGAATTATTATCATATCCTGATGCTGAAACATTTATGGAATAGTTATTGTAATAACCAAATGTGCCATCCTCTGTATGATTCCAGCTCACAACAGGGAACCATTTAGTAGCACCATCTGAATCTGTAAGGTCAGAATTCACATACTCAACATAGGACGCATTGTATATGGTGACATTTGCACCCTCGACCATATCTCCAGATCTTGTCTCATTGACAACAACCTTGAGCAGGTTGATATAGGTTATCATATGCGGTGCTGTCAAGAAAAGGGTGATGGTATGATCATATGTTGTATTGATCAAAGTGATATTGGATTGACTTATCCGAATTGCATAATCTCCTGCATCAGTATGATTCCGCAAAACACAATTCTCAACTGTGTTATTAGTAGCCCAAGTTTGTGAACTAATAGCATTACTTAACGTGCTCTCTATCCATGAGTTGTTAATGACATTTGAATGAGCACCATTTGTAAAAAGAAGTGCAGAGGGACCCGCACCCCCATCAGTGCCAGTCAAATTCACCTTATCAATATAATTGCCATTCGAAGCATAAATATCAAGTGTATATGAAATCCCTGTTAAACCCGATGTAAGATTTGACAAAGTAATCGTATTATAATCTGAACCCTCTAAAAATACAGCAAATTGATCTCCAATAATATTTGATAGGGTGACAGTCATATTTACAGAGTACACTTCATATAATGTAGAGGCGCCTCCTGCATCATGCAAATAACTGTGATTAATATACGTATTATTTGAAGACCACACATACATACCTATGCCTAAGTCCGAGTCTCCAATAGTAATATTGTGAAGGCGCGTATTATTTGCATTATAAACATTGATATGAACAAAATTCTCAAAGAAAGTGGAATTAGTGATATTAGCATTGTGAGCTTGCAAGCAAAATCCTTGTGAACAAACTGAATCCTCTGAAAAACCAGTTTCTTCAATATTCGAGTCAAACATCTCAAATTGAGCTCCTGTCTGAACATGGAACAAATATTCAGAAGAATCACTATCTCCATTTGTGATATTAGATGATTCATTTATCTGCATCTGACCAGTTGAAGTGACATTCAAAACAACACAACCATCACAAGTACCATTCATGTGTATGGTTGAGTTGGTGATATTCATGCTTCCTTTAACTGTAACATTTCCATTATACCATATGCTTCCCTTCGAGTCCTCAATCCTCAAAGCACCGCCAGGTTGGATAAGAACATCCCCATCCACTGTAAGATTGGTACCATTTATTATCAGAAGTCCACCATCGCTAATGGTAAGATTGGTAACCCGCATATTATCTGCATAACATTGCAAAGAACTTGACACATTGAAAGCACCGCTTGTTACATTGCAGTCATCTGCATTGAGCTCCACATAGTCAGTATTAAGTCCTCTATCCCAAGGAGATGCAGCGCATAGACAATATGTCCATCTAGCAGTGGGCCCGCCACATACTTTTCTCTGATCAATCATTACTGCTGTACAGTCATATCCTGAAAGCTCTGCACAGCCCAAACCAGGATCAGTCCAGTACTTATCATTGGTTCCACCTGCATCAGTTCCAATATCAGTGCAAGTCTCACCAAATCCAGCACAATGGGTATCGCAATCATTGCCTGTCGCAGCATTTTGACGAACAGTACTGCTTCCACCAGCCAACCTTGTCTGAACCAGGACTGCAACTTCTCTAGATGTTGAATTGATGAAATCATATGTGTTATTATTTACAATAACTGTATGTACTGCTTCTGTAACACTAGTAAAATCTGTTGTATAGACTTCATTCCAACTCTCACTAGTATAATTAAAAAAAGATATGTTAGTCAAATATGTAGCTACTTCCATTCCATATCCTTCCCATGTGAAGGAGAGATCAGGGTAGTGAGTAGTGGTTGTATTGAATATGAATATTTGACCATCAAGCTCATCGGCAGAACTTGCAAGACTCGTATTCCAACGATCATTGTCACTTACATTAATACTTGTGTTGTCAGCTCCAGTAGAAATCGCACCATCATGAGGATGTGCAGGCATACCCAACTTCTCATAAGCAGTTACAGAATTCATAGATCGATTATATGCAAAATTATGAGCATAACCCACTTGGTCTCCGAACTCAAACATCAGATGGTGACTCCCAGAAGTTAGCACCTTGCTTATTTCATAACCCATATCACCGCATGAATAGTTTGAAACAAACACACTCTGGTTGACCCAATCAAATGAAAGATTTTCTTGGCCGCATCTCAATTCAAGGAACAACAAGTCTCTAGTATCTAAACTATTACTCCAGTTCGTCCCATTAACTGCACTGATTCTTAGGTCTGCCTCACCCACAGTCTCAAAACGCACAGTCCAATTGCCACCAACAACAGGATAGCTCTGAACATTCAATATCCTGATCTCAATATCAAAGGTCTGGTTTGAAAGATGAGGCACGATCCATTCAATCTTATCAATAAGACCATCAAAGTCAGAATCAATATACCTCTCTATTGGGAACTGCTGTTTCCCACTCTCTCTTAGCCATAGAAGTCTAATAGAATCTTTCAATGCAGGGAGGATCTCCACTACAACAGGTATGTTCTCATAATGCACAGATGCACTAATGGTCACACGCTTCTTATGCGCCAACTGGGTCTCGGTTATCTCAGGCCCAGGAGTATAGAAGGATACAAAGAAATCTTCAGATGACTCAGGATCAAATTCATAATCAAAACCATACTCAATCTCTTCTTCCCCTTTTTCAGGTATGGTCAGAGTCTTGTTGATTGTAGAATTACCAGTCCTGATGCTTAAATTTGAAATATTCGCAAATGCATTGAACCTTACCTCTTTGATTATGCTTTCAGCCAACCTGTTCTGTACTTTGATATGTTTCTGCCACAATACTGGCTCACCGATCCGTATTGTTGATATATTTTCAGATAGGTTCCTTTGCTGTGTTGGTGTCTCATTGTACACACTAACATTGAACAGGTTGCTCTCAATCTCCTCAACACCATCTGACACATACAAGAACAGTTCATATGTTCCTTGTATGCCTGTAGAATAGAACACAATATCATGATTCTCTTGCCTGAGCCGTACATAAGGGTTCTCTTTTATCCTGAAAGTGAGATTGTCTTCATCAAAATCACTGAAATAATCCAGAGAATCAAGAACATATTCGTCAATCATCCAGAAGTCTTCAATATCTTGCAGTTGGACAGGTGGCCTGTTCTTGGATGCAGAAGAGTATGCAATGCTTTCAAGAACCAGAACCATATCTCCTTCTATCTCAATTTCAATACTTGTTGTGCTTATCCCAGAAAGGCGGCATGAATCAATGCACACATCTGAGAATATCCCTTCCACACCCACATCTTCACCACTCGTATTTGCAGATGTATTGATGACAACTTGGGTGATGTTGGTGCTAGCATCTGTTGTGTTTATGTATGTGTTGATTGATAAATTAACAGTAAGATTTGATGCTGCGTCCTCTGATTCATTATATGATTCATTGTATTCATCAGATAAATTGATTTCGACTGAAATGTTCTCAGGAAATATGGTGGTATTCTCAATAGGAATATCTGTAGTGTTTTGAGATTGATTGTCTTCTGATATGTTATCCTCAAATACAACAAAGCCAGTAATAGACTGTTCAATTACTTTCTCAACTTCTTTTCCAATAGACTCAGAATTCTCAAGATTGTTGCTATCCAGCACCAATATTCTCTTAACGTCATCTTCTCCTTGTTGTATCAGATACATTCGCACGCTTCCAGGACCCTGCACAGTTCCAGAAACCTTAAAAGAATAAAGATCATCAAAACTCAAGGGCATGATCTGGCTCTGATCAATCTCCATGTTCAGAGGAATATTGTACTCACGTTGTTCACCACCAATAATAAACCCTGTGGGCCCATATTGTACTGTCCAGAACAGACCCATTACAAACATTCCAATAATCAGAAATAGCACAGGCCCTCTAACCAGTGTCTGGTTCTTAAGTGTAGTAAGCTCACTTCTTGTCTTATGAATATCTTGATTTATCTTTTCAAAGAATTCCTTTTCATTCTGTCCTTTGAATAGATCCTTATGATAATGCCAGAAGTCCCCATCATCCAATTCCCGTTCATTTGACAGAGTTATGATTTTATTATGATATGTGCGAGCATTCTCTCTATACTCTTCGAGGCGTCTTAGCCTTTCCTGCACGTCTTGTCTCTTATTGTGCCTCATCTGTATCTTGTCTTTGCCTCATCATTTCTTGCGTTTGGCTTTGACCCGATTGTAGGCAGTCCAAATGGTGCGTTCATCCCTGTTTAGCAAGACACCTATGTCATGATAGTTCATGCCTTTGGTATCCTTTAGATATTCGACGAGAATCTCGAGAACAGCAACACTCCTATCTTTAAAGATATAGCTTGGAAATTCCACTTCTTGGGTTGTTTCTACGCTCCCTCCCATAATCACCACACCAATTACCTACAATGTAAGTAGTCACCGTCTTAAATATAGGACTTACAATGTAAGTAGAAGTTTATAAATGTTTCGTCGAAAACACAAGAATTGACCTCTAAAAACCACCGTTCACACCAATACTTACAATGTAAGTATATAAACTTTTCGAAGAAATGACCTAGAAATTGAATGAACAAAAAATTAATTATCAAAGAAGTCATGTTCTCTGGCATAATCCATGAACGCTTCAAAAATCTGTTTCAAATCAGGAAAATCAGGATAATATTTTTCAAGAAGCTCTCTTGTTTTCTCCTCAGTCCATCCTTTCCAATCATCCTTATTGTCCAATTCATGGATCTGAGCATCCAGATGATCTATTGCCTTGGCAAATTTGGCTTCTGACGTCTTCTGCTCTGCAAATTCAGTGTGAAGGCTCAAGTATTTTGCTTGCAAAACAAGAGGAATGTCTTTACTCAGTTTCTTAGCTGCTTTGTCTTCTTGAGCGTCTTTATCCTTTCTTGCTTCTTCCCTATGAATGCCTATATCTCCTGTCTCAATCTCAACCAAGTCATGATACAGAAGCAAATCATACACTTTTAGTTTGTCCAGTTTATACTGTCCCTTAGTCAAGAAATAATCTGCCAAGATCATAGCACTCCAAGTGTGCTCTGCAGAACTCTCTTTCCTATCTGCAACACTGTTCTCACGATATACTTGCTTAAGCTTATAGAAAGTACGTAAGAATTGGAGTTCGTTATCGGGTGTTGTCTTATTTGCAGCCATTTTAAAAAAAACGTCCCCTGCCAGATTTGAACTGGCGACCTTGCGATGTCCTGTATCTGCCGCCAAGGACAGACAATAACAGTCGCACGCTCGAACCGCTAAGCTAAGGGGACTTCAAGCCCTCGAGAAAAGAGGACGATTTATAAAAGTTTCTGATACCCAAAGACGAAGGATTAGTACTCTGGCTTTGCCACTTCTTCTGTAGGAAAATGCAGTTCATAACGCGGTTTACCTTGTGTCGCTTTCACAAAAGTCTCTTTGATATCTCCTTTGTCTTGATCAATTCCAAATGCAGGAATCAAAATATACAAATATGCCAAAGCCAACAGATGTTGTTCCTGGGAATATTCACCTGCAAGTTTTCCAATCTCGATTATTGCTTGGTGATACACTTTGGATTTTAGGTTCACGGACGCATCATGTTTGAATATGCCTGCTTTCTGAATATCATCCACAATATCCTCAAGACCAATAACTGCCTGTTCTCTCTCTTCTTCCCCGCTTTCAGAACCCTTGAAATACAAGGTCAAAGGACTCACAACACTATATCTTCCATTCATAATATCGCAGAAAACTTCCTTTTCACGAATCAAATCAACCCCCATCATAGGACCAAGAAATTCGAGGCTTACAACACCAAGAGTATAATCCTGCATTGCATTAGGACCTATGGTCCCGCGTCTAAGCTTTTCATTGATTTTTCTCTGAAATGCTCTAAGATCCTCTTCTAGACGACCATAATGACTATCTGCAAATGGACTTGCATCGTACAGCTGTTGAGTGACCTGTTCCATACTCATTTCAATGGTCTGAATAAGCAGAGGTTCCTGGGATAAGGGCGGGCCATTTCCTTTAGTAGACCATTTATTCTCTCGCAGTGCCATAGACCTGATTGGTTTTTCAGATATATAAACCTTGTTCGCCAGATGTGCCTTTAAAAAACCATTATGGCACAAATTACGTGAATTCACCAGTTAATCTGTCAGTATTCTGGTTTTCTAGCAATCATATTGGTTTTTTGACGGTGATATTTGGTCTGCGGCATTAATAAATTATTATCTTTTCGCAGACTATATTGAGAAAGATAAAAATATTTATAAGATATTTTTGTCTTGAACTAATTTAACGCAAGATTTTTAAACCACTCAAAAAAACTTCCCAGTACAATGATGTTTTGCCCAAAATGTGGTACCATACTAAAACCGAAAAAAGACAAGAATAAGAAGGTCCTCCATTGTAGCTGCGGTTTTAACACCAAAGACATTGAAGGAGCCAGAATCCAAGAGACCGTGAGAAAAGAAAAAGACATCGAAGTTGTTCCAGACGATGAAAAAACATTGCCAATAGCAGACGATGTCCAATGTGAAAAGTGCAAGAACAAAAAAGCATATTATTGGCTTGTTCAGACTCGAGCTGGAGACGAACCAGAGACAAAATTCCTGCGATGCACCAAGTGCAAACACACTTGGCGAGATTACTCATAAATGGATCCTGCAAAGTACTTCTCAAACAATAGACTAAAGGTTATCGCAAAGCCGAATTCTTCGAAAACAGAGATTCTAGGATGGGATGAACAAAAAAAAGCCCTGAGAATTGCAATTGCAGCACCTGCAGACAAGAACAAAGCAAATAGAGAGTTAGTAAGATTCCTATCCAAGAGATTAGGGAAAAAAGTGTGTATTAAGTCAGGGCTAACCTCAAAAGAGAAAGTAGTAACTTACTGATTATCATATTCTTCGACTGTATCATTCAAGACTTCAAGCTTGACTCCTGCAGTTTTAAAGAGATCG
>JAHJEM010000032.1 GCA_018825425.1 Nanobdellota archaeon | reverse complement strand
ATGAGATTACAGTCTGTGTATCTAAAATAGCTTCTACTTTTTCCTTCTCTTTTTCTGGCACTTTGGATTGAGCAATTCCACTATAAAGCTCAAATACATTCAAAGAGGTAAGAATTATCGGTTCGGCACCATGTTCAAGCCTGTCAAGGCTAGCAAGAGCCGACTCATCATTATTCATGATATCAATGATAAAACAAGTGTCAACGATCATTTGAATCTTTTCATCCTCTTTTCAAAGTCTTTGTCCATCTGTTTTCTCGTTTTTGCAATGTTGCTTTTTAACTCTTTCGCATCTTTATCCGAAAGGATTCCGACAAGCTCCCTTAGCGATGTTGACTTAGTGATTCTTGAAATGACATCACTGAAACTCTCATTAGGACCCTTCCGGCTCGAAAGCAAATTATACGCGTCCTCAGTTATGGTAAGTGTTTTGGTTGCCATACACGTACGTGTATGTACGTGTATTTATATATTTTGTGATTGAATAAGTTTTTCAGTCTGAAAATGAATAATATGATGTTTTTTGCTGTTTTTTCAATAAAACTAAAGGCATATTAATGGCAGATGACTTCTGATATCTTAATAATTAGACAAAGTGCGCAAACATAATGGATCCAGCCATAGTAAAAAAAATTATTGAAAAAGGACCTCATGTATTCATGGTCTTGGCTCTTTTTTATGTAGTTGAGAAAACTAATTACTATTTGGATTTGTTCATGCTAATAGCAGCCACAATCAACTTCTTTATCATCCAAAAAATGATAGCTTATTGGAAAACGATAGTAGATATCAATAAGGTAAAGAAGTTAAAGAAACAAAGCAAAGGTAAAGCTTTAGACTATTTTGTTAGTAACCACACAATCGATATATCAAAGAACATACTCTATTATCTTTCTTTAAGATTATTGGAATTAATAATATTGACATATTCATTTTATCGGCTAATACATCTTTGGTCCTTCCTAACTGCACAGTACCTATTTTTTTTAGGTGCAGCATCATTCATTATTCATATGAATACTAAAGTATTTCTCCGACATACCAAAAAAATAATTGCGGAATATATGGAGAATCGTAAATAATACTCCTCTTAACAACAACCTTTAAATACCCTCCCACGCCCTCTAATTTAAATTATACAAAAACCAATCCAATTGGGAGGTGGTCACGTTCATAGGACCAAAACAAGCCAAGAAAGTATTGATAACAAGCGCTTTACCGTATGTAAATAACTTCCCGCATCTGGGAACACTTATAGGTTGTGTTCTATCCGCAGATGTATTCTCAAGGTATTGCAAGCTTAAAAAATACGACTCACTTTATGTCTGCGGAACTGATGAGCATGGTACTGCAACTGAGACCAAAGCAATTGAAGAAGGAGTTACACCTCAAGAGATCTGTGATAAATATTTCAAGATTCACACTGATATTTACAAATGGTTCAATATTGAATTTGATATTTGGGGAAGAACCAGCACCAAAGAACACGAAAAAATAAGCCAAGAAATCTTCCTACAAATCTACAAGAACGGATATATCCAAGAGAAGATTGTTGAACAGCTCTTCTGCAAAGCATGTGATAAATTCCTTGCAGACAGGTTTGTGGAAGGTGAATGCCCATACTGCAATTTCGAAGACGCAAGAGGAGACCAATGCGACAATTGTCAAAAACTCCTGAATGCAATCGATCTGATAAATCCAAGATGCAAACTATGCAATAGCCTGCCAGAAAAAAGGACAAGCGAGCACTTATTCCTTGATTTAGAAAAACTCCAGAACAAGCTCGTGCACTGGTCAGAAAAACAAAAGGATGAAGGGTATTGGACAGACAATGCAGCCACAACCACACAGAAATGGATAAAACAAGGACTAAAACCCAGGGCTATCAGTCGTGATCTTAAATGGGGAGTGAATATCCCTCTTGAGAAATACAAGAACAAAGTCTTCTATGTATGGTTCGATGCACCTATCGGATACATAAGTATTACTGCAAAAGCTAGACCTGATTGGAAGGATTGGTGGCAGAATCCAGATGTAAAACTCTTCCAGTTCATGGCCAAAGACAATATCCCTTTCCACACTATAATGTTTCCAGCGACACTTCTTGCAACAAAAGATAATTGGACCCTGCTTCATCACATAAACAGTACAGAATATCTTAATTATGAGACTGGCAAGTTCTCAAAATCAAGAAGCGAAGGCGTGTTTGGCGACGATGCAATGGAGACTGGCATTCCTGCAGATGCATGGAGATACTATCTGCTCGCTGCAAGACCAGAAAACTCTGACACCACATTCACATGGAAAGATTTCCAGGAAAAACTCAACAATGAACTTGTTGCAAATTTTGCAAATCTGGTCAACCGGACAGTTGTATTCATATCAAAATTCTTTGAAGGAGAAGTATTCAAGATCACAAACAAAGAATTGGATTCTACAAAGAAAGCAAAAGAGATCGAAGAGCTTTACGAGCAGGTCAAATTACGAAAGGCACTCCAAGAAATAATGTCATTATCCCGTCAAGGAAACAAGTATTTCCAGGATAAAGCACCTTGGAAATCACTAAAGGAAAATCCAGAAGAGTGCAAGAATACCTTGGCCAACCTTTACAACTTTGTAAAAGACTTGAGCATCATCATCTGGCCATACTTGCCAAAAACCTCTGAAGAGATCTGGAACCAACTAGGTATTGAGAAACAATACTGGAAAGACATTGGTAAGGATATTGGGGATAAGAGTATCGGAACATCTAAGCTTCTGTTCGCAAAACTTGAAGACAAAGAAGTCAAGGAATTCCAGGAAAAGTTCAAGGGAGAATCTGATGGCAAAGCCAAAAAGAAAGTCAAGAAAACTCCTACAACCTCATCAATTTCCACAGAAGAGAAACAGGATATTTTTTCAGGTCTGCAACTCAAGGTTGCAGAGATTGTTGAAGTCAGACCGCATCCAAAAGCAGACAAGCTTCTGATAATGCAGATTGACATCGGAGAAGAAAAACCAAGACAACTTGTTGCTGGCCTAAAAGCATGGTACAAACCAGATGATCTAAAGGGAAAAAAACTAATTGTTATAAGCAATCTTCAACCAGCAAAACTAAGAGGAGAAAAGTCGGATGGCATGCTACTCGCTGCAAGTATTGAAGGAGATAAGGATGTGGGAATCCTCTATGCGCAAGCATCAGAGAACGGATCATTAGTCTATACTGAAAAGACCAAAAGCCAAGTATTTGATAAATCAAAAAAAGAACTCAAAAAACTCACAATCGAAGAATTCTCAAAACTCCATCTTGAATCAAAAGTGAATATGGCCTGGTTTGATGGAGATGAATTAAAGACAGACGCTGAAAGTATCAAGGTTGACAAGGATATTGAAGGCAGTATCCACTAGATTTCCCAATTTCTTATAGATGAATCAAGTTTTCCTCGAAATATTTATATATGCCCCTCATTATGATTTCTATTGTGGGAATGAGTAAGATTGTGGTGGTATTGCTTTTAGTAGTTCTAGCTAATTATACGTATGCAGCAGATATGGTTACATTAGATACTAGTCCTGTTGATGTTGAGAATTATTTTCCAGAAGGTGCTGGAGGGGATCATGTCAATACTGAATTCGTTGATGGCAGACTTCAATTGATTGATGGGAGAGACCAGGGATGGTGGGACTCTCCAATCTTCCATGTTGATGAGCCTGACCTACGAGGATTCTGGAATCATATGGAGGGTTCTTCCAATTGGGATGAATTTGGTCTGAATCTTATAGACAATGGAGGTATGGAACAGGATCCTGATGATTTGTGGTGGTTTGGAAGCCTGACTGGTCAAGATAATTATTTATGGGATTGCAGTCATGCACGTTCTGGAAGCTGTTCATTTCAAGCAATCGAGACTGATAAATGGCCTTCCAACTTCAGATCAAGAGTAGTATTCAATGCCATCAACACATGGAATGTTGATGAAGCCAATAACGTCTTTCCTGTAGATAATGGTGAAATAGTCCATTTCATTGCCAGAATTCATACAGATATTCCTCAAGGAGACATAAGACCTTCTCTTGAATCAATCAGGGCACTAACAGGTACCCAAAATTTTGGAAGGACAAATAAAAATGTGATGAGATCAGATATCCGATTAAGTTCAAAGACCTCTGATTTCATCGATCTACAGGTAGAGTTCAGATTGGATGATGTCTACCCTGATACAGACTTGTATGATTATTATGGTTATCCTCAACTTAGTTTCAATGGTGTGGGCCCTTATGTAGAAGATAGAAAATTCTGGATTGATGACATCAAGGTCTTCAAAGATTCCAGAATCAAGATTCAAGCACGTTGGTCAAATGAGGAGGATTGCTCTGGAATGCAATCATGGTATTCTAGACCTGAAAGGTTACTTTATGACAATGAGATCAATGTACCATCACCAGTAACCAAATGCATACAATTCAGAGTGAAACTGTACAAGATCAATAGTGGACCATTTACAGGAAATACCCTCTGGTTAGAAAAACTGAATTTCACATTTTCAAAAGCATATGATTTTACAAGACCAGAACCAGACACAATTTCTGCAGATTTCACCCAGCCAGCAATCCCAGTGTCCGAACTGGGTCCTGTAAGTCTAGATGAATCAGATGGTGAGATGTACTTTGACCAGAGTGGAGAACAGGTACGCTTCTATGGTTTCCAGAGCCCATATTATGCTTGGACTGATCCTGACTTTGGAGATAAGCAAGTATTTGCAGATTACATGTGCAACTATGCAGAAAAATATGGTTTTAACATGATCAAGTTTCCAATGGGTATTGATGATACCCAAGCAGAGATTGAAAACATCATTCGATATCATGAACCAATGATTGAACTCTGTGAAGAAAAAGGAGTCTACTTCTTTTTTCGATTTACTCCTTTAAAATATTTGCATACAAAACTAGGCAACCAATTCTGCGATTCAACATTTTGTGGCCCTGTAGAATTCACAGACGATGCTGTGATTCCACATTTCAAGGATTATATTGATATTGTACTAAATTACGAGCTTGATGATGGTACACCAATTGGAGAACGTGAATCATTCATCATGTCTGAGATAATGAATGAAGTGAGTTTGGTTGTCGGATGGCGCCATGATAAACTAGATGGAGTCAATGGAGCAACCACTCTAGATAATTTTCCAGACATCAGTCCTTACTACGCAAATAGCCTTAGAGAACTTTTCAATGAATGGTTATGGGAAAAATATCCTACTTACGCAGAGCTGACAACTGCATGGGATGACATGTTTGTACCTGAAGATGGAAATTGCAATGCAGCAACCTATGAAAGCCACAACCTTGAAGAATGTGAACTTCAAATCCTTCTTTACTCAGAATATTTCTTTTTGGAGGAATGCGATCCTCGAATGGATGACATTCTTGAATTCTTGATCCAGAGAGAAGAATATCTATACACAGAGATTGCAAATCATATAGAAAGCAACAGTCATATGATAATGGCGGGTGGCAAACCTTTTTGGGGTATTGATCCTGCAGGGGAAGCAGGTATGGAAGTTTTGAAACTTATAGACGGACACCCTTATGGAAATACTCAAGACTCATTCTGGACAGATGATGAGACTTATCTTCTGCTTACCAATCAACCTCTGATGAGACGCCCTGATATGAACTATGTAAATAGTCCGAGATTTGCAAAGAGTGCGTATGTTGCAGGTGAGACTGCATACTCTCCATTTTCCGAAAATGTTGCTGAGTACATGCTCACATCAATAATCGGAGCAAATTCAGGATGGGATGCATCAATTCTATTCATGATGAAATTAAACCGGGAATATTGGCAGAAATATACTATGCATGGATTTTCCTTGCAATACCAAGCACCTGTTGTTGCAATGCAACCCGTATCAAGTAGATTGTTCAGAAGGGATATGCAGACTGGAGAGACCAAGAAAATGTATATGACCCGCGAGACCACAAAAAATTATGACTTAATGTCTCCTTTCTATCATGGTTATAAGGATCCTGCAAACCAGTTCATATACAATATTGTGTGGGAAAGCATGAAACACACAAGCGATATTCTTCCTGCTGTTCCAGATAATCAAGTACCCCCTTACCAATCTTCAAGTGGAGATTTTGTGTATGATATTGAGAACCGAAGGGTCAAGGTAACAACTGATATGACTAAAGGTATTGTCGGAGATTATGACGGTTATTCTGAGGATGTTGGTTTTATGAGTGTGGATATTGAACAGGTTCAAGGTACACCCAGCATAGCAATATTTATAACTAGCCTAGATGATATACAATTGACCCAATCCAAAGAGATGCTGCTTACAGCTGTGAGCAATGCAGATAATTCAGATCACATATGGGATCATTATCATAGAAGAGCTGAATGCGAAGGGTGCAATTCACCAAATGGCGTGCCTCCTGTATGGATGGGAAGCATAGATGCACAAATCACAATCCAAGGATCAGATCCAATCATAGTACATCCTTTGAATATCAATGGTCAGAAAGGACCTGGTGCTTTTATTGTGAATCCTGTTGACGATCAACTGACATTTCAAATAAGTGGAGAGTTTAAGACGCCATGGTATATCATTGAAGTGCAAGATGAACAGATCAGTCAAGAAGTCATAATGGCAGGAATAGTCGCCTGGTTCAATAATATGCTAAGTATGAGTGATCTGATCCAATTGCTCCAAGCATGGAAGAGTATACAATGAAACAAATTATGAAACAAACATTAATCGGATGGTGGATAGTAACTCTAATTATTTCTCTAGGGTATGTTGCAGCAGCGGATCAAGTAGAACTGCAGTCCAGTCCAGTTGATCTTGAAGATTACTTTAATTCTGGCGGAAATCATTATAATACCAAATTCGAGGGCGGGGTACTCCAGTTAGAAGATGGTTTTGATGACGGCTACTGGTTGTCACCCATATTCCATGTGCCTGAAGATAATCTCAAAGCACTTTGGAATCATATGGAAGGAGTTGCCAACTGGAATGACTTTGACTTGAATTACGCAAATACTAATCCAGGGTTTGAACAGAGTGCTTACGGATGGGAATACTGGAGATTCCCTGGCGCAAGGGACACAAGCAGAAGCCATACAGGAACTGCATCTTACAGGCTCACCACAGGACATAGTACTGGTCAAGGCGCTTTCTATTCTCGAGTTGACCAAGGCAGTCCGAGACTTAACATGATTCCAATTACTCCAGATGACACAGTCCATCTCACCTATTGGATTGATGCAGATATCGAGTTTGGTAGGATTACACCAACTTTGTGGCATATCAGAGAACTTAATGGTGACTGGGAGGGAATGAATGAACTTAGTCGAATCCTGGAAAGTCCAATGGTAACATATGACACACCAGGTTTCCAAAGGGTCCAGGTTGAATACCCTCTTTATGACGCGCTTGAAGAGGACGGTTATAATTATTATGCTTACATCTGGATTGATTTCCAATGGTTTAAACCTCAAGTACCCACAGGAGAAGTTTGGTTCGATGACATAATGTTGTTCAAGGATTCTCGAATCAAGATCCAAGCAAGGGCTTCACAGAACAATGATTGCAGCAACATGTTTGACTGGAGCTTGCGTCCTGAACGCCTCTTATATAATAATTATATCACAGTTCCTGCACCAGTAGGTAAATGTGTACAGTTCAAAGTCAATCTAAATAGGATCGATAGTGGTCCTGCAAGTGGAGAGAGTCCTGAACTGGAAGAACTCAACTTCACATTCGCAAAAGCATACGATTGGACAAGACCTCTTGAAGACATAGAAGATGCAGAGTTCAATTATCCTGCCGACTTGGAAATAGGGCAGATCAGAACTGAGGATGATGGAGAACTATATCATGATCCAAGCGGCCAAAAAATCAGGTTTCATGGATTACAATCAGAACAACAAACCGTCGACGCAATGATTGAAGAATATGGTTATACTCAAGGTATCAACACATACGGTGACTATGTATGCGAGTTTGCAGAAAAGTATGGATTCAATCTGATAAAGACATTTGCTCATTGGGACGCACACAATGAAGTAGAGATACACTCTGGATTGGATAAATACAGATCCCTTGTGGAAAAATGCAAGGAGAAGAATATCTATCTGATGGTCTACCTTTCAGCACCTGGTTATTTGAGTACAGAGCATAATAACCTTTGGGGCAATGGTTACGGAGGGCCGATCGAATTTGTACATGATGATGTATTGGAGACCTATAAGAATTATCTTTCAATTGTTTTTAGTCATGAATTTGACGGTCTGGCAATCAAGGACGATCCTGCTTTTGTGATTGTTTCTCTTATGAATGAGAGAAGTCTGGTTAATTCATGGAGTGATTCTCAGATGGACAAGATATTTGTACCCAGCAGCACACAGAGAAAAGAACTCAATCCATACTGGGTGGAGAAATTCAGAGAAGATGTATATGAAGACTGGTTGACTGAAGGTCTAAATGCAAAATATCCTACCTGGGACGATCTCTGTGCAGCATGGGGGGGATGCGGACTTCCTAATGAACCACCTTTTGTCGAGGAAGACGGCACATGCACTGAACAGACTTATGGTACTGATGAATGCCAGCTCCAAATTCTTGCTCCGAGTTATCTATACACCCAAGGTTACGAATTGAGAGTCAAAGACCTAATCCAGTTCCTTGTGGAAAGAGAAGAATATGTATACTCTGAAGTAAGGGATCATCTGAAAAATACCATTGGAACAGACATATTTGCTGTGGGTGGAAAATCTCCTTGGGGATTCTATCCTGCATCTGAAGTTGGTCTTGAACAGCTTGAGATGAAAGATCAACACATATACATGCCTAATGGGGAATGGACTGTTTATGATGAGTCAGGTCATGGAGAACCTGCGACGTACCATATTGAGGATAATTCTGTAATCTCAAATTTCAATAGTGAACTATTGGTATGGTCATTGTTAAAAGTAAGGTTTTCAGACAAACCATACATGATTGGAGAGACCACATTCAGCGGTTTTTCAGAACATATATCTGAGCAGATCCTATTAAGTCTTCTGGGTGCTCATGCAGGATGGGACGCTTATACGCTTTTCCATCAGAATTGGGGACCAGATTCGTGGGATGCAAAGATGAAAGTGTATAATATCTTTTCAAACGCCCCACTTATCGCATTGCAGCCAACAGCAGGACGACTATTCAGGCGTGATGTACAAAAAGCGCCGACCCGAAAATCGTATCTGACACGAGACAGCCTGAAAAATGTCAATGTCGGATTTCCTTATCACATGCAAGAGGACTGGATAGATCCTGCAAATACTTTACTCTATGATATCTCATGGGGTTCATTGGATCATTATGAGAATAATCTGCCAAACCTTGGTAATCCTGATTCACCATTCATACCATCTACACAAAGTTTTGTCTTTGACCTTGAAAAAAGAAGAGTGAAAATTACAACTCCTAAGACACAAGGCGCAGTAGGTGATTACAATGGTGAAAGTGAATCATTAGATGATTTTGGATTCGAGTTGACAGAACTCCAAGGTCTACCTACCTATGGTGTATTTTTGACAAGTTTAGATGATTTGGATTTGGATGAGTCTGAGAAGATGCTTCTTACACTGGTTTCACATGCAGACAATTCTCAACACCTTTGGGACACATATCATAGAGCCTCATGGTGTAATGATGAACCCTGGAGAGAATGGCTCCAGTTTGGCAAGGATCCTGTCTGGATGGGTGCAGTCGAGGCAGATATCACTTTAAATATTGATGAGAGCATATACGTCTATCCACTTGACCTTCATGGAAGAAGAACTGCAGATGTCTTTGCAGTTGATGCAGAGGGAGGACAAGTGTCATTTCACGTTGGAAAGGATTACACCACTCCCTGGTATCTGATTCAAGTTCAAAAAGAGGGTATTACCACAGAAAAGCTGTTAGAAAACATAATTAAATGGTTTGCTGGAGAAATTGATATGCAAACTTTAATAGGTATGATTACAGTGTGGAAAGCCACAACACAACATATAGATTAACCAAACAGACTTAAAGACAATACGCATATCTGATGGAATACTAAATCAACGCAAAAAGCACACTGGTTGAAACATTTTAACACAAATCTTTTAAATCGTGGTCATATCTGAAGAGTATGCCAAGGAATTTCTGGGATATAGTAAACAGGGTAATTCACGAAGCAGACGTCATCCTGCTACTCTTAGATTCAAGACTGATTGACGAAACCCGAAATCCAGAAGTGGAATCAAAAGTTAGAGCTGCAAAAAAACCACTTATTTATGTTATGACAAAATGTGACTTGGTTGATAAAAGGAAATTAGAGAAAGTGAACTTAAAACCATCAGTTTTCATTTCAGCCAAAGAATATCTCGGAACAACTAAATTAAGGGAAAGGATAATCATAGAAGGAAAAAAAGTATTTAAGACCAAACACGTTTTGAAGGTGGCTGTTCTTGGTTACCCAAATGTAGGAAAATCATCATTAATAAATGCACTTAAAGGCAAGAGTTCTGCACCCGTAAGCTCAATTAGTGGTTTTACCAAAGGATTGCAAAAAATAAAAGCAGATAACAGGATTATGTTTCTAGATACTCCGGGAGTAATTCCCTATATGGAAAAAGATAGCAATAAACATGCACTTATAGGAACTGTTGACTTTAACAGGGTTAAAAATCCTGATCTTGCAATAATGGACTTAATGGAAAAATGTCCAGGAGTAATAGAATCACATTACGGCGTAGAAGTATCTGATGATTTCGACCATACAATTGAACTGATTGCAAAAAAATTCAAACTTATCAAAAAAGGTGCTGAGCCAGATATCGAAAGGACATCAAAGATGATCCTAAAAGATTGGCAGACTGGAAAATTTAGTGCGTCTAGCGGGAAAAGAAATGAATGGAGGAATCATAATGGAATTTAAAGAAGCATTACAAAAGGCAATCGAGTTTGAGCAGAAAGGAAGAATGATCTATGAGGAAGCTGCAGGTAAGACAAAGAATGATGCTGTGGCAAAATTGTTTGAGTATCTGGCTGAACAGGAGAAGATGCACGAGGACTGGATAAGAAAATACGTTGATGATCAAGGTATTGAGCTACCTGAAAATAGCAAGGAGGACACAAAGGAATTCTTCAAGACAACTATCGGAGCATTCAAAGAAAAAATTGCTTTGAGTGGTGATGATATCTCTGCTTACGAACAAGGAATGCAGTTGGAAACAGAAAGCTATGAATACTACAAAGAGCATTCAGAAAAAGCAGAGGATCCTACTGTAAAAGCATTTCTCAAATTCTTAATGGAACAAGAACAAATACATTATGATCTCTTGGAACAGAGTAAGGATTATCTATCAGATCCTGATTTATTCTTTCAAAGGCATGAAGGATGGATGTTTGAGGGATAGGTTTATAAAGCCCACCCAAAGGTTTTTATCCTGTTATTTAGTTCTCCCTATTGGTGATATGATGAATCAGGATGCATTGACATTAGAACTTCTTGTAAAAACAGGCAACACTTCTGCATTACAGCTATTAAACGGAGAAGAAATCGTCTTTGAAAAAGCATTAGTTGATAAGATGCAAGATAGACATATGGCTGAAGCTGCAATCTACCACGGAATCAACTCAATGTGGGAGCAAGCAGAAGGTGGAATCCATGAAGATCTAATGTCCCAATGGTTCAGCATCCCTCAAATTGCAGAGTATTTTAAGGCAGAGCCAAGTGTTGAAATGTTACATAATTTACTTGATGTCTTGCATGCAGGAACCAATGCCAATATGGAAACTTATGCTCAAATAACTGCAGTTACTGTTTTTGGGGTACCACATGTTGCCCAAGCATTCAAGGATAAAATGAATGCAATTGGTATGAAGGAAAAATTAACCAAATTTGTTGAGGCAGGATATAATATGCTTTTTTGCCCGGAAAGCCTTGACAATAGAAGAGTAGAGCATTTTTCAGGCATACTTGAAGGATGGACAGACCTAGTTGATCCAGAGACAATTGTTGACAATGCTTTGATGGATTGGAAGGAGCATTCAGATATGGATGATGAAGGATATTTCAGGCAGGATTATAATAAAAAATTTGCGTATGAAGCAATCCCTGTCATGATCAATATGACAAGCAGAGCTTATGTTTCTCAACGTGCAAAAGCACATCTGGCTGATAGCGATTACCAGACTCTTGTTAAGGATGGACTGCTTGATAAAGTGGCTGCAAAAAAAGGCGCACCAACAGGGAAATTCGGAAAAGCTATGGCCACATTTGAGGCTGATAGAAGTCCATATTATTTTGACGTAAAACCCTTAGCTGAGGCACTTGGAAAAAAGGGATCTGAATTCATCGGCAGAAAAATGGGTGAATGGTTAGAACAAGGCAGGGTTCGTCATATAAATGCAATCCTTGAATATGAGAAAAAGCAAGGAAGAATATATGATACAGCTGTTGCAAGAGAAGGATTGACTGCGGCTATTGGAAAAGCATGTGCTAAAGCAGACACAGGAAGGTTAATTCATGCATTAAAGCTTCCTGAAGATGTTGTTGATTTGGAAGCGCCTGGATTGGAGAGCTTTGCAACTGCATATAGACTAACCAAACAGGCTGAAGGCAATACACTTGCTCCTTTGATGGAATACTAAAAGAAAAGGGATTTCTTTTTTTTTAGTGTCGGGGCTGTAGTGTGTTCCTGACAAGTATTTGAGAAAAAACAGTCTATTTCTCAACATTACAACTATACATACCATTCAGTGAATTTCTTCCCTTACTGCCATCATATGTTAAAGTTATTTCCGAGTTCGCAATCCATTTGAAATCGCATTCAAATAAAGTGAAATGACCTATGTCTTTTCCATTTCTAAATGAAATTCCTTCTCTAGATATAAAAGAGCAACCTTCTTCATTACAACTACCTGTCCAAACAGGAAGATCGTCAGGTGAATATGCTGTTGCATTTGTTTTTTTGCATGTTTTCGCATCACCACCAAATGCAAGGACGACATTAGTTATGTTTTCTCCGCCAGATTTTGTTTCAAAATTATAACCAATATTATTATTACGGATACTAGCTTCCATACTATTCGAAGTTGTCTTAGCACTATCAATTCCGAATCCACGCCCAGTGGTTATACAAGGCATGCCAGGATAGTTCTGGCTGGGATGCTCGGGTTTTGCCCAAGTGGTAATTACCATGTAACCCATCAACATGTACAAAACATATGCGAGTGTGAGAAGAAGAACCAACATAATAATCCACATATACTTCTTCTTCATATTAACATTGGATAGATGAATTATTTAAATTTTGTCCAATCAATTCTGTCTAGGTTGCATTTGCGGCAATATTTAAAAACCATCTCTAGTTTTCATAATAAGATATTGGGGCTGTAGTCCATTCCCGACATAATCTTTTTCTACAGCAACATTTATAAAGGGTGACTAATTCCGAATAATTATCGAATAATTTTCAATTTGGTGACTAAATGGTCTTCGTGAGAAAAAAAAAGATTTCTGGAAGAGAATATCATTATTTAGTGGCTAAGACAAGAGTGGATGGAAAAGAGAAACGCATAGAGAGATACTTAGGAATTCATCCTCCCTCTGCAAATGACTTGATAAAGTATGCGAAGGAATTTGACAAAGTCAAACTGTTCCTCAAATCAAAGAAGGATTTGCTTGCCAGATTATCTTTTGAGTACAGACAAAAGATGAAAGCAAGCAAGGATGAAATCAAAGTATATGAAGAAGAACTCATCACAAGATTTACGTACAATACGAGCAGGATCGAGGGATCCAGCCTGACCTTTGCAGATACCCGGATGTTACTGCAGGAACACATCACTCCAGGAAATAGGCCACTAAGAGATGTACAAGAGACAGAGAACCATAAGAAGGCATTCCTATTGCTAAAGACTCATCAACAGATAACTAGGAAGCTGATAATGGACTTACACAAGACTCTTAAAGCAGGTG
Source organism: Nanobdellota archaeon (assembly GCA_018825425.1). Taxonomy (GTDB): domain Archaea; phylum Nanobdellota; class Nanobdellia; order Woesearchaeales; family JAHJEM01; genus JAHJEM01. The sequence continues at coordinate 3,495 of JAHJEM010000032.1, read as the reverse complement.
TTAGCGATGATGCAGGCATATTCAGGACAGCACAAGTAACAGTGGCAAACCTTGTTCCCGTCCGAGCAGACCTAATCGAACAAGAGATCAAGAACCTGATTCTGTGGAATAAAAAGAATCAGAAAATGCATACTATTGAAAGAGTATGCACATTCCACGCATTGTTCGAAAGAATCCATCCTTTCTTTGACGGAAATGGCAGAGTGGGAAGATTACTATTGAACTTCATGCTCATGCAAGAAGGCTATCCGCCTGTGATAATCCAGAACAAGAACAGAAGAAGATACTACGCTGCACTGCGTAAAGCAGATGGTGGAAACATACTTCCTTTGATGAAATATATTGTTAGTGAGATAGAAGCAGGCATGTGAAAATCTTTAAATACCAACCTATGTTTTCATAACAAAATATTGGGGCTGTAGTGTAGCTTGGAATATTGGAATGCATTTCTAATATGAGTCACTATCACTGGAGGCTGGGGGCCTTCTAACCGGGGTTCAAATCCTCGCAGCCCCATGCTTTTTTTCTAATGAGTTGAATATGAATAGTGACATCAAGAGGCAGTCCTTCCAAGCCTCAGCCACGCACTCGCGTGGCTTGATACTTGCCCTTTAAGGGCAAGGTAAAACCAGGGCGTTTAAGCGCCCTGGCAAAGCCCGGGCTTTTTTAGAGCCCGGTGTTATACTAGACACTGTCTAGTCAGACTTGGAAAGGAAAGCTGTTATTCTTTTTATTCAATTCATATATCCCCATAGAAACCTTTATAAAAAACACAAATGATAGAATCACCATGGGTAAAGTGGTTTTGTTAGTAGTTGGGCTATTCCTTCTAATCATACCTATACAGGCTACAGAATGTGAGGATCAAGGTTGTTCTTGCGAGGTATTTTGTGGTGTATATGAGGTCTCTGTGGATTATGGTTGTTGTGAAGACCAATATGACTATGATTGTGACGGCACAATAGAAGAGAGTGATATGCAAAATGCAATAGATGACTTTTTTCAAAACATAATCACCATAGAAAATATTATTGAGGTTATCGACCAATGGAAAGACCAATAATCATACTGCTTTTGATTCTTGCAATCCCTTTTGTATATGCAGATGAGTGTTGCACTCCATTAAGGGAATCAAACCAGAAGATGGAATTTGATGAAAAAGAGGTTTTCTTGGTCTCAGATGCTGATTGGCGAACAGTATTAAGTCTTGTACCTGCAACAACCTGGACTGATGAAACAGGTAGTATAATTACTCATCCTTCATTGGTTTTCCACGAGGGCATAACCTATAATCCTTTCTTGACAATTGGTGAATTTTCATGGTATCTAACAGTACCAGCAGGAGCATATCAATCATTCACCCCATATTCTGATTTCATCCACGCGATCGAATTACGAACATGGCATGAGTCAAATCCGATTGCCCTCCAGTTAGAGGATTTATCAGGAAGGGTTATTGCCACAAGTGATACGTTTTTTCCTGAAACCCAAGGATATCACAGGTTCATCTTTGATGTCGAAGTAACATCTGGAGCTACGTATAATATTGTCTTTCTAGAGGAGAATATTCAATTCTATTCATATACAGATGTCTATTCTGGAGGAAAATACAGTGAGAACAGTAATTATGATATAAACATGAGAGTGTATGGTCGATCAACAGACACTTTTGATGCAGATTCAACAATGCATTTCATTCAACTTTATGCGCCGTCAAAATTAACTGTTATTGGTGATGCACCACAAGAACTTTTAAATATTCTGACTCTGCCAGAAGGACCAACTCAAGAAGAAATCCAACAGAATCCGAATCTATACCAAGAAGGACCAGGACTTGATGTTGAGCAGATATTTCAAGCAGACCCCATAGATATATTCTCCTTCTGGAATCAATATGGAGGAGTAGTAATTGTAGACTATGACAATTACAAAGATGGTCTTATGGCTTCTGTATTCGCGTCTTACTTCAACATGCCATTGATTTTCATATCAACAGAAAACATGGAAGATTACGTGGAGGTGTTAACTAATCGCAATGTCTACACAGTTGGAGAAATTGATACTGATGTACTTGTACAGGCAGCAACATTAGGAAGGGTTGCCAAGACATTTACATCTGAAGAACTCAGACAAGAGTATCTTGATCTTACTGATACAGACAAGATAATGCTTGTAAATACTAATGATATGGATAATTATATGGAGGATTTTAGGTTTCCAGAGAAATCAACAGAAAGCCTTTCCCAATTCTTTGGCGATCATTCTCTTGCCGCACCATTCTTGGCCGCAGCCAGGCAAGAGCTTATCTTTGACATGGCAGATGAGGGCGTCACTTGGAGTCCTGCTCAGCCCAGATGCACTCCTGTTCCAGAGATTGACAATAATGTCCAATTGACAGAAGACAAGGTTGATGACCTTGTGGAAAACTATCTTGATTATGATGTGAATTACTTGACCATTGTTGCCAGTCCAAGAGCAATACCAGATTCAATATCTTATTGTAGTGGAGAGGCAACCCGACATCAGAAGGATCAAGACTATGGATTCAAACCAAACAACCTGCTTGATACAAGTATGACTTCTTATCCTGAACTCAGCATCAATATTGACAATGATATCAATGTTGTATTCAACAAGTTTATTGATGGAGCAAATCAACTGTTTTACTCCAAATTAGATGGGTCTGATGGAAGTTTTATCACTGAACCAATCCAATTAACTAATGTTGAAGATGCAATTAATGCTGCTGTCAGATCAAATACAGATAATGAGGTATTTATTGTTTCACAACAGACTATTGAGGGAAACAGGGACATTTACATGACCAAAATTTCTGATGATGGTATAAGAATCTGGCCAGATGACCTGTTACTATCTTCATTTGATGGTACTGTTGGACAAGCACCCAAGATAGAGATAGATGCCGATGGCAATCTTCATGTTATCTGGATGCAAAGCGGAGGAAATAGCCATCTGATGTATGCAAAAGTCAATGGAGCTGATGGAACTTTTATGGTATCTCCAACCAGCCTAACAGAAACAATACTGCCTACCTTGCCAAAACTAGATATTGATGCAAATGGAGACGTACACATTGTTTGGCAGTACTTCTATACAGGAGTAGATATCTATTACATCAAGCTCAATGGAGTAGATGGATCTGTCATGGTTGAGGAAATGGTCATCAGCCATGATGAAAGCGGGACTTCAAGAACTCCTGACATAAAATCAGATTCTGAAGGTGACATCCATGTCATATGGCAGAATTACAATCTAGGTGAAACATTCTATTCAATATACTATACAAAAATAAGTGGTGCAGATGGTCAGACCATTATTGAACCTTTCCAAGTTTCAGATAATGACGACGGCCGATTTCATTATCTTGCACTAAGTATGGATTCAGAAGATAATATACATATAGTATGGGACTTTGAGTTACTAGGTATCAAGGAGATTTTGTATGCCAAAATCAATGGTGAGACTGGCGAACCT
>JAHJEM010000031.1 GCA_018825425.1 Nanobdellota archaeon | reverse complement strand
GGAGTTAAGTATTCTTCACACCTGCCAATAATCATATCTGGCTGAATACCTCGTTCACGTAAGCGTTGTACACTTTGCTGAGTTGGTTTACTCTTCTGCTCATTTACATTTGTAGGAATAGGCACATATGTTACATGTACATACATAATATTCTCATCACCAATATCTTTTCGTAATTGCCTGCAGGCTTCAATATACAAGTCATTCTCAATCTGACCCACAGTCCCACCGATCTCAATGATTACAACATCTGCCTTCTCTTCCTTGGCAGTGTCCAGATATCTCTTCTTGATATGTTCCACTACATGAGGAATGTATTCAACAGTCTGACCCAAGAAGTCCCCTCTTCGTTCCTTGATACGGATTTCATTGAATACTTGGCCCATAGTCAGATTCCATTGGCTTTTGCAGGTAATTCCCATGAAACGTTCATAATGGCCAAAGTCCATATCGACTTCACCACCATCCTCAAGAACAAAGACCTCACCATGCTCAATAGGATTCATGGTTCCAGGGTCAACATTGAGATAGCCGTCACACTTAATGGGTACAATCTTGAGAGATTCCCCAAGCAAGAATCCGATGGAGGCAGCAGCAATCCCTTTTCCTAATCCGCTAAGTACACCCCCAGTTATGATTATGACTTTAGGCGGCATAATTGATTATCATATGCTTCCATTATAAACTTTGTTGTAATGCATAATAGTTATTTGGAAAGCAGTTTCATACTATACTCTCAAATCGAGCCATAGTTGCTTTCTGTGCTCTTAAGATGTAGGCCTGTAATTTGCTCGATTTGAGAGTTCCGGTAACTTTGTCCTTTTATTTATGCCCATAATGATCCTCTCTTTAGGTTAAAGATAGCACGAGAAAATCAATCAATGACAAAGTTACCGTTATCTTACCATCTAGTCATATTTTGCCATCTCTTAAGAATGCATCAATATCCAAATCATCAAAATGCTTCTTTGCGCCATAGGTCTTATTGTATTGCTTTCGTTTGTCCTTCAGATAAAGACCATAGAGAAGTCCAACACCCATGCCTGCAAGATGTGCAATATTTCCAATACCCATAGGAAAGAATATGCCCACTGTATCAAGGAAGGCCCAAATGATTCCTGCAGTACGCAAGCTCATTGGGATAAAGAAAAGGAAAAGTAGTCTCAGATTTGGAAGTAGGATTATCATTGCACCAAGCATACCCATTATGGCTCCGCTGGCACCTAGTGCCTTTGGATAAAAGAAGCTCGCAAGTACGCCTGCAATAATTCCTGATCCCATGTACAACCAGAAAAAACGTTTTGGACCTATCTTACTTTCCAGGAATGGACCAAACACAATCAAGGCATACATATTGAAGAAAAGATGAGTCAGGTTTGCATGCAAGAACATGCTTGTAACAAGGATCCATGGCCTTGCCCAGACTTCTGGTCCATTTAATAAAAATGCTTCTGTAAAACCATTTCCAAAGATTGCTTGGAAAAAGAACATTATACCATTAAGAATTGCAATAGGAAGAATAACACTTCTAAACCTGCTCCAAGCGGGTTGGAGTTTTATTGGTTTGACTTTAATTATGCTTCTTTTCATTTTTTATAGTAAATGCTTCGCTATCCCCACTTTCATCTCACTCCAATACTCTTCAGCAGCCTTCCAAGCATCAGAATCAAATTTCTCAATCCACTCAAGATTTGCTTTTGAAGGTTCACCAACAAGAGATATTGCTTTTAAATATCCACGGATGATCTCAACTGTCTTGAAAGTCTCCCAGACTACAGGCAAATTTCCTGCCTTGTCATTGTATTCCATGATCTTTTTTAGCAAATCTCTGCAGTGTTTATAATAGTCAATATTGATTCCATAGGCTTCATTTATTAGCTTAGGTACAAGTTTCTCACTCCATCCTCGATGGAATCTGCAGATACCTGTGTTCTCAGAATACATCTCAAGAATTGATCTTTCTGCGCATTGCTCTCCCAGATCTGCCGGCTCTCTGAAATCTTTCTGATAATATGTGAAGAACTTGCCAGTTATATGAATCGGTGCCCAGAATCCAGGAACCCAATACTGACAAGGAACACTATATCCTATCTTGCCAAATGCATTGTAGCTGATCAAGTCCATGAATCTTTTTCCAGTCTTTTCCTCACGATCCTTGAATTTTGCGCTTAATTGTTGAAATCCATCCCTGATCCCATCATCAAATAGTTTTGCAATCTCTGTTTTTCCATATCCAAAGTCTAATGCAATCTTGTACGCCAATTCTGCATGAAGCTTTGATTGCTCGATTGTAAATGTGTCTGGGTTGAAGTTTGGAGAGGCAGGCAATCCCAAGTCTTCCTTGGTTAACAGGCCAACATGAACTGCTTCCAAAAGTGCTGAAATCATGTTGCCACCACCAATGCTATCAAAACCCATATTTTCAATGCCAGAAGACACGCGCTCCGCATCCTTCTGGGTGAAAACACCCATATTTGGCCCGAATGCCTCATATGTCTCGTAATCCTTTTTAAAATTGCCACGAACCTTCTTGCACATGGCAACGCAAGCTTCACCACAGTTCCTGAATTGTTTGGGCTCAATAGTCTGCTCATTGAATTCCTTAAGATATCCATTCAAAATAAATTTGTCATACAAATCCTTTCTCTGTTCCTTTGGATAATTAACGCTTTTCCAATTGAACATAGGAACCCATTCCTTGCTTGCAGTCAGATTAACACCTAAAGTTCCGCCTGTCTTTAACTTTTCAACATAACGATACTTCTCTGTGGCTTGCATTGCAGCTTGACTCACAGTCTTACCTACCTCTTTATTGAAGAATTCATTCAATACCTTGACATCTTTCAAGTCCATCTTAGGAAACTTACGAAAATTCGCGTTTCCACCAAAAACAAGAGCACAGATATTATGTCCTTGAACAAGGGCTGATCCGAATCCAGCTCTTCCTGCCCATCCTTCTGCACCAATCTGAAACGCTCCATTTCTGATCAGAAGAGAATTCATAGCACCCATCCTTGTATTGAATGCACAAGGTCCTGGAGCGACTATTCTGAAATCAAAATAACCCTTTTTATCATCCTGTGCTGGTTTCTCATATTCCTTCTTGAAGCGTTCAATAAGAAAATTTGCAAATCCATACACACCTTCATTGTCATTCTTCTCGTATTGCTGGAATACTTCCTGTCTTTCAATAGGAATTAACTCAGCACTCAGATAGTCATCAACATTTTTAATGAAGAGAATAGATAGTTTTGGAGCCTTACCACTCAATTTTACAAAGTCAACACCACATTCATAGAGTGGGATTCCTGCACCTCCAATACTTGAGAACATAAGAGTGTTTGTAGTGGGGCTTCTTGTCATGAAAACTAGCCTGTGTGTACCTGGTAAATGCGATCCTGCCAATGCGCCATTACCTAAGACAAAGATATTTTTCTCAGAAAGTGCGTCATGCTCAAATGTTCGAGCTTTAAGATGTTCCCTGACTGCATAATCAACAGGACCAATGACATCTGGTTCATCTAGTTCCTTCTTCTCAAACTTTCCTATGGTTGCATTGAAGTCTAGAATATATTTTCGCATTATCACACCTCACCCCACCCAAGAGAAGAGCGTTATTTATAAGTTTTTTTAAAAGTAAAAAAGAAATAAAAAAAAAGAAAAAAATAAAAATTTATGCCAAAGAGTTGGTAGGACTTGGCGTGTATAATTCACATACACCTTCACTGCATCTTGTCCTTTGATTTCCAGTGATTCCTGTACAGAAATCTGGACATGACTCGTCAGTGTTTACATAGTCCTTGTTTCCTACAAAGCATTCTCCATCATCAATGTCTACTCCGCACGCACAGTCATCCTCTGTCTCACAAGCAGTTCTATCAAGCAATTCTTGATTGCTCAATGAATTACTGTCTGTATCTTCCTCATCTTCCTCTGTATCATCTGCAAGATCATCATCAGAGGTATCAGGCATGCTAGGTACAGTCTTATCAGCTGAGTCGTCCACAAGTACTACCTCATATTCTTCTGCAGTATATTCCTCAACTCTCAAACTACCACCTTCAGCAATAATCTCCTTGATTATCTCACTTAGTGTAGTATGTGCGGATTTCATGGCTTCATGTGCCTTAAGGAAGTAAGCGTGAGCGCTTTCCACTTCTTCAGTGCTTTCAGACAGTTTTGCCTTTTGCAACAATTCCATTCCCAACTTGTAATTCTCTTTTGCAGTTGCGATGTATTCACTGAATTCGTCAACTAGCTCATCAATGTCTCCAACTTCTATACCGTCTTCTTCCATCTGAGCAAGAATCCTATCCAATCGATTCTCTAATGCCTCTGCTTTTGCGATCAGATTCCGGACATTGGTATAGATCAGGTTTGCAGCATGCCTTTTCAGTTTGAAATGCACCTTTTTCCAAGCATCAACAATAACTCTGCCTGCAACTTTTACCTCTTCCTTGGTCTCAGCAGTATCAACATCAGCTTTAGCAGCAGTAACAATGCTTATCTGTTCATCAAGGTCTGCAATTGCTGTTGTTGCTTCCTCTTCACTCATAGTCTCTGAGGATTCCACTTTTGCTTTGACTTTTTCAAGCTGATCAACAATCATGTCAGCAAGCTTACTCAAATGAGCCTTAGCATGTTCAAGTGCTTTTTCAGCATACTCTGCACACTTGGCTTCATCAGTTTCAGTGCCATCAATACATTGTTTCTCTAAACCTTTGTACTCAAGGAATTGCTCCTTTTTACCGTTGTATTCTTCACGCAAAGTTGCATACCGATTCTTGGCAGCCATATATTTTGCTTTAGCTGCTTCCATCTTTTCCTTAGCAATTACACGACCTGGTGCTTTTACAGTAGCTGCCGTTTGTAATCGATACCTTGCTAGAGTATTCTGAGCGTTTTCAGTACCCATTTTCAGAATCGCTGCTTGTCTTGATCGAGTCATAAGCAAAAGCTTCTTTTGCTCCTCTGCGCTCAATTTAGATAACAGATTTTCAGCTTCAGGATTATTTGCAAGTTTCCTTTCGATAGTTGCCATCCTGTGCTCTTTAACAGCTACAGCAGTTTTCAGAGCGTTTCTTACGCGGGCTCTATTTGTTAAAGCCGCAGAATCATCTGTATCATCATCCACTTCATCATCTCCTGACATAGCCATATCGCCATTACCAGGATCATCTTCTACATGGTCCAGAACACTATCTGTGTTAGGATCCGGATCATTAACATTTGTGCCTTGTTGGTTAGCTGCCAGAACAACCTGGACTGTGCTTACCATGAAGACAACCATAATAAATAAACTCATTATTTTTTTCATGTTTTACACCTCGCCGATTTTATTTTTCCAATATTTATTCCATAATTTATTTTTGTTAGTACTACTAATAGCTATGTTGTTTATAAACATACTTTCTAAAGCTTTGAAAAAAAGAAGTATTTGATGTGTTTAAAGCTTTACAAAACTTCATCGGACTGTATTTATTAGAAATAAACTTATTTTAGCTCTTTTTTCCTATTTAATGCCCGATGTATGTGTTTTCACTCCAAGCATAACAAGATCAGGTACTCTTGAGGCAACCCTGTTCCAGATAATTCCACCTCTGCCCAAACTCTCACTGAATATGGCTTCAACATCTTCTTTTGATGCAGGATAAGGCCAACCTCCTGCTCCTTTCCTGCCTTCTGGAAACCAGCTATTAACGTATGCATGCCCTGTTCCTTGTATATAGCAACCAGAAACAACCCCATTATCGTGGAGCACTGCCAAGACCCCGTCTGTTGCAGTGTGGGCTGTTGCTCCACCTATTGATTCTGCTTGCATATCTTGCATCAGTACCATGACTACTGATTCAACATTACCTTCTGCTCCTGGTTCTTTCACATGCAAGGTTGTCTTTCCAATTCTAAGTCTCATACCATTATATACTGCATTGATTGG
>JAHJEM010000030.1 GCA_018825425.1 Nanobdellota archaeon | reverse complement strand
TCTGGAATACCAACATATCTTCCAGGAGTTAGAACAAAACCTTGTTTTTCAATATCTGCTAAAGTTGCACTTTTGCAAAACCCGGGTGTATCTTCATATGAACCAAAGTCAGGATTTTCTGTTTTTTCTCCTCTCCAAGCATGATATGTATCAGTAATTTTTACAATTTCATCATTAGTTAATGCCCTGTTTTTTCGAGAAATCATTTCTCCCAGGTTTCTAGCATCAATGAACAGAACTTCTCCTTTACGAACAGATTTATCCCTTCTTAAAAACCAAAGACACGCAGGGATCATTGTATTAAAAAATAATTGTGAAGGTAAAGCAACCATACAATCAACTAAATCATTTTCAATTAGTTTACGTCTTATTTCTCCTTCTGATGAAGTATTAGAACTCATTGAACCATTTGCAAGCACTGTTCCCATAACTCCATTTCTTGCTAAATGATGAAACATATGAAGAATCCATGCATAATTTGCGTTTCCTGTTGGTGGTGTTGGATAACCTCTCCATCTTACATCATCAGCTAAATGTTCTCCCCCCCAATCTGAAATATTAAATGGGGGATTTGCAATAATGTAGTCTGATTTCAAATCTTTATGTCCATCTTCATGAAAACTATCTCCTTGTATAATATTTGCTTCAATTCCACGAATGGCTAAATTCATAACTGATAATTTCCATGTTGTTGGATTACTTTCTTGACCATAAATGGATAGATCATCAATTTTTCCTGAATGTGCTAAAATAAACTTTTCTGATTGAACAAACATTCCAGAGCTTCCACAACAGGGATCATATACTCTGCCTTTGTAGGGTCTTAGCATATAAACTAATGTCTTGACAATACTTTCAGGAGTATAAAATTCTCCTCCTTTCTTTCCTTCAGCATCTGCAAATTGTCCTAAAAAATATTCATAAACTCTACCTAACATATCAAGTCCATTGTGTTCATGCATTGAGATTGAGCCAATTAAATCCACTAATTCGCCTAATCTTCTTTTATCAAGTGCTGGTCTATTGTAATTTTTAGGTAGGACGCCTTTTAATTTAGGATTTTCAGATTCAATTAAGTCCATAGCATTATCTATAATTTTTCCGATTTCGGGAAGTTTTGCTTGACTTTGAATTTTATCCCAACGAGCACTTGGAGATACCCAAAAAGCATTTTTTGCTTTGTATTCTTCTGGATCTTCCGCATCTGCATACTCTTCTCCTGAGATTTCATTATACACATTTTGAAATTTATCAGAAATATATTTGAGAAAAATTAAACCCAAAACTGTATGTTTATATTCAGCAGCATCCATATTATTTCTCAGTTTATCTGCTGCTTTCCATAATTGTTTTTCTAATTCATGTGAACTATTATTATCAGTCATTATTCTTCCCCCTTCATCTGCTCTTCCATCATGATTTCCATCTGCCTTGATATAAGCCAGCCTTTCTTCTTGCAATATGCTCTATATTTGTTGTAGAGATCAATATTCACCCTTAAAGTTATATTTTTTGATGCCAATTTATCCACCTTTCACAAGTATCTGCATTTGTATATAAATATGTTTCTGTTTTATAAATGATATACATTCTCCGACATCCTTTCTTTAGTCTTCTAAGCCCTTACCCCTACATGAAGCAGTGCAAATTATGCAAGAAGAAGCTGGAGGAGGGCAGGTATTGTGATTCCTGCCTTGCTTTCATTGAATGGAAATATGGCAGCCTTGAGGTCTACGAGGGGCTGCGGAGGGAATGAGCCATGAAAAAAGCACTAATCGCCTTGTTACCCTTGCTGCTCTTGCCCGCAGTTTTGGGTATAGACTTCGAGGACCCGCTAGATCCAGAGACAATCGAGACTTTCGATCAGATCTTGGAGCCAGTGATGAAGGTCTACAACTTTGTCAAATACGCAGCTACCGTCGTGGCGGTTGTCTTTCTCGTGTTTGCAGGAGTGACGTTCATCACAAGCGGGAACGATCAGGGCAAAAGGAATCAGGCAAAAATGATGGGAACATACATCATAATCGGGTTGATCGTAATATGGGTCGCACCACTAGTAGTCCAATACCTGGTAGGATGAAGCTAATTTTTCTTTTTTTATTATTGCTTCCCAGCAGCTTTGCCTTCGACTGCTCCATATTTGATGGAGTGTTGGAGGAAAGCTGCCAAAGCCTCAACGAGGTAGATGAAAATCTCATCGCAAACCTCATCTACACCAACACCACCAATCCTGATCACGACTTCATCTACGAATACAATGCAATCATCGATGTCGAAGAACCTCCTGAAGGAATCATCCCAACTAATGCAGAATACATCAAAGATGCTTGGCTTAAGTTCTTATCAATACAACCTTCAGTCCGCTTCGAAGGTAATATCATTGTGCCTGAAAATGTCGAGGTCAGATCTGAATACGATTACAACATACAGATTCCTTCGGATTTTCATTCTGACAATCCTATCGACGGACAAATATGCCAAATACTGTATGATCTAGAGAGTGAATCCTCAAATCTTGAAGTGCTAGTGGATGATACACTAATTGATCAAGGAAAACTTTGTGAGATAATCATAGTTCAAAATTCAACAATCACAACAAAAGCAACGATTGAAACAACAATCAAAGCAGAGATTTCTGTTTGGGACAAGTATTGCTGTGACTGGGACGAGGACGGTTGCACAGGATACTGTTATGATTGTGACTATTCCCATAATGAATACTATCCTGAGACAGTCATAATGGTTGATTCTGAAGACGTTGTAAAGAATGAACATGAAATAATAGCAGAATTTGATCTCATAAGTCAGTACTTCGACACGACCAAAGGCAAGTTCAGAAAAGATAATCTAACCAACCTAATTGTCACATTTCCTGAAGCATATTATAAAGATACTGATGTAGTTTATAGTGCAAACTTTTCAAATAAGCCTTACTACTTTCTCGTCCTTCAGGCAATGAGGAACAATGACAGAGAGACAAGTAATCTTTATAGAAACAATGACACCTTGTTCGTCAGCAACGCTGAGACATGCCAGATATCCTATTCAGATTTCTTCAATCAAGGAGTCGAAGAATGCAACGAAATATACGAAGAAGAGGAAATAGTAGACTTCACTCTCCTGCCATACTCTGAAAGTTGGAATCTGCTCTTCCTTCTTACAAGCTTCACCTTCATCAGCTTCCTAATTTACAAAGCAATGAAGAAAACATGGGGAAAATGGCTAATCCCGACAATGCTGATGATCTTTATGGTGCCTTTTGTAAGTGCAGATGAGTGCGGCCTCACTAACCTTGCAAGCTGCATCCCAGAAAAGATTCACGACTTCATAATTGACCTGCTCAACGCTCCTCTTGAACCATTGCTTGAACTAATTAGAAGCCTCCTGGAAAATCCTCCAAGCATTGAGCTCTTCGAAGGAATCTGGGCAATCATGGTCTACTGCATGAGCCTCTTCTTTGGACTGCTATTCTTATACTCAGGATTCATGTTCCTCTTCTCTGGACATGACGTAATAAAACGAGAGATGGCTAAGGAATGGCTTAAGAACACAGTCATGATGATAG
>JAHJEM010000029.1 GCA_018825425.1 Nanobdellota archaeon | reverse complement strand
TTGTCACTTGTAATTGGACAGTTTATCCATATTTTTCAGGATTATTTGTATGATAGATTTAGAATGCTTTCTGGCATAATCTATCTTATTTGTCTGACTATTGTACTTGCTGCGATAATTATTACAAAATAAGAAAATAAAGGTTTATTCCTCTTCAAAATCATTAATCTCAAACTTAAGTGTTTTACAGTTCTCGAGAAGTACTCTTACTTTTTTCTCAGGAATCCCACTCCCAATTTTTGCATTTATCTCTAGTGTAATATCTACATTAGCATCAGGTAAGGAAACCAAATGTTGAATAACTTCTTCAGCGATCTGACCCGCATCCCTAGACATTCTAGTTGAATCAAGGTTAACCCTACCATAGAATCTTTTGAAGGTCTCTTTTTTAGATTCTTCAATTATCTGCTTCTCAGATTTGTGGGGTCCTTCTTTGAATTGTCCCATTGGACCAGTTCCCTTTGCTGGATAGTTCTCTTTTTCCTTCCTTTCTTCATCTTCTTTTTGTTTTTGTGCATGTTCTTTCTTTACAAGAACAGAGATAGAATCAATTACAACACCAGCTCCAGGATTTCCAAATTCTAGTCCCATATATTTGCCTTTATCATCAACACTTGCAGCGTAACCAAAGAAATCCCTACTTCTTAGACCTTCTCGTATACATTCAATAAGTACTGAAGAGTCTTTTAACCTAGGCAAGTACGGATAAGATGCAAAATATTCCCATAATTGTTTTAGCGATATGTGTTTTTTATCCTTCCAAAGCCACTTATCTAATTGAACTTTAAGTAAAGCAGGTGACCATTTAGGTATCAATAACTCTTCACTTCTAATCTGTCTTGATGCCTTAGCAACAAAGCTGCCTTCCCCTCTTGTAACTCTTATTGCTTCTAATTTTATTGGTTTAGTTCCTTCCTGCATTGGAACTAGCAACCATACAAATGCCTCATTTAATCTTATGTTAACAGTCTTATCCATCTTTGAAACACTTTCTGTGGACTGTCTTCTTTGATGTGCATCAAGATTTAATGCTTCTTGGTCATCAATAACAGATTGCCAGGCTAGATAAGATCTAACATCACTATCCAAGGTCTCAACAAGATCGGCATCTGCTGCAAGGAAGATAAGCATATTTCTATATTGTCGAGGTATGTTTCCTCTCTTTTCCAGGATTTCTTTTGCTTTAAGATATCCATCCGATAATTCATTATTTTTCTTATAAGTGTGCATAGGCGATAATACTACAAGTCTTGCTTCTTGTTCATCAGGAACATCATTGCTTTCAGGGCAAATGTGTATTCCTGCAAAATCCCCTCTGTCTCTTATCTTGTGTAATCTATTGTTAATTTCAGCTTGAATTTCTTCTTTAACATATCTTGAGGCTCGGTCTTCAACTGTTTTTCTAAGATTTGGATGTGCATCATACCAATACCTGTTTCCTTGAAAATAAAGATAGGTGAGTTTTTGGCCTAATGTTGCAAGTGCATCCCTAAAGGTAGCAATGTTTTCATTTGGTTGGACTACACCAAGCATTATTCTTAAATCCTCTATTCCTCTATTCTTTTGTTCTTTTGATGATGGAGCACTACCTAAGAAAATTGTTCTAGCTACTCTTCTAGCAGCTGCATACTTGCCAAATCTGCTGTTGCTTTCATCGAGCCTTTTTGGTTCTGATCTTTCGCCATCTATATCATTATCAACAATGCTATTCCATTCATCAGATAAATATCTGGTTAATTCATCTCTAACTCTTGGAGCATCCATTGGAACATGGCCTGGCATTATCATAAGAGATTTATCACCAGAAATCCAAAGTTGGTGAATGGTTGCTGCCATTAATCTAAGAACACCTCTAGTTCTTTGGAAGCGCTCAAGTGTAGACCAATCATCATATAATCTGTCAAAAACTTCAGGATGAATTGGATATGCTTCTTTTATCCGGTTGCTATATTCAGATTCTCTGCATTCAGTTGGAAAATCTCCTTTTTCTGAATTATACATTTTGCTGAATGCTTTGCAAACTTCTTCCTTTGCTTTTTCATCTTTAACTTCTTCAAACAACCTTCTTCTCACTATTTCAAAGCTCTCTTGTGCTTTAACAGGTTTCCAAATAGCCTCAAGTCTGCCAAATGTGTTTTCAATCCTGGATAGTGCTGCTTGTCCACCTTCTCCACCTATTTCAATATTCGATTCAGGAATAGATGCAATCACAGTACTATGTTTACTTCTCTTCATTGCTTCAGTTAGGTTCTGAACAAATGTCAAAATAGATTCAAATGAACCACTCGCAAGACCATCATTGCCATATATGTTCCTAGCGTATGCAACCAATTCATCAATCAAAACAATACAAGGGCCAAATTCATCAAATAATTCAACTAATGTGGCTGCACCAGGAGCAACTCCTTTTTCATCTGATTTTTGAACAAGTTCGTAACCAGCTTTTCCACCCAATTGATAAGCCATACAGCCCCATAAGGTTTGTATTTGTAGTCCTTCTTTTTTTATTGGCTTTGATGGATCAAGGTCTGTTCCGACAAGAACTGCAATTTTGGCTTTTGGAATTTCTTTAACACCAACAAATTTCATCAGTTCTTTTACTGTAGCATGTCTTTCAATACCTTCACCTTTAAATAAATGATAGAGAGCAAGCATGGAGTGTGTTTTTCCGCCTCCAAAACTAGTTTTCAATTGAATAACTGGCTCACCATTGATTTTTCCA
>JAHJEM010000028.1 GCA_018825425.1 Nanobdellota archaeon | reverse complement strand
GTTTAAGCTCAAATGGTTCAAACTTGACATTATTAAGATCTCTTTTTACAACCGAAGGGTCTTGCAGCTCCAAAAAGAACTTTAAAGTGATATGAAAATTTTCCTGTTTTGGGAAGCTAAACTGACCTAACCCTTTGAATTGTGATTGGATGGATTCAATATAAACTCTGATATTTTTTTCAAGTTCAATTGCAATAAATAATCTCATAAGAAAAAGAAAAGAAAAAAAACAATAAAAACATTGTTATTTCTTGCCTTTGCCCTTTTTAGGCTCATCATCAGGCTCATCATCAGGCTCATCATCAGGCTCATCATCAGGCTCATCATCAGGCTCATCATCAGGCTCATCATCAGGCTCATCATCAGGCTCATCATCAGGCTCTTTGTCTTCAAACTCTTTGTCTTCAGGCTCCTCGTCAGAATCATCTGTATCATCTTCGCCAAAGTCTTCAGTGTCCTTGGACTCATCCAGATCCACTTCAGGTTCTGGCTCAGCTTCTGGTTCCCTGCTTTCTGACCTAGCATCAACAGGCGCAGAGGATTCCACAGGACCCGATGCCTTACCGACAACTTCAGCAAAACCTGCTTTCTTTAAGACCTTAGTCACTCTTATTCGCACTTCATCTCCTGTTTTGGTTCCAGGAACAAATAAAACAAATCCACTCTTCCTGGCAATTCCATCTCCTTTTTCACCAACAGCCTCAATCTTAACATCAAGCTCTTCGTCTTGTCTGACTGGGGCAGATCTATTTCCCATATTCATCATTTAATTTACCTCATTTGCCCCAGAGTTTTACACGCTAAGGCTTTGGACACATAAATCAATCTCAGTTTATAAAAGTAACGGTAACTTTGTCCTAATCTATCTGCGTCTTATACTTTGCATTTGAGAGTATTTAAAAAAAAAATAGAAAAAGAAACAATTTATGCGTCTATAATTCCACCTTCAGTCACCATAAATATTGCTTCTCCATCAGGAAGATTAGGGCTGTCTACTAGCTTAGCAACTCGTGTCCCTTTCTTACCTTTACGAAGGTATATCCTAAATGTTGAATTATGTGCCACAATATGTCCACCTATAGCTTCTGTTGGATCACCAAAGAATTGGTCTGGTTTTGACATGACTTGATTTGTTACATACACACAAACATTTGCTGTATCTGCAAGCTTAGCAAGAGTATGCATATGCTTATTCAGCTTCTGTTGTCGCTCAGCTAAAGTTCCTCTGCCTACAAACTCTGCCCTAAAATGTGCAGTCAACGAATCAACAATCACTACTTTGATTTTGTTGCCTTTTTTGACTAGATCTGATACCTTATCTGCAAGAAGCATCTGGTGGTCCGAGTTAAATGCTCTAGCAACTCGGATGTTTTTTAAAACGGCAGTGGGATCAAGATCCTTGGCTTTTGCCATCTGGATTATCCTTTCAGGCCTGAACGTGTTCTCAGTATCAATGAATACAGCCATTGCTTCAGGATCTTCAACCTGGACACTCACACAGAGTTGATGCGCAATCTGAGTCTTGCTGGATCCATACTGACCAAAACACTCTGTAATTGCTGCTGATTCGAATCCTCCTCCGAGCAAAGTATCTATGTTTTGTGATCCTGATTTTATTTTCAGGATGTTATCTCTTCGAGCAAGAACCTCATCTCCCGAGATAAAGCTCATCTCCATCATATCCCTAGCGCCATTTATCATCTTTCGTGCCACACTTTCAGACACGCCCGCTGCTTCTACCAATTCTCCAGGAGTGGCAACACCTATTGCCATAAGATCCTTAAAGCCTGATTCTGCTAATTTATCTGCAGTAGCAGCCCCGACACCTGGAAGATCTTCAACACTCTTTTCTTTGCTCATCAAAATCACCTTTTGTTTCATGGAAATCACCTCATTATTATTAATTTTTGTATAATTCTTATTAAAAAGAAAAAAAATTAAGCTTCTGCTGCTCCAGATAGAGCCAGATACTCAAAAGCCTTCTCGAGTACAAGTCTTGCCTTTGGTAGATCATTCATACGCAATGAATGTGTGGTTTTCCACTCATCATTAGCATCCTTATAACTCCTCTCAAAAGAAACAGACTTATATGCTACTTTTTTCCCTTCCTTATTTGTTGCTTCATTTTCCCATATGGTTGCAGCTATGGGTCCTGCCCTGAATTTCTTTTCAGGTAAATTTTTTTCTTCTGCCATTTTGGCACCTCCGTTGCTTATCGCATTTTATTTCAACCCAAGCAAGCTTGGGCGGGGTGGTTGGGAATTCCGGATCCAACAAAACACTCTAAGACGTATTTCTTTATAAGGGCGGCGCGGAGATGTCCAGTGCTATTTGTAAATACATATGTGCTGAAACTCAAGAATACACGTATTTGGAGCGTTTTTGAAAGAGTTCCACTGACTTGTGCAATTCTTTCGGAGGCTTTGCTGCAAAAGCAAGCTTTATTAACTTTGGTTCACTTTTGAATTACATGGGCTGTGCAATAACAGAAATCCTAAAGGCAGAAGAGATAACTTTGGATAGACTGAAGGGTAAGATATTAGCTGTTGATACCATGAACCAACTCTACATGTTCTTATCCTCAATCAGAGGAGCAGATGGATCCTATCTTGCAGATAGCAAAGGAAATGTTACTAGCCATTTATCTGGCTTGTTCTTCAGGTTTGCAAAACTCATGGGTTCTGGACTGCGTTTCGCATTTGTATTCGATGGTAAGATGAATGAATTGAAAAGAAAAGAAGTTGAAAGGCGAAAGAATATCAAGATTGAGGCACAAAAAGAGTTTATGGCTGCTGAAGCCAGACAGGATTTGGAAGCTATGAAAAAATATGCTGCGCGCACCACACGAATGACGCCTGAAATGAAAGAAGAGGCCACCAAATTAATCAAATTGATGGGTATGCCTGTAATCCAAGCTCCTGGTGAGGGAGAGGCCCAAGCATGTCATCTTGTCAATAAAGGACAAGCATATGCTGTTCTTAGTCAAGATGCAGACGCACTCTTATTTGGAGGGGCTCGTGTTGTCAAAAACCTTTCAATAACTCAAAGAAGGAAGCAGACAAGTAAGTTAGCCTACCAAAGCATTATGCCAGAAATTATATCTCTTAAGGATAATCTTACTAATCTTAATCTAAGCCAGGATGAGCTCATCGCGCTTGGACTACTTGTGGGAACAGATTTCAATGTTGGAGGAATCAAGGGACTTGGTCCAAAAAAGGCCATGAAATTGATTCGAGAGCATAAAGATTTGAATGATCTGTTCAAGGCTGCAAAATGGAAAGAACACTTTGACTTTCCTTGGAAAAAAGTATTTGATCTGTTCAAGAACGCGCCCATGAGTGAGGATTACGAACTTGATTGGAAAGAACCTGATTGTGAAGGCATAATTCAACTTCTAGTAGATGAACATGAATTCAGTAGACAAAGAGTGCAGGATGTGCTTGACAATCTTAAGAAACAAGATTCGAGGCAGAAGGGCCTGGGTGATTTTTTCTAGAAAACTATATAAATGCCCAAAAAACAGATAAGAAGCATGATATGGTATCTTTTGGTTTTGATTTCTGCATTATTTCTCTCTGGGCAGGATTTATTGAAGAAAAAGTTGCTGATTAAGGAACACACAAATCTGTTTACTACAATCAGAGTATGTGTAATTGCAGCCCTTGGTTTTGTATTGATACCCTTTCTTGATTTCTCTATCAGTCTTGAAATATTGTTCTTAATGTATGTTGTATCT
>JAHJEM010000003.1 GCA_018825425.1 Nanobdellota archaeon | reverse complement strand
GATACATTGATGGATTATGTGATCTGTCTTCTTCATTTTGATGTCAAAGCCCAGGAGAACCATCTGTGGATGGACGGAAATGGTTTTCCTGAAGGAGTCCTGCTTTATGGTCCACCAGGGGTTGGAAAGACTTACACTGTCAAGGCAATACTGAACCATTTCCTGGAAATGGCACAAGCCAAGGGCCTGCCTGCTCAAGCAGTCGCACTCGATGGCCATAATATAAATAGTGTATACCAGAACAGGGCAGGAACCTTGCTGGAGCATTACTTTGGTATGATAAGAAAGGGAGACAGGATACGGGCAGTCATGCTTGATGAGTTTGATGACCTTATCCCGATGGGCAGCGATGGAAACCTGAGCGAGAATGCAAGACAAAGGCTCAGCGCTTTCAAGCGAAGCACAGGAAACTCTGATTCTCTAGGAAACGCGCTCTTGTTCGCAATAGCCAACCGCATATCTAAAAAGAAAGATATCCCAACTGAAGTGACTGATCGTTTTATCCCGTTATATGTTCCCGGACCTCAGACACCAGGAGAATACGGAAGGATCATCCGATTAGGCCTCCAGGTCAAGGAATCAAAAGGGCTTGTGGACCCAAATATCAGTTGGGAGAATGTCGGGAGCTATGTCATGAGCTGGAAAGAGAAACTGGAACAGTATGATGACAGCGATATCTGCATTGGAAGAGGCTACAAGATAATAACCCAGCAACTGGCAGCAACAACCAAAAGACCCAAGATTGAATATGCGGATCATACCCTGGGTAAGCCAGCCTCATATCATGCTCAGTTCTACAAGGATGAATGGCTCCCAGTAGATGAGAAGAATCTCATCCAGGCAATTGATAAGGCAATGAATCTTCTGATACATTCCAAGACCAAGAATCAACCCGGCAGATACATTTAAATATTAGTGTATTCCTGGAAACCAACGAAAAATGGCAAAGGTGCCTGTGAAAAAGAATAAATTTGAGACCAAAACAATATATGAACAGACTGAGCTTAGAAGAGGAGACTGAACAGTTCATAAAGAACTTCACACGAGATGATCCTATACGACAGTCTGTGGAAAGGCTGTTCGCATTTGATTCTGCTGGGCTTGAAAAAAAGATAATAAGGACTGCAAGAGGTGAATGGACAGATCCTGGTTCTTGGGATAGGCAAGTCAGTGAAGCAGTCGGCGTGGCGCAAGATTTCTATGATAAGACATTCACAACTCCAGGGCATAACAGGGAATTGCTCCAACTGGACCAGAAGGGAAGACGTATGCTACATTATGATACCAGATTTGAAAGATCAGTCATAAATGGCTTTGATAATGTATATACTGCAATGATCGAGAGCCAAGGAACGCTTGCAAAAGAGAACCAACCAATACTTGTCACCCAGAGAAGGCAGGAGCTTGATGCAAAATATGAATTGTGCGCAAAAATATTAGATTATTGCAGGAGCACAGGCTTGGCTGATCGAATCCAACCAGAAAAAATCCAGGATGTCTCAGCGTATGCACAGAAAAGAGCAACAATAATGAGGCTGACAAGAGCAATCAGTGAAATCCAAGCAGATTACAGCTCACTTGACTTGAATGCAGAACCAAAGGTCAAGCTTGAGGATCTCAAGAAAAGGGTCAGATCAGGTTGGCGAAAGTCTGATCTTGTGAAGGAGTGCAGATCAGCCAAATATCTTGAAGGATTACGAATGCTAAGGATGCTTGAACAGGATATTAATAGCATCATTACCAATCCCAAGTGGTATGCTGAGATGAAAAGCGATATCTTGTATGATATAAGACGAGGAAAAAGTTATATTGACCAGATCCAGAGTGTGATACCTGCTGAGAGCATACTTTCATTAAATCCTGGTGCCGAGCAAATAAGTCCACTTGCAGACATTGGCTTGAGCTTGGATGACCTGTCCTTGGTTGTCATGGCAGCAGAGGATATTCCCAAAGACAAGTTCGAAAAGCAGAAAAAATCATTGTATCTGGGACCGTTGATCCAAAAATATGATTCAACCCAGAACAGTCTGCACACAGTCACGTCAGCCGTATTGAGTGGTGAGGAGAAAAGACTGGCCGCAATAGTTGAAGGAGCAAAAATACCCGAACTACCAGTCAGGCTCGCAGATGTATCTGCTGCAATAGAGGATACAATGGCTGCCAAGAACGCACTTTTGGACACTGCTGAAAGATATGAGATTCTCAAGAAAGAGAAAAAAGCAGAGGTTGCCAGGCACAAAGCACAGGAATATTCAGGTCTTGTCTCAAGATTAAGGTCGACGGATCAAGCATATACTGAGTTGATTGGCCTGAAGCGCCAGATAAAAACTGCGGTCTTGCGAACATTTGAGGCAGACCCGACATCTGAGCTGATCGCAGCATTGGGACAGCTCGGTTCCCGACTAAAAAATATTCGAGATATTCCTGTTTCTGAACTCCAGAAAGAATACAGAGAGGAACAGGACAGCGTCAGACAGACACTTGAATCTGGCTACACATCTGTGATCAGCCATATCGACTCAAGATATGCAGCTGCAGAGGAAGATGAATCCATATCCCTGCAGCAGATACTTACACTCTACCAGAAGATGAACCAAGTAGTTGATGTGACAGATAGGATAGGCAGGACCCAGTCATTGATGGATTCTCATGAGAAGAAAAGCCAGGTCGCAACAGGGATCGGGCCAGACCGCGAATACCCATTCATAAAGGGTCTTGACTCACTTGAGGATCCGGGATATTTTCCTCTCTGGAATGTAAAACGACTTCTGCTTGGACAGGACGGGGTTGCAGAATGGGAGTACAGATTGATAGAAGCATCAAGTAGACTTGAATCTATGGAACCGAAAAACCAAGTGGATGATAGGAACTTTGTATCCAATGCAAAATCAATGCTGCAAGAAAGTTATCGGTCAGGTTTTATTCATAATCTTGTGGAACAGAATCAAGTGACAACAGATGCAATAGAAGGTGCGATCACTTCTTTTGATAATTATCTGGAGCGATGTCTTGTTTCTTGACATGAGATTTGTGTGCCATCTTCCATAATATATCAAAGTATCCTCTGTAAGCTTCAGCCATCGTAGGACATTCTATGATTATTGCCCGCGGTTCTTCTGTCCATATCCATAGGGAAATTTTGCCTCCGTAGACTATGGTTGACGATGGACTATCATATTCCTTATCCAAGTAGCCCACATGTGTAAATGGCAGAGTATTCAGATATTCGATTCGTTCTCCAGCATCCTCATTATAGATATGGAATTGAGTGATCTCCTTTTCAAGTCTCTTCTTATGGAATTGACTCACAAAATGTCTCATCCTGTGCGCAGTGTCCTTAGGCAGACCCCAACAAACAAAAGAATCCCCCTGATTCAAGGTAAGAAGAATATCATCAGTGACATACTTGATTCCTTTCATACCTTCAAGGACAGAAGCCTGGACCTTGCTCTCACTCAGATTACTTTTAAGCTGTAGAACAGGAAGGACCTCCTTGAATCGTCTTTGTTTTTCTTTGAGTAGGTCAAGAAGCATCTCTGGATTATTTGCCTTGAAGAATTTGGTCTCCTCTTTGATTATGTAGCTAGCAACCCCTTTTTTTACCATTCGATCCAAGGCATCATATACATTTGTCCTTTGGACCTTGGATTTTTTTGCAATGTCTGATGCTGTAGCACATCCTAGATCAAGAAGTGTGGTAAAGATTTTTGATTCATTCTTGGTAAGACCAGTATCCACCAAAATGTCCAAAATCTTCTGATTTATGTCCATTTTGATTACTACACAATGGTGAAACTATATAAATTTTTCTTTTTTTAAAGGAATTTCCGAAAAAAGTGCCACTATTTGATAGTAAGGCTTTTAAAGCAGGATGCAGTACTTAGACACGGTGGTAGTTGATGAAGTATGAGTTCCCGTACGACGATGAACCTTTAAATATAGGAATTATTGGAGTCGGACATTATGAAAAAGGACAGCAGTCATTAGGTTGGAAACTCGCAGTTGAATTAGCCAGGTCAGCCAGAAAAACACCATGGATAAACAGCATCTATGTCAATAATAGAAGTATGGCGACTTCAAAAGAACTGGTATCATACATGGAACAAGAATTCCATACAGGGGCACACAACAATATCGAACTTATAGCAACTGATTCTAATAGTATCAGCCGATTAAGAGATGAATGCGATCTCATCTACGTATTATTAGATGCCAATCCTTGGTTCAAGGATCTTTACATCGGATTATTCAATGAAATGAAAAGATTCAAGCAAGGATTGCGAGATGATATGCCTATAAAACCACGTAGAGATATTGCTCTTCCAGGCAACATGGAGCCAATGATAACAGTTGCAAAAGGAATCCTTGGTTTTCCAAAAAATGTTGTCATCGGAACAAATCCTGCTGAAATATTAGCACCTGTTCTTTGTGCATACTCTGGCATCCCTACGAGCAAGATCACAACACTCACTCTACCTGATCAAATGAGAACTGCAAGCGAGATCGCAAGCAAAGCGCGCAAACTCGGCCTTTTTAAGGGTCAAGATTTCACTGTGGAAGATTGCCATGCTATAGGACAACATACACAATTCGTACCCTTGCTCTCACTTGCAAAAATCAATGGAGAATACATAATCAATAAACATATTCTAGGAGATCATATCGCTCAACTGATGGACGATATACCTATGTACGCACCAAGATTCTTGGCCAAGTCAGGACTGTTTACACCTTCTGTCGAGCAGGCACTTGTTGAACACGGGATGGAAGTTGGGGGAGTCACGGATTATCAGAACCTTGTCGGTGGAGTATACAGGAATGGTCACTGGACAGGATATACTATGATAAGTGTAGGACCCAAAGATGACAGGCACACGTTTCCAAATGAGATTTTTGTGACAGAAAGACCCGGACCAAGAAGTAATAAACTTTGGTGGCATGATGAAAAAGAAAAACAACTATTTTTGGAAGGAGAAGCCCAAGCCCAACAAATACAGGCAGAGATGTTTACGAAAGGACATCATATGAAACGGATAGTCACTGATGATGGTGGTAAGATTGTCTATGACGACGACGGAAATCCTATTCAGGAAGGTTGTGTCATCAGAATTGATGAGAGCATCAAGGACAATCAGATTATTACTCCTGATGATTTGCCTTCAGATTATTTCAGAGCAAGAAAACGGATTGTTGTAGAAAGGGCTGAAGCTATTGAAGAAGTTGTACGCAGGAACTCAGAAGGATTGATTGAAAGAGCGACCGCTCAATTTGAGATAGTAACAGTAAAGGCAATAGAGGGAGTTACAAAACGTTTAAGGATGCCAAAGAACCCGATTCCTGACCTAGACGAATTGGTTGCAGCAATGCATTCTAGATTGTTTCTTGCAGGACCTGACGGTGACTTGGTAATAACAAGGAACACTTTCAATGATGCAATAGCCCCCGCTGTTCAGAGATACAACTGCATTCTAAGACTCGATGATGATCAAGAACTTGAATATGCACAATGGGAACGAGATGGATTCAAAGCAGAGCTGGATGACTTTCACGTCGATGGAAACCTTGTCCACGGATTGACATTGAGAAGTGTCAGAGCAGGAGACTCAGTCTATCGCCTTTTTGGATTTGATGAAGCAACAGGCGAAAGAAAATATCAGACAAGATTGATCCCTCCAGGAGGCAATGATAACTCGATTGATTCATTTAATATGATAGATGGTGCACCTATTGTGTCAGTAAGATCAAAGCAAGGAAGCAGAATATGCAAAGTGAATCCAGATGGCAATCTGGAACCAATAGTTGAAGTATCTGATCGAATAAAGACAATACTACCATATAAGAATAGCATGATATTGCTTTCAGAAGACAGACTCTATGTCGATGGCAAACCGCAGTATGAACTGGAAGGATTCAAAAGCATCGCAAAGATCCACGGAGATGTACTGTTCTATAACACCAGAGATTCATTTGTCGCCTTGAATATTGCAGATGGAAATCTAACAGCATTCCCTTCACGCATGCGTGTGGATGATATCACTGCAAATGACGGATTCACAATGCTCACTGGAAATCAGGAAGGCATTAGAGTGTCCAGGTTTGATTCTGGTGCGGCTTTATTTAATGTAGCCCCTAGCCAAGAATACGTGCTCCGGAACAACCATCTTGCAAAAGCAGTACGCCTATGGGCTCAAGATGGTAATGTCTTCTATGCAAGCACAACAAATAATGACCTGATTGCTGTCTATCACAAGGACAAGGACACATGGCGAGCGGAAAAAGTCAATGCCAACGGTTTTACCAACGCGCTGGGTGAAATATATGGACTATGAAGTGATCTGCAGGTCTGAAAAAGGAAAGGATAAGGAAATCAATGAGGATGCACTAACATATGATCTTGAAAAGAATATATTCATCGTAGCGGATGGCATGGGAGGTCATAACTCAGCATACACTGCAAGCCATCAAGCAACAGAATTCATGTATGGCGAACTCATTGAACTTTATGATAGATTGCGTCAAGGAGAGATAACTGAAGATAGAATTCCAAGACAGTTGGAAAGGAGCATCAAGAGATGCAATGATTTTATATGTGCACCGACCAGGATGCTTGAGGTCATGGATCAATTTAATAGTATGCAAAGACGACTATTAAGAGCATATGAAAGCTTGACACCTCTTCCTCAAGGTGCAGATGATGGAAAAGAAAAGGTCAGATCAGCATTGGATGTTTGCGAAGCTATGGCAAGTATGCCCCTTGGAACTCTAGAATCTCTCAGGAATATGGGAACAACTCTAGATGCCACAATCATATTCAATGGCACAGCATACATAGGACATGTAGGAAATGGACGAGTCTATAATATTCGAAGACACACTCATCTAAGTTCTGGATACATGGAACAACTTACAACAGAACATGTTGATTATCCTCCGGGTGCTGATAGATTGACACGGGACCAAAAGACTGTTCTGGAGATGAGACTTGGACTTAACAGTTTCATCGGAAAAACTGGAGAATTGAAGGTAGATGTCGTGACCGAACGACTTGGACCTGCAGACACATTTGTAATTGTCACTGATGGCGTGTCTCACACTGTTTCATATAATGAACTTAGCCATATAATGAGTGGCAAGTGGGAGTACGCATCAGACGAGCTCATGAAACTTATACAAGAACCTGAACAAATGGCTCCAATAATTGCAGATGGACAGATGAGCAACAGCGAAGTCAGAGAAAAATTTGGTGGCAGGGATGATGCAACATTTTTGGCAATAAGGAGGTTAAGATAATGTCCCGTTTAGACGACTTTGAAGAAGCATTTGAAAGAGCTATAGAAGATATGAGTGATTATAAAATCCAAAAGATAAGACCACATGATCATTTCCGATTAATTGCCAAAGCAATATATAAAGACAGTCTTGATGTGTACATCAAAATCCCTAAAGGAGAACATGCTGAATCTCAATGTCAAATGGCATACACCATTGTTCGCACAGTGGATGATCCTACGCATTTGGCCAAACTCATCGGATCCAAACCAATTATGTTCGGTGATTCCACAGGTATTGTTACCAAAGCAGCTGATGATACCTTCGAAAATCTGATTCGTGCTGGTGAATGCAAGGAACAACTTGCTCTTGAGGTGATTGCAGGAGCAGGTAAAGGGTTGAGACAGATGGATATCAAAGGCTATCAACATAATGATATTAAACCATCAAACATCTTTCGGTATGGCAACCTTTGGGTAATTGCAGATTTTGGAAGTGCAAGACTGACCAAAGGAATGGAACATGATACTAAATCAGCTCTGAATTCATTGCTCTTCTGGTCACCAGAACTTGTTGAATGCAAATTAAGAGGTAAGAAATTCCAATATTCTGGACCTGAAGACATATATCAGTTAGGAGTAACTTTGTATCAGGCATTGATATGTAATCCCGAGACATCACCGCTGAACCGTTTTTCTGATGAGGCTGCAGGAGGAAAAGCAGATGCCTATGAATTCACAAGACACGTAATAGGCAGAATGCAAGCAAAGAATGCAACCAAAATCCTCTTGCAAAGAATGTTGGGTCCAAGACCGCCAGCTGGAATACCACCTAATCAATTGAAGAATTTCAGGTACACAGATATCGACACCTTGCTAAAAGATCTCCATGGAACAAGCCAGCCACCACCGCCTGCTTGGACAGCAGATTACACAGCACTTGAAAATGTCGCAGAGAGACTATTGGATAAGATTTCTACTGCAGAACAATATAGAACCGGAAGATGGGGAACAATTGCACGCCCGACTGTTGGAGAAATCGTTGCACTTCATGATAGATTCCTAAATAGTGCAACCAATAAAAGCATTCGTGGGAGACCAGAGACTGCTGACCTAAAATCACGAGTAGGTGAGGCATATGATACACTACAACAAAAGGAAATACCAATCCTTAGAAGCAGTATGGAAGAAGCGAGAGAATCCAGAGAGAATGGTCTTGATTGGCTGAATATAATTTTCTTATGGGGTCCTCCGTTTACCTTAGCAAGCGAAAACCGAAAAGAGGGCAAGGCAAAATATACATTCAAAGAACAGGATGAAGGACGTGCACACTACCAACAGGAAGCTTGGCTAAAAAGACAATATGACACTTGAAGAAGAATTCTTAGGACCCCTGGATAAAGCTGCAAAGAAAAGAGATAAGGCTAGAAAGAAAACAGAAAAACAGAGAGAGAAACGAAGATTAATACGTGAAGAGAAAGAACGTGAAGCAGAAAGAGAGCGAGAAAGGAAAAGAGAGGAAGAAAAAAGACAAGCAGAAGAGAAAAGAAGGCAAGAATACGAGGAAAAAAGAAAGGAGGAACCTCCTGAAACACCACTGGACACTGAACCGTTCAGAGGAGTTTCTATGAAGGAGATACCTATCCTGACACAAGATGAGTTGAATGAATTGTCCCGCACCTACAGAGAAGACGAGTCAACAAGTTTTAATTTTGATTCCCTACCACAGATATATACAGAACCAGAAGCACCAGCTCAAGAATTATCTGAAGAGGTTTTAACCCCTTTTTCATATACAGAATTGGACGATTTAATTGTGGAACCAAGAATAATGCAAGTAGGACCCGAACACCTTACAATGGACAGGTTGCGCGAATTATTATCCGCTGACAAACATATAAGGCTTGGACCAGGAGAGTATGAGATTGATTTTACATTCAAAATTCTTAAAGGAACAACTCTTGAATTAGAAGCCAATACAACAATATATTTTGGAGAGACTGCAAGCTTAACTATTGAGGGAACACTAAGAGCCATAAGCCATTCAGACAAAACACCCATACAATTGCGCCCAAAAAATCAGAGATGGGGAAACCTGAGTATAATTGGATATGGTGCATCAGAGTCTATACTCAAAAATGTATTCATACATGGAGGCTCAGGAAGAAAAGTATCCATGACCCTGGGAGGAGGATTATACATCAAAAACAGCGATCCCACTATTGAATCTTGCATCATTGCTGAAAACCATGCAGACCATGGCGGGGGAATATATATAGACTCTGCAGATCCAAAAATAATCGATACATATATCTCAAATAACCGAGCTGAAAAAGATGGAGGCGGAATGCACTGCAGCTATTGTGATTCCAGACTATATAAGGTTCTGTTCGAAGGTAATCGGGCAGGGGGATTAGGTGGGGGAATTTGTCTGCAGAGTGCATCATTGACATTGGATGACTGCGGTATCCAAGAAAACCAAGCACAGAAGGGCGGAGGCATCGCAGTTCTAATGTGTAGTCCGAAAATTATTGGAACTGTGGTATCTGAAAATACAGCTCATGAAACTGGAGGCGGAATCTATGTAACCCGTTCATCTTCACCAGAAATTCAGGAGGAGTATGTTACAGACAATTATCCAAACAATATAGATTAAACAACCACAATCAAATTACAAAAAAAATAAAAATATCTATTCAAACTGCCCAAAGAACTTAAACGCATGCGGTCCTCTGTCTGTATGATCAACAGAATTTCTGCTGAGTACTGCTTGAATTGTGTATGCGCCTGTTTCTTGGATGTTGGGATCATCTCCTCCAGCAGTATAGATTCCCACTGACTTAGTTGTCTTGACATTCTGAGAAATATGATAGACTTCTCCAGCCCTCAATATAACATCAGGGGACAATTTGACTGTAAACACATCGTTTGAATCGTATCCAGTTGCACTACCATCTGAAATTGCCCAACTATAATCATTCTTTAGTTGGTTGATAGTTATAGAGTACGTACATTCTCCATTACAGTAATACACATAAGGATATACCTCTGACACGTGCATGTCTCGATAGGGTTTGAACTCGATCTGACTATAATACTCCAGATAGGTCATCCTATCATACTGACCTGATCCTCTGCCAGTATCAAACACTACATCATTGCTCACAGGTTGATCAATGATAACCTCTGTTGTTTCTTCTTCAGGCATGTCAGGAGGACTCAATTCATTGGTCAATGTACAATAATTATCCGACTTAAGTATAAATCCCTTACCTTTGTCTCTGTCAGAGAATCGGTAACTATTGGCGATTTTGACCCATTCTCCATCATGGAAATATGCTGCAGATATATCGCAGTTCCTTGCAAGTGAATCAAGACTCTGGCTATGGAATTCGTTCCTTACAGGGACAAGATTCCATCCAGGAGTTATGCTTATCGCTTTATTTCCTGGCATATAGCTGATCTTAAGGTACTGATCAGAGTATGAGTAGATCCAGAATGCATTCTCTGCCAAGTAACTATTGAATCTTGATCCAAGGATATCTTTGGCTTCCTGCATAGATACGTACTTGCCGTTGACATAGACAAAACCAATAAGCTTGTCTCCACCAGATAGGCCCTCAAAACGAATCAAATCTCCTGGAAGGCTAACCAAATTCCAACCTCTTGCAATCTTAATCATTACATTTGCATAATTATTCTCATCATCTGGAAATCCAGGAGGTGTATCATCAATAACAGGTTGTGGTTCTGGTTCAGGTTCATCTCTATTTATATACAGTTTTGCTGTTGCATACTGCGTTACACCGTCACTTGTAACACCAATTCTGATATCATAAGACTCATACTTCTGTCCAGATGTTGGTGAACTAGTGTAATACACAATGTCTGCAGTTGTGCTTTCACCTGGCTCTGTTGTCTTTATTCGACCCATATCAAACTTGTAAGGAAGATTTGGAAATGACAATGAATATGACTTTGAGTCACAGGATTGTGAACTAGATGAAGATCCTGCTCCTGAGATTGCCACTACCTCCTCGACTGAAATATGAGGCGTTATCTTGAATTCAGTAATACCTTCTCTCTGGTTTGTAAGAATGGCAATTACTTTCAATGTAGAGCCATCTGAAAATTTCTTTGATTGACCTTCTCCAAGACAGCCTGACAATTCACCATTGACTGTGAATTTAGTGCAATCATCCTCTACAAAAACTGCTGCAACTTGCAGGTCCCCATTAAAGAATGCATAGGTCTTATACTCTCCTTCTCCTAACGTATCAGTAATATAAGGGATGTCTGTAGGAACCTCTTCTACATCGCGGCAAGGTGATCTTAGGTCATATATCTTCAATTTGAATTCAGCTCTCTCACCTTCATCAACATAAAGAGTATATGGTGTTAATTTAATCTTGAAATTGCTCACAATGTACATATCAGTGGTAGAATCTGATTCACCTCCAGATGAAGCTCCTTTGAATATGGTTGGACTGCCGCCTCCACCGCCTCCTGAGCTTGAATCTGATTCATAACTACTTGTAGCTAAGACGCTTCCTACCATAAGTAAAAAAACGATGATATATATTGCCTTTTTCATGATTAACACCTCGTATGATCAGTATATCCTGTTTTGATTGTGAGTCATTCCTCCATTATTTTCTGTCATTTATATATTTTTAGTGAAAAAAATCAACAACTTCGCCCTAAAGGACAAAGTATGAAAATAACCAAAAATGTGAGTTAACATGCAAGCGAGGTTGTTGCTTCAAAAAAAGATACTTTATCTTCGCTGTAAACGACGAGGTATTCTTTTTTTGTAATAAAAAAAATAAAAAAAAACTAATTGGTTATGATAGATACTCTTGAATACTTCTGCCTCAATGGATAAT
>JAHJEM010000027.1 GCA_018825425.1 Nanobdellota archaeon | reverse complement strand
TGAATTTATTGATCTGATCCTCTGTGTATATTGCTTGCCGTTGGAGTTCGTCTTCATAGACACGGTCCTTGTCCACAAGCCGCAGATTGACTCCACTTCTGGCTAGAAACATGGCTACTGCTGATCCTACGCCTCCTACACCTACAATTGTCACAGTCTTCTTTTCAAGCTCTTTTTGGCCTTTTTCACCAATTTCGCTGAATAGGGTTTGGTATTTATATCTCATTTTTTGTCACTGGGGTTAGATACCCTTTATAAATAGTTTTCCCTGATTCACATACATTTAAAGGTTATTTAGCACTCCACAGTAGTAAAACAACGAAACATTTATAAAGTATAAATCACATAATAAGGAAGTTCGGGGGTATTTATGGATAATAAAACACGTCAAGGAATGCCAATTGGACTAAACTCAGACAGTAGACTGAGGCCAAGACTAGATTATGCTCCACAATTCCAGGCTAGAAATGAGCCAAAACCAGTATCTAGACGAGATTTCTTAAGATACGGCGCTACAGGCCTTGGAGCAGCAATATTAGCATCAGCAGGGATTTCATTAAGGCCAGAAACGACTAATATGGGGGAGGAAGCTGAACTTGATGCAATAATTGCAAAAGCAGAGGCTGAAAAAGCTGCAAGGGAGGAGAAGATCAGACTTGAAAAAGAAGCGCACCCAGTATTCTATACTATGATGGACCAAAATCCTGCTGAGTTTCAGATTGATGATGGCAAGGATATAACCAAGATGACAGATAAACAAAGAGAAGAATATCTTCATGAACAAGATAGGATGGCCAATTATATATCATTGTGGCAAGCAGATCCAATTTTCTTTAGACTAGGCGAAGAATATGCAGATACATATCAAATTAACAAAGCAACTTTTATGGCATTATTAATATGGGAAAGTGCATTGGAAGAGAAACTACGACATGGCATTTATGAGAATGGAGAAGAACTGGTTTTTCGTTCTCCAACTGGAGCAAGAGGACCTGGACAAATTACTAGATGGGGTCTTGCTCAATGGAATGAAGATGTAGAAAATGATAAGATAACCAGAACTGGAGAAACAAAAAAGTATACACTTGAGGAAATGGACCAATATGGACCAAACATGGATGTCACAGCCCACCTATTCAGTAGAGCAATTAAATTATTTGGAACAGCATACAGAAGTGCAGTATCATACAACGCAGGAGAAGGTTTTGTAGGAGATCTTGAGGATGAATCTCTCAAGGCACGTAGTTATGATTGGAGTATGCAACAATTAATTCGTGAGCGAAGAGCAGCTGCCAGGGATTCATTACCAGTTGCGCAAGCAAGATTAGATCTTGATCCAGAAAATCAGGATTTAAAAGACGAAAGAGATTATTGGCAAGATAGGTTTTTCAAATACGATCAAGCACACAAGCATCCTAAGAATATTGTACAGCTTGCCCGTGATCTGGACAAACTTTTCAGACAAGGTCTTGGTATTGAATATGATCAAGGATTGCCTGCGAAGAGAAGGCAAATGTTCATGGCACATATCAATGATGAGGCAGGTTATGGCGAGTTAAGCGCAAAAGTGTTCAGGATGAATGGAAGATATGCTGTTAAGACTGAAGCAATCACTGCTGCACAAGTAATTGGACTGGTTCAGTAGATATTCAGAAGTAGTTACCCAATTTCTTCTGCTCCCTCATCTGTTTTAGAAGAATACTTCTTGTGATGAGTCTATCCAGATCAAATCCGAACCTTTTCTTTACAATTTTTCTTGAGTAATCCAACATTTCTTTTTTGGATTCGAACATTGTGGGATTTCCCGCCATTGCTTTCCTACTTGCACTTCTCACAACCCATACACCAAGAGGCGCATAATATTCTTCTGTGATAAAACGCAGGGCAAGAACACTTGCCTGTCTTTTCATGCACTTAAGTTGTTCTAGGATTGCAAGTCGTGCAGCATAATAACCTCCTGCAGTCTCATCTGCATACTCGCGTCTTCCAGCGTATCCTTCATAATCTGTCATGGTGTCAAAGTCCACGTTCTGCCATGCAGTCTTTGGCATGTAGGTCTCAAAGAGTTCATAGCTCCATACATCAGGAAATAATAGAATCAGGTAATAATTACCAAGGTATCCTCCAAAGAATGCTTGATAATCACAAGAATCATGATCCTTTATGGTTTTTATCATGTCTTTTCCTAACGTATCATCAACTGCAGTGATACTCCAACGAGTCGGGACCATTCTCCTTTGTGTTTTGAGACCCAGGTTGCCTACAGAGATTAATTTAGTGAGTTGATTCTCATCAATGTTTCGTTTGTAGAGGTTTTTTATTGCATCACCTGACTTGAGATCAGAATCATCCACAGTCTTATCAATGAGCAAAGGAATTTTTGGATTGGCAGTAATCCTTGCTTTTTTCAATGCAACGCTTGGACCTGTTGGCGCAGTCCAGTTTGATAGTTTTAATCCCACATTCGGTTTCTTTTCCAGGTTGACTTCCATCTCCACAGGCTTTGATGCCATGCTTATCTCTTTGGATATATCATTTAGTCTTGTGTTAAAGCTCTTGACATTGGTCTTGAACCTAGAGTTAACCAAACTTGTTCGAAGATTGAGAACATTTTCAATATCATAATCCTCTTTTGCCCACAATCTTGGATTATCATGTTTCTCGGTTGCAAACTCAGATCCGATAATTCCTGCACTCACATTCGGATAATTATGCATACCAACAAACACATTCGGGCTTTTTCCAAAGAAGTCTTGTTTCAAGTCAAAGGATTGATTTTTGGTCTTATTTACAGCTGCAAGAAGTGGACAATAGTCTTTACCACAGAATTCCTTGGGGCGTCTTCCCCTACAGCGTACGCACTGGTTCATGAAAAGAGTGAAAAGCAAGAGGAATATAAAATTTGTTGCTACATATCCTTAATCAATTCTTCTCCCATTCACCTACAACTTCCCCTTTTAGAACTTTATCTAACATTTCCAATTCTTCGTATATGCCTTCAATCAATTCATATTCTTTGGCTTGTTTTAGGGTTACCCACTTGTACTCTGTGAGATCCTTGCATAGTTTGACCTCTCCCGCATCATAATCAGCATACAAACTTACTACGATTGATGGAATCTTGTCAAAACGGATGAATGCAAGGCTTGTCAAGTAGCGTATGTTCTTGACGCTAAGAGCCACTTCTTCCATAACCTCGCGTCGAAGTAGGTTTTCAAAGATATTATACCAATGCTCAGAAGTATCTGTTCCCTTGTTCTGATAATCATCAGTCTCTAACTTGCCACCAGGAACCGTCCACATGTTTGGAAAGGCTTTTTCAGTCGGAGCGCGTTTGGCAATCAGGTATTTGCCGTCTTTTATTATAATACCAGTGACCACAATGTAGTGCGCTTTTTTTGGATCATACATCAGAAACAAGCTACTGGATGCAGGTATAAATATTTTTTGCTTAAGAATCTGGCTGTTGACCCGGGCAATTCACAACAATTGCAATGCACATTGGACAATCCACGATCTGTTGACTGGTCTCATATCTTCCTACAACATAGCCTTCAGAAATGATAATGTCACCTTCTGGATTATTACACACATGCCCTCCTCCACGCAGGGTTGTGTTCTCTGCTGAGAGGTACGCACCGATACTGTTTGAATTTGAATACACCTGATACGCCTCACTGTCCCCTTCAAGATAGAATCCCATTGTTGTCCTAGCCACTTCATTGTTCATAGCAGTGCATCTATATGATTTTCCATACTTTGATTGATGAAATCCATGGACACTGCTGCCTCTTGCTGTGCAGTTGGTAGCATTAGCAGAATCAGATATCAGAAAACCATAATAATTGCTATCCTGTGAAATACTATCAAGAACTCCTGAGGTCCCATATAACTCATACCCATTCAATGCCCCTTTGACAATGCAATTCTTTGCAAGAGCTGAATCATCCAGTCGCATTCCTGTCCTCCCTTCTGCCCCGTTGACTGTGTAACCTTTGCAATCAAAGAGTACTTCATTGTTTAGTGCAATTGCATTCTTGATTCGCACATCCTCTGTCAGATCAATACATCCTTCTTCAAAGACCACATATTCATCCTGTTGATCAATATAGTTTTGGTTCAAGAGAAAACAACCATCGTCGCCATATGCTGAGGATTCAGGAGCTGGTTGATTCATTTGGCTGGAGGGATCATCTTGTTCCAGTATTTCAGGATCATTATGGTCTGGAAATTCCGTCTCATTTGTTTCATTGACAGTCTCATTGACAGTTTCATTGACAAATTCTTCTGGAGGCATTGGAGGCAGATTTGATTGTGGTGTCTCTCCCGTGTCTCTAGGTTCCACCACTGGCTCTGCAGGAACCTCTGGTTTGTCTCCTATGATTACAAAGAATATGAATATAAAAATGGCAAATATTGCAATAATTCCAAGCCCACCTAATAGCTTGTGTTTTGGATGCATAGGTTGATTCTGGAATTGGTGCTTTATAAATGTTTTTGAGATTATCTTGGCAACAACAAACTCATTATGCATAGAATATTCTAGCAATAGATTTATATATTTCAACAAGTAGAACCGATTACATGGATGACAAACGAAAACTGAAAAGTGCATTCTTATTCATTGTATTCATACTTCTTGCAAATACTGTTGTATTTCATTTCACAGAAAGATGGGGCTGGATTGACTCGTTTTATTTTTCTGGTACAACCATGACCACAATTGGGTATGGAGACCTTGTTCCCACACAACCATTGACTAAGATAATAATCACATTTGACGTCTTATTCTCTATTGGAATCTTCTTGTACGCAATCACGATTCTTGGTGAGATGAGACTTAAGCAGTTCGGGAGCATAAGTATACCCCGGCCAATCAGACACGCTCATGCTCTTCGAAAAAGGAAGCAGAGAATTCAGAAGATGACACCAACAAATCGTAAGATGGCTGAGATATTCTCAAGCAAAGAAGAGAGGAAATATATGGAAAAGAGATTGAAATGAGCAAATCCTAATTTTGACAATTAGTAATTTATCAATATCTCTACATCCTTTCCAAAGATACCTTTCAGATGCTCAAAGATCTTCTCTTTGACAAATACTTGAGGCATGATGTCGAGTCTAGTCAAAGCATGCTCGAATTCTTCCATGTTTGAGCTTTTCAAATCAAATAATGATCCGTCATCTGCTACTTTGGCCTTAGTTATCTCTTTTTCTTCATGATCTATATCATGGATAATATATGCATCATCTCCTAATATAATAACCTCGCCAAAACGTTTGCCATGCCTAACTCGAATCTTTGCACGCTCAAGGTCACGCCCTCTTTTTCTCTGGACATACTCAATCAGGAATTTAATCAATTCTCTTCCTTGCTTATTGACATTCTTGATCTCAACCTTATTTAGTTTTCCAGCATCATAATCTGCTTTGGCTTTGACTATCTCTTTCAACATCCTGGCGAACTTGCTTGGGACTTTTCCTTTCTTTACAAGCTCTGTATTAAATGCATCTATTTGATCCTTGTCTTCTGTTTTATCAAGCAGACCTTCAATTCTTAAGATATCTCGCAGTATTGAAATTGTGTGGTCATACGTATGCACAATTGATTCTTGCTCTTTCTTCTTCTCAATCTGAGTGAATAATTGTTTCAATCGTTTCAGATATTTTTCTGCATTCTTAAGATATACATCAAGCTCTTTTCCTGTCAGAACCTTCTTGTCTCCATGCTCGAGATCCTTTCTGAGCTGGATCTCGTCCTTTAGTATCTTGACATACTCTGGTTCAAGCATCTTTTCTTTTTTTACAAAGATTTCCTCGATAACCTCGGGGGTTTCCTTTGGTGTTGGTGGAGGCACTCCATACATCATAAGAGCTGCCTGGCTTGGCGTGAGTATGGAATAGAAAAGATCTTCCATACCAAGTTCCCTTATCCTGAACTTGACCCGCTCAATCATCTGGTCACCAGTATGCATGAACATATCGATAGCCTCAGGACTAGGTTTAATCTTTCCCATCTTCAAGAGCTGTTTCCATGGCATGAATACTCCCCTGTCATAGAACGGTATTCCATCACGCAAGAATGTGAAGATGATTGGATTTGCTTCCTTTATGTTGTCCCAGAAGTCTGTCAATATGTAGACCTGGATGTTTATCTTGTTTTCAACTCCAGTTATCTTTCCAGCATCGATTCCCATTCCGATAATTATTGCACGGAGCTTATCCTTAAGTTCAGCCCTTGTCATCTTCTTGACATCAGTATCGTCAATAACAATGAACACGTCGATGTCTGATTTAGGAGTTGCTTTTCCCTGGACCAGACTTCCAGCTAGAACATATGTGACAATATATTTCTCAAACTTCTTAAGAACCATTGACTTGTGAACTTCACTTATCTTGATTGCTGCAAGCATTCCTTTATCAAAGACAGGAGCGCTGCTTGCGATCATCTGCAAAAGCTCATACTTACCGTCAAAACATGACTGCCACAACTCAGTTAAGATAACTGTGTCAGGAACCATATTCTTATCAACCTCTTTTGCAATCGAAGTGATTATCTTTGAGAGCTTGTCACGAAGCTCATATTTGGCCATCTTCTTAGAATCAGAATCATCCACAAGCACCAATACATTGATTTGATCCTTTTGAGTCGGATCCTTGCTTGGTGGAAGTAAAGCTACACCCATTATATACTTGTCAAACTTCTCCATGACCCTATCTTTGAATGTGTCAAGCTTCTTCTTGATCAGATCCAGTCTTTTTTTAGCATCTTCTGGAAGATTCTGCATTCCTGGCTGCAATGGTAGTGGTTGAACAGGCTGATTTGTTGGAATTGGTTGAGTGGGTTTTCCAGGAGCTAACTGAACAGGTTTTCCTGTAGTAATTTTTGGAGTATGCTTAGCATGTGTTTTTGCTTTTTTAGGTGGGGCTTGACGTCTTTTCTTGGTCATTTTTAGAGTCCTCGTTTCTTGGATTTACTTCATTAATTTATCGAGTAATAATACTACTCGGTGGAGGATGTGGCTTTATAAAGATATTGGAATAACTATGATAAATAAATCACAGAACTATTGAGTAGAAGACTAAGATAGAACGACTATTCTGGAGCTTTTGCTGGCTCTTTCGGAGGAGCAGTATCATATCCTGAAGTTCTAAGATACTTTATCTGGGATTCCCTCTGACCATGATAAACCTCAGAAAACGCACCCATAAGCTTTCCTGCACCTGCTTGTTTGAACGCGTTTTTGCCTTTCACTGACAAACCAGGCATCTTATAATCCTTTGCAATCTTTTCAAGATCAGTAAGTATATCCTGATGCAAGGCATCTTCTTCCATATGTTGACCAAGATAATGATTGAATTTTTTGAAATTGATCTTACCTATAAGTGCATCCAAATGGCTTCCTCTTGTTCCTGCAGTTGTTACCGCCTCAAGATGATCCATAAGATTTCCAAGAGTATAATGTTCACCGTCAATTGCCGAATCTAGAATTCCTTGTATTCCTATCTCAGGACCATTTTGAGTTCCAACTCCCAAGAATCTATCATATTTTGCTGCAAGGAATTCGAATTTCTCTTCTGTTGTACCTTCAAGATCTTTTAGCACACCTGGCATGAAAGCTTTGTAGAATTTTTCAAGATACTGTTCTAAGAGAACTTTTTGGAGAGCTTCCTTATCATCCTTACCTAATTTTCTATCACCATTTTCACCGAACCCTTTCTTAAGTGAGTCAAATGAGGAATTGTATAGGTCCCTCATCAAGTCAGTTGAATGTTTTCTAATGCTTCGCTGATGATCAGCATGCATGAAACTCTTGAATCTGTCCTTATCAGCAGCCATATCCTTCTTGCCTGTATCCTGATGAGTAGTCCCATCATACTTATTCATCAAAGATATTAGATTTTCTTCTTTGTCTGCCTCTCCTTTATCTGCCATAGAATAACAATGAGAATGGATAGTATTTAAATTTTGCTATTAAAAGAGATTCTCATTCAAACTTAGGTTTCAGAGCATCCAGATAACTATAATACTTTGGTTTCAGGTCAGCCATGACCTCAAGGTCTGTAATATAGTTAAGATCATCCCAATTCACTGAGGGGATATAGATTATAATCTTGTCTTTCTGGAGATCTTCGACTGTTATCTCAATGGTCTCATTCTCAAGAAGGTCAAGGTTTCCAATCATACTCATGTTAAGAGTTACTTTATGGTCTCCACCACAGTCACCTGCTGCCAGGCATAATTCTTTTGGTTCAGTATAAAATCCATCACCTGCGCCTTTGTAGATATATGCTTGGATGGTATATTTGCCACTTACAAGAGTTAAGTTATCTCTTACTGTTTCTGGAGTTGTCCAGTTCCATAGAGCTGAGCCTACTGCATGATGTATGCTCTCAGCACCGTCTGGCACTCTCTTCAAGATAACCATTGCACTCTCATCTGTATCCAAGGGGACATCTTGTACATCTGGTAAAAACACCCAGTTAGAACCAATCTCTTTCTTCCTTACTTCTAATCTTATTTCCTTAAACTCCTCTAACTCAAGTGTGACTTCACCAGGTTCATCAATCACTGTACTGACAGGTTGTGATTTTCCGAAATAATCCTCAAGTGTAGGAACAAGTTGTCCTCCCCAACATATTGGAAACTTGCCGCTCCAAATTGCATCTCCACCAGATAGTTGCGTTGTTCCCATACTGCAGGCTTCTGCCAAGCAATCAAACTTAAGGTCAACATCAGCCAGTGGTTGTCCTGAAACAGCATCCTTTGTTTTTACAGTGATAAATCCTGTCTTTTTCTGTTCCTCATCACAGAAAAGGCTAGTTCCACCAGTATCCACTTCAATCATTGAGAAATCACCAACAAGTGGCTTTGATCTTCTGATATTGACTTCGTATGCCATCTGGAAAGTGTATCCTTCTCCCATAAACGCATCATCTTCATGAATCCTAATCAGAACTGGATAGCTTATATCATACTTGAAAGAATATTTTGTGATTGCCATGTGCATCGGGAAATTGATTTCAAATATTGTGTCTCCCATGAGTGCACCACCATCATTTATCTTTAGGTGCATTGGCCAACCATTATTACCTGAAAGGTATAGGAAGTCAACATAATATGAATGGAAATCAGATATCCCTTCCTTATCTATTGGCATTATGAAGTTCAAGAAGAAATTCTGCAATGTAGGATCTTTGTTGATTATGATTGGCACTATATTGTCTCTTGCACCCTGGAGGTGAACTAGAGGAACATAGTCTTGGAGTAGTTCTTCCATTTTGGTCTGAACCTGTGGTTCAATCCATATCTTTGGTCTTTGGCGTCCTGTCTTTACAACTTCCATTAATGGTGGAAATTCTGAGTTCTCTGTCATTGCATAAGGTCCAATGACATTTAAGGTCAATCTTTCAAGATATGGTGCTTCTGGGTCAACAATTGTCTCAAATATCCTAGTTGCAAGAGTGTATGCATTCTTTAGTTTGACATCAACCTCGGTCCTGTAGCGCTCCATCTTGAGTTCGCTACCATCTAAGGTCACGCTTATCTCATAATCAAGATCCACCTGGACATTCCTTTCTGCAATTGTAGTCTTGACAACCTTGTTTCCCTTGGGTTTGATCTCATATCCTTTTTGTTCCCAAGGCAAGAAGTCAAAGCACTCATCGAGATTGTCTCTGATATATTCATTGAGCTGGGTCTCAATACTTAATGGGCCGTAATTAAGACTTGGCCTATTTGTCTTGGCATTGTTGCCTGAATCATAATACCACCAGTATGGAACAATATCTGCAGTTTCAGGATCAAAGGTCTCTCCGTGTATTGGTGGAGGGAACAGTATTCCCGGACCTTCTGTATATCTTCCTTGAATTGGAACTACATCTGCTCTAATCGGATCAACATATCCTCCACTCAATCCGATTTGGATTATTGCATCTTTGGCAGTGAGGTACATACATTCTTCAATGTACTCTTTTAATGGTTCGAGTTCTTTATCGACTGTGATTGGTTTATCTTCTGGTGTTGTAACACTGTTCTTTAGGAATAGGGCAAGGCCTACAAGTATAACTATGATAAGTCCTAAGATTACAAATATTGTCACTTGTCCTTTTTTCATTCCGTTTTTCATTCTACAAACTCAATCCTGTTACAGAGCATGCTGTCAAAATCATCTAGGTTGTTGGTTCCGAAATAATCTTCCCAACTTCCTTCAAATCTTATGCACACTTCTGTGTATTTTGTTGTTGATTGGAAAAGTATTGGCTTATTCGTGTACTCACGACTCTTTGCAAATAATTCATAACCATCCTGTTGTTCTCCGCCTGGAGTTGATTCTACAATCTTGGTCTTGTTCACAAGTTGCTGTCCTGGATTTCTAACAATGACCTGGAAGTTGAATCCATCTCCATATGGATTTGGTATTGCTGGAACAACAGCACCAGTTATCTTATACGAATATGTATTGTCTGCATTTGGACCATCCCTATGTCCCTCAATATGGGCTGCGGCCCTGACACTTCCACCTGATTCTACGAATAGAACACCACCTGTACTTGGCACATCTTCTACATCTGCCATGCACAATTCGTCCTCGATCTGTTGATCATAATTCATTACATCACTTCCCAGGATATCATCAAACCAAGCAGAGTACCAACCAAAGTCCTGTGATGGATAGACCCATGTAGTCATAGTACCAATCCTTCTCGCATTCTGCATACCTCTTGTCCAAGAGGTCCAACCAACATCATGTTGCTCCATGAATTGTCTTGACTCTTCTGAATCCATAGCATCTTCAACATCATCCTTTTCTCTATTCCATTTGCCTTTTTTGGTGTTCATCTCTGTCCTGAGTTCGCCAGCATTGCATCCTTCAGGTTCATCCCTTTCTCGACAATTATTGTAATTAGTTTCTGCAGTTCGATAATTCCTTTCTGCTTCTTCTGCTTGAGATAATTCTCGCTGGATATTCCTAAAGCTTTGGGGGACATTTCCATTGAATGCATCACTTAATGCTTGACTATCATAATCTCTTCTTGCAGCCATGATCCTTGCAGTATTCTCATTCATATATTTCATGACTTCAAGGTCTTCTGCAGTCTCTTCTGCAGCTTTCTTGCTCTCATCACGTTCCTTTTTTGCTTCTTCTCGTTCATTGTGTACTTCTTCTAATGGTTCTTGGGTCTCAATTGTTAATTGGGCTTCTTCGTATGCAGTATTGAATTCCTCTTCAGAATCAAATCCTTGATTTTCATACAATCCTCAAATGTATATGGTGTATATGACAGATCATCAACAAAAATATCTTCAGAAGCTCTAAATGCCAAATAATTCTCCTCTAATGTTCTTGCTTCATCAAGTGCATCTGCATCATAATCTGTTCCTGCTTCCTCTCTTGCACGCTGCCATGCAGCGTCTGCATTGGCAAATTCTGCTTCATCCCTTTCAGCTTCTGTTTTCCATTTGTCTGCTTCTTTCTTGTATGATTCAACATCTGTCATTGGATTTCCATCCTCGGGATTGAGCCAGGCTACAGGTTCATCTGCATCCTCTTCAGCACCAGTTCTCTGACCATAGAGTTGCATATGATTATCGCTTGTTGATTCAAGCCTGTACAAGTCATTGGTCTCATCAACCTCATACCAATTATTGTCCCTATCAGTTGCAAACACACGTCCATCATCGTGCCTGATAAAGCAATATCCTGTCTCGCCACAAACCACATGGTCTGTAAAGATACCTGGATTGTCTATTGGATTTGGATCATCTGATTCTGGCAAAGCACCACTTTCCATTATTTCTGCACATCTGTCTGATGGTGCATTTTCCCTCATCTCTCGGAACCGTTGGATCATTGTTCTGACTGTCTCGATGTCATTATTCATCTTCTGAATCTGTTCTGTTACACCACAGGTAGCATCCACTGGAGCTGGAAGGTGGCTTCTCACTCTACAGAGCAAAGACAAGCCCATTGTAATAGCACCGACCGGATTTCGCAAGACATTGAACACATCACGCACAGCATTATATAGTGGTCCAATTCCTGGGATGAGTTTTGTCCATCCACCCATTGTGTACTTACAAGTCATGTATGCTCTTGAAGCACCACAGGCCTCAATTGGAAAGCCACTGGCAGTATCATCTCGTACACATCTGAAATACTCGCAGTCAAGCTGGTTTATTTTCTGGAGATTGTAATAGTAAGCAGGTCCACATGCAGTGATTGCAGCCATCAAAATACTGTCATATGGATCAACACCTGAAGCTGGACTGCCTGAGATACCTGTTGCAAGATCATTCATCTGGCTTGCAACTGGAAGACTGTTCAGTGTATCTGTAACAAGTGTTTGGTATTTAGATTGGCAAAGCACCATATCACATAAAGGTTTTACCAAAGGTACTTCACGTATCTTATCCATTGCACCACCTAATCTTTTTCCACCTCTTCTAAGGCCCTCACCCACAACAGGGGTCCAGAACATTCCCTGCATAATGCCTGAAGTTCCATCACCACCTGCAAGTATTCCACATATTGCTTGTGCT
The DNA here is from genome assembly GCA_018825425.1 of Nanobdellota archaeon. Lineage (GTDB taxonomy): Archaea > Nanobdellota > Nanobdellia > Woesearchaeales > JAHJEM01 > JAHJEM01. Next base: position 8,940 of record JAHJEM010000027.1, on the reverse strand, counting down.
GCCTTGAATGTCTGCATGGTTTGATCTATCTTAACTCTATCTTTCTCAATATCATCGTATATCTTTTGTCTCTCTGCATTCAATACATCTGTAGGTAATTCTGTCTCATAAGTGTTCATTGTAAAGACAGCGTATTCTCTTTCAGGAGTTCCGATTATGGTGCTTCCTTTCTTGTTTGTAATTATGAGTGAACAGTTGAATTGTGGTGTGACATCAGTCGGGAAATGTCTTTGTGACAAAGATATTCCAAAGGATCCTCTCCTGCTTTTGGGTTTGAAATCCAATACAACTTCGTCAGCATTCATACCAATTCCTGGTTGTTCTACCATATGGCATCCTTCTGTCTCTGCTTTGATAATATCATATCTTCCGGTCTTTCTAGCAAGGCTAAATGAAACAAATACTTTTTTTGGATAGTATTTTATCAGATTGAGATTGAGTGAACTTGGTTGAGGCATTGCATTTCTGAGTCTCCATGCATCGATTTCCAAATTTTCTACCTTAAGAACATCAATACCTTCAAATGTATGTGAAATTGAGTTTCCTGCATAATCTGAAAAAGTCGCAATGACTGATTTATCATTGAGTGGCCCTTCAGGTGCAACATGTGTGATCTCACATTCATAATGATCAACCCTAAAGACACATGTGCCTTCAAGATCCTCAGGACCTTCAAGCTCTGTGAAATCTGCCTTTGCATTTATTGGCGAGACCTCATCTGTGACATTTGCCCTGATGATTATAGTGTCTCCGCTCTTGAAGAATGGATCTCCTGAACCTGATTGTATACTCACCTGGGGATCGTTTCCATTCATCAAAAAAACTGGAGGGTCATTGTCACATCTAAATTTGGTAGGCTCGTTTTTGATCTTGTTTCCAAGATCATCCTTTGATTTGAAGCTTGGAGTGTCAACAATGTTAATTGCAATCTGGCTTCCGCTCTGACAAGATAGTCTTGCCTCTCCAATACACAATCCTTGGCCACATTCCTTGACTTTCTTTGTGATTGTGAGTGCAGGTAAGTTGAAAAGAATCTGTTTTTCAGAAACTGAGGACGGAACATCAAATAATATAGTGTTATCACCTGTCTTTACATAACAGATGCCATCAGCATCACACCCTTCTGTTCTTATGGTGGCAATAATATCTGTTGATTCAGCCCCATCATTTGCAGCCATTGCAAAGAATATTGCAATTGAGAATATGAATAAGAATACTAATAGTCCTGCAATGAAAACCTTCCCCTCTTTTTTCATTGTTTATTATTCTCATAAAGGTTGTTTATAAAGTTTTTGGAGGTCTGTCTAATAGACAGGAATTTGTGTTCGCTTCACGCCCAAAAATACAAAGATAGGGCGGGACACATCCAAAACATATTTATACTACTTTGGTCAACGATACCTTCATGGGAACAGAACTCAAACAAATAATCCTTGTACGAGATGATCTTAAGCTTCCAAAGGGCAAGCTTGCAGCTCAAGTGGGACATGCTGTAATCGATGCAGTATTTGCATCCAATAAGAAGCTTGTCAAGAAGTGGAAGGATCAGGGCATGAAAAAGGTTGTTCTGAAAGTAAAGGATGAGAAAGAACTCCTTCTGTATGAGAGCAAGCTTCAGGATGAGAATATTGTGACATGCACAATCGTGGATGCAGGTCATACTGTGGTCTCCCCAGGAACATTGACTTGTCTGGGTGTGGGTCCTGCACCTGAAGAGAAACTTGATAAGATTCTAGGTCATCTTAAGATGATGTAATAATTTAAAGAATATGCATCAAACATTTATTTTCGTTTGCTTCGCACAGGTTTTGCATTGGCCATATGAACTGTCCTTGTCGGAAATGCCATCTCTATCTTTTCTTTCTGGAATGCTTGGACAATTGCAAGGTTTATCTCCTGTTGCTTGTCCATGTATTTAGCATAATCCCTATCATCAACATAGTAAACAATCTCAAAGTTTAAGCTAGAATCTGCAAATTCCTTGAAGTGTATCCTGTCTAGCTTTGTACTCCTAACTTTCTTGAAAATTGCCTTGACAATCACAGGGATTTTCTTAAGTTTTGCATGAGGTGTATCATATGTCACCCCAACTGAAAAGACAATCCTTCTGTTTTCCATTCGCTTATAGTTATTGACTCTTGCCTCTGTCAATTCTTTGTTGCTCATGATGAGTTCTTGGCCTTGAAGGGTTCTTATCCTTGAACTCTTGATACCAACCTTCTCAACAGTACCGCTGTCGGCTCCGCATACTATATAGTCTCCCACCTCAAATGGTTTATCAAGGGCAATAGATATGCTTGCAAAGATATCCGAGAGAACACCTTGAAGAGCAAAAGCAATTGCAATACCACCTATTCCGAGGCCAGCAATCAATGGCGCTATGTCTACGCCAAAATGACTCAATACCAATATGCCTGCAATAACCCAGATTATCCATTTTGCAAAGGTAGTTATTAGATGCATTGCAGATTTGCCAAGATTCTCTGACTTTTTCTTCTCGACATATGATTCAGCACTATGTTCAATAATGGCAATGATGAACTTGACTGCGTAGTACACCAATACAACAAGCAGGATATATTCAAATATCCTTGTCACAATATTTGGGATACCAATAAAGAAAAGACCAGTATATATTGACAGCATTATGTAGAATATCCAGCCAATATCTTTCACTGATTCAATTAATATGTCATCGATCTTGGTCTTTGTCTTCTTGGCAAGATTATGAAGCTTTTGCAGGATAAGATATTTGAAAAGTCTAAGCACCAAAAGGGCTATCAAGAATACAATAAGAGCAGTAATATACTCTTGGAATTGAATCCCTAATATTTTACCCTCTAGAAATCCTCTTGCACCCGGAAAATAGTCTGCTAGACTCATGTTATCCTATTTCAATCTTAATTATTTAAAAATCTTCCCATTGCAAATTCTATTGTCATTCGGCAGGTGCTAGCTGCAGTTGAGGCATGGGCCTTGAGGCCAATTCCTTGTCAATCATATAGATTCCACCAGGTGCACTATCTATCAGTTTCAATTTCTCGACAATCTCACTCGTAGACGCCTCTTCCTCAACCTGTTCTGTCACAAACCATTGTAGCATTGCAGTGCTCGCATGATCCTTTTCCTTTGTTGCCAAATCCATCAGGTCATGGATACATTTTGTTATGTGTTTCTCATGAGTATATGTCCCATTGAATGCATCAAGTGGACTCTTCCAAGACAATTGAGGGGCCTTTATGGCCTGGAGCTCAACCTTTCCACCGCGGTCGACAATGTATGTGTAGAGCTGCATTGCATGGTTGACTTCCTCAATGCTCTGGGCCTTCATCCATTGGGCCATACCTGCCAGGTTCTGGTCTTCAAAGTATGCTGCCATACTCAAGTATAGGTATGATGATTCCATCTCTTCGTTTATCTGCTTGTTTAATGCTTTTTGTATTGTTGGTTTCATTTTTGCCTCCTTGTTTGTGTGTTTCTTATGCGAGTGCCCCTTCGATTGCGCTCTGGTTAAATCCAATTATTATTGTTCCATCAATCTCTATAACAGGTACTCCCATCTGGCCTGTCTTTGAGATAACCTCATTCATCGCAGCAGGATCACTGGCTAAATTAACATCCAGGAACTCTATTCCTTTCTCTGTCAAGAATGCCTTGGTCTTGTGACACCAATGGCAGGTCGGGGTCGAATACACTTTTACTTTTTTCATTTTGACACCTCCGCTGAGCATATGTTTAATTATCACTATCTTCGTTCTTGCTTTAATTGTTGACGCAACCAATTCTTCTCAGAGCGAGTCATCTGAGCATCAAATTCAGGATAGAGATATCTGTCTTCAGTGTCTGCATGTCTAGTCAGTAACTCATAGAGATCTGAAGTGTCTATAAATTTCTGGTTCTTGCCGAGTTGTGCATGTATATCTTGGGCTTGGCGTATAAGCATTGTATGCTCCTTGTCAAGCATTGATGCGAGTACCATGAGATTACTGTACTTATCATGCTTGCGCAATAGATGACACACTCGTTCTTCTGCTCTGAAATGAGTCTGGAGCTCTGTCATGAATGATTTGAATATATGCCTAGCATTGGAACCTTCTTTTTTCTTTTCTCTTTTGAATTCCTTGAATAGGCCAAGTATTCTTTCATGATCCTGTGACATGAGTCTTGCTACGCTAAATTGTTGATACATTTTGGCTCCTAAAGATCTTTTACAATGAGATCATATTCGATATAATCCACGATGTTGTTCAGGTCTAGATCTTTTGTCACCTTTCTTCGGATTCCATTCGCTTCAAAGCATCTTCCGTTGCTACATTCAACTTCTTTTGTTTCAGTCATTAGTACCACCTCCACATGATTTATTTTGTTTGATTGTGTTTTGTTTGCTTATCATTTTGTTTGCTTGTTCTATAGGAATCAGGCGCACCCGAGGGAACAAGCGTGGGTAGGGTGTGGGTGCGCACTTTCCTAGAACACTTTTCATATACACCATAATCTGGCTGAAACATATATAAACCTTCCCGCTTTCAATTATAGGCCCACATATATTGTTTTTTATATCAGAAAGGGAAAACTTTAAAAAAGAACCAAGATAACAAATATTGTATAATCAAACAACCTATATTTTATTCACACATAAATGGTTACAATATTCGCAATTTAATAAACACAATATTAAAAAATAAAACTTATTGGATGACATCTCGGAGGTGATCCATATGACCAAAGAAAACCTATATACTGAAATCGAAGAATTCAAAGAGAAAATAGACTTCAACAGAAAACTCGGACTGGATGATAGGGATACAACCATCCTAGCAATGCTCCAGAACGACCCTAATATATCTCAAGGCGAGATTGCAAAGAAGATTAAGCTGTCCCAACCGTCTGTGGGTGCAAGGATCAAGAAGCTTCATGAGAAGGGAATACTCCACATTATTAATGGTGTGAACTTCAAGACTGTTGACTTGAACCTGGCAAAAGTTGATGTAAACACGACTGATACCAATGCTGTGATTGATGATTTCAAGGACTGCCCGTTCTTTATCAATGCGCTCATCAGTTCTGGAAAACACAATCTTTGCCTGTTCTTCATGGCAACCAACTTACAAAGACTCGAGGGAATTGTCAATCATCACTTGCGAGGAAACCCAAAAGTCAAAGAAGTTGAGATGAATATAATCATCGGAACTGCCAAGGACTTTGTGCTTCCTCTGAACATCAACTATGACAACAAGAACCAGGTGGATTGCAAACAGCATTGCAAGGACTTTGGTGATTTCACAGCTGAGAAGGATGACGATTAGGTTCTATATGCTTTGTTGAATTTTTTATTCAATTTTTATTACAAAAAAAGAATACCTCGTTGTTTACAGCGAGGATAAAGTATCCTTTTTTTGAAGCAACAACTTCGCTTGATTAACTCACATTTTTTGTTATTTTCATACTTCGTCCTTTAGGGCGAAGTTGTTGATTTTAATAGCATTAGTTTGCAGACCCTCCAAGCCAGACTCGACAACGTCGAGCAGTAATACCTGGCTCTTACAGAGCCAGGGTTAGACCAGGGCTACGCCCTGACAAAACCCTGCCCAAAGGGCAGGTATTAATTCACGCTAACGCGTGGACAGGCTTGGAAGGCTAAACTTATACAACTATTGTCCATTGTCACTTTCTTAATCAAGAGTTGAATCCTGCAAAAACTTTTATAAACACCCAGTATTATCTCCATTCCGAGGAGATTAATTATGTCAGAACATAAGAAAGAACATAAAAAGGAACCTAGAAAAGACAATAAAGATTCTGATGAGCATAGACTTGTCGCTGAAAGGAAAAGAAAACTAGCCGAAGTCCGAGAAAAGGGTATCGATCCGTATCCAAGCGTGTTTAGAAAAACGCATTATGCAAGAGACTTGCAGGAAAAATTCTCAAAACTAAAAAATGAGGAGCATTCCGAGAATAATGTAAAGGTGGCAGGCAGACTTATGGCTATGCGAAGCATGGGTAAAGCTGCGTTTGCCCACGTCATGGATTGCTCTGGTAAGATCCAATTATATCTACGGGCAGATGATATCGGAAAAGAGGAATACAAGCTTCTGAAAAAATTTGATATCGGAGACTTCATAGGAGTAGAGGGCGAAGTGTTCAAAACTAAGACTGGTGAAATCAGCATCTATGTCAAGAAATTCCAGATGCTCACAAAATCAATTAAACCTCTCCCAGAAAAATTCCACGGTCTAAAAGATCAAGAACTCCGTTATCGTCAGAGATATTTGGACCTTGTGATGAACCCTGAAGTCAAGGAGACCTTCATGAAGCGAAGCAAGACAATTTCTGCCATGCGAGAGTTTCTCACAAATAGGGATTTTGTGGAAGTCGAGACACCAATACTCCAGCCTATTTACGGAGGCACAAATGCACGGCCATTCGAATCCCAACTAAATGCACTCAACATGAAAGTATACATGAGAATAAGCGATGAACTCTATCTAAAGCGACTCATTGTCGGCGGATACGAAAAAGTATTTGAGTTCTGTCCTGACTTCAGGAATGAAGGGATTGACAAGACCCATAATCCAGAGTTCTTACAGATGGAAACCATGTGGGCATACGCCAATTACGAAGACAATATGGACTTTGTTGAAGAGATGATCGAGTTTGTCGTAAAAAAGGTCAATGATGGCAAGACCAAGCTCATATATCAAGGAAAGGAGATTGATTTCAAGAGACCTTGGAAGAGAGTAAGGATGGTTGATGCAATCAAAGAAGAACTGGAAAAAGACGTATCTGATATGGATCTCGAAGCACTTAGAGACTTCGCTGAGAAGAGCATGATTGACGACGTGAAAAGCATGAACTGGGGCGAACTGGTAGAATCTTTATTCGAAAAATACTGTGAAGAAAAGATAGACCAGCCAACATTGATTCTTGATTTCCCTGCAGAGACCAGCCCTCTTGCCAAGAAAAAAGCAGACAATCCAAAGTTTGTAGAAAGATTCGAAATCATGCTTGCAGGTTGGGAACTCGGCAACATATATAGTGAGCTAAATGATCCTCAAGTTCTTCGCGAGAACTGGGAAGCCCAGAGAAAGATGATGGACGCAGGTGACGATGAGGCTCAACCAATGGATGAAGACTTCATAAACGCACTCGAAATCGGAATGCCACCAACAAGCGGAGTCGGGATCGGAATGGACAGATTGATAATGGTACTCACTGATAGTCCAAGCATAAGGGATGTAATACTGTTTCCGTTTATGAAACCTGAGAACTGATAACAAAATAACTCATCTCTTACGAATATGGCCCAAATATATGAGACTAAGAATTTTATTGTAGAATCAAGAGAGCAACCATTCATTACAAGAGAAGATGGTGGCCACATTCGAATTCTGATGAAAGACCCTGTCTCTGATAGGACCAAGTTATCTGCAAGTCAAGCTATTGAACTCATGAGATTGACTATGCTTGTAGGAGAAGCCATGCAACTTGGCTTGAAAAGAAGAGGTATCGATATTATCAGGATAAATTATGAGGATCTGGGAAATTGGGCAGCCAAAAAGAATGAAAAACCAGATTTACACATACACATTTTTGGTCGGGCGAAAGGTGCAAAATACCAGCCTTGGCCTGAAGCAGTCCAACTTCCTGATAGAGGCACAGGATTCTATGATAAGTTTGAGCCACTGAATGAGAAAGACAATAAAGAGATAAGAAAAAAGATTGAAAAGCTCCTTAAAGAGGAAAAATATTCTTTTGAGAGGTGGGGCATTAACTAAAGCATGATTCTCTACTAGGTTATAAAACAAATCTCATTTTAACCTTCTTATCATTTTTACACAACTTTCGACAGCTGCTTTTGCCATTTTATCTATATGTTCCATTGCTTCCATCCTATTCATTTTTGGTCCGGAAATACCTAGACTAACGGGCTTTTCATATTCCACGCTTAAATCAGTTATTTTTCTGGCTGCATTCTGGGCTACAATTGTATCATGGTCTGTGTCACCCTCAATCACTGCGCCGAGTGTTACAATACCATCAATATCTTGTTTTTTTAACATATGCTTAATCGCAATCGGCATGTCAAAACTACCTGGCACATGCATCACTTTTACGACGTCTACGCCTAGAAATTCAGCATGCTTCTTACCAACAGTTAGCATTGCATCAGTGATATCTGCATAAGTATCAGAAACAACAATCCCAATTTTTTCTTTTGTCATATTTTTCTCCCCCAAATTTATTCTTTTATATTTCCTTCATTTTTATGGCCCTGCCTTATACCCTTTCCAGCTTTTTTAGACAAGGCTTCTTTTCCTTCAAGAAGTTTCAATGCATTGAGTGCATGATCATAAGTTCTGTTATACGTGATTTTATGAAGCTGCTTATCATCTTTGCCTTCATCCATATGAACAAACACCTCCAAAATATGCTTATTTGTCAATAATTGCACCTGGATAATCCCCATTGAAGCCTCATGAGCACACTGCTTATCAATTTGTTCAGGTCCAGGCATACCCAATGCAATAACAATTTCACAATCAATTTCCTCAATCAGTTTTTTACAAGCAACAGGTAAATCCTTGATTCCCGGAACAGTATATCGCTCTAACTTTATTCCAACCCCCTTGTCACTTATCGCTTTTTTTACTATCTTGAACATATCTACTCGTGCAAACATGGTATCTGCGACTCCAATTCTATGTGTCATCAAGAAGGGAGATACCAGTGGTATATTTATGGCTTTCTACATAATGTACAGAATATATATAGAATAGGAGCAAATCATACAAAGTGTGTAGAAGGAATCTTGTTTCTGCTCAGGAAGGCTGAGAAATGGATACTTTTAGGTCATCTGCTAATAGCTGTTGACCATTAATCCTGGCACTTTCTTAAAATGCCTGATGTTTCTGGTTAGAATTGGTTCGATTCTACTTTTGG
>JAHJEM010000026.1 GCA_018825425.1 Nanobdellota archaeon | reverse complement strand
TGTGCTATCACGTTTTTAGTTCCGGTGCTTATCACCTTTGGTGATAAGCATGTATGTCCTTAACTATGAAAAGAGAGTGTGGATTGTTAAACAACGAATAAAAGGAATATCTCCTTCTAAAATAGCTCTTGCTCAAAGAATAAGTGAGGGTATGGTTAGACGAATTGTCAGGACCTACAAGAGTGAAGGTTGGGATGGTCTTAAGGACCATAAGACGGGTCGTCATGAAATCGTGCTCAGTAAGTCTGCTGAGATAATTATTCTTGATCTTCGCAAAAGGTTTGGATATGGCGCATGCCGTATCGAGCACTTGCTCAAACAGAAAGGATTTGGTATAAGTCATCGACAGATTGAGAAAGTACTCAATCAACATGGACTTGTAACGCCCAATTTGAGAAAACAAAAGTCTCGCAAGTGGGTCCGTTACGAACTACCAAATCCTAACGACTTGTGGCACACTGACTGGTCATACGATCCATACACGCAACGACAATTAAGCGTGTTCATAGACGACAAAACACGACTGATCACAAGCTATGGCTTGTTCCCAAGCGCCACTGCTGAACGCAGTATCGCACTTTTAAAAGCAGGCATAGCCTGCTATGGAAAACCCAAAAGTGTCATGACAGACCACGGAGCACAATACTACGCGAACAGACCAGAAGCAAACCAAAAAAACACACAATGGAGAATAGTACTTAATGCCCTAGGCATCAAACACTACGTCGCACGAGTAAACAGGCCACAAACAAATGGCAAAGTAGAACGCTTCTTCCTAACGTTCAAGACAGAATACGCCACAGGCACATTCCACAACCTCAAAGAATACATAAACCACTACAACAAAAAAAGACCACACATGAGCCTACAATACAAAACACCACAAGAAATATGGAACGAACTCACAAAACGGAACTAGTTTCGTAACCGGAACCAGTTTCGGGATAACACAGTTTCGCACAGGGTATTGATGTCAAGCGCATTTATACCACAAAAGTTGCTGTTTTGGGTGCGACTTCATAATAAGCTTTAAATACTTGGATGACCTGAGCAATCATACTAGCTGGAAATATATTGAAAGTTAAATAAAAAAGAGGTGGTTTGTATCTTTGACAAGGATAAAATAGTAGAACTCGTACGAGAAGGAGAAGATAATGTCTTGCGTATTAACTATGAGAAAACGCCGCGAGTCCCTAGTATTGAGGATGATCCACTCTGCATGTCAAGGTCGTTTGATGAACTAATCAAAAATCCGAGTGCTACAAAGATTGTCTTTCTTCAGAAGCATAATTATGAGTACGATTATGCCCAGACCAAGATACTCAAGGAGATGGCCAATCTCATCAATAATCTCATGAAAAGAAAAGAGTTGTTTTCTTATCAAGCTCTTCAATATAACAACATAGCCAATAGATACAATGAAGTGCACAATGTCCTGTTCCATCTTCTAAAATCAGATCCTGCAGGTTGCTATGTAAAGGTAATACGAATAATCAGAAGAGAAAAGATACTACATAATACCTCACAGAATTCTTATGAAGTTGAACAATCTCGAAAGTACATGAATATCCTCGATTACCTCAAGCAGGAGCTTGAAAAAACCCAGATGATCCAGCTTATCAAGACACATCTTGCAGGACACGAACTTGGTGATAGGACCATCTACAGGAGAATTCTGAGCCCTACATTGAAACCAGACTTTATGTTTACTAAGCTAATGGCATCATATCCCAAGGGCGGTGAGGAGCTAGCTAACTACAACTTAGGTAATACTGAAGTCGTGATTTTCAGGCAGCAGGATTCTGTCCAATATATGTATCATATAATGCCTCCTGAGTTCAAGATAACAGAGGAAAAATACGAGATTCTTGATGCAGCCAAAGAGATACTTGCAGAACACACACCTCAAAAACAGGAGTTCGTTGATCCTGAAAGGATGCGCGAGGTATTTCACAATGTAGGAAAAGACCTTCTTGAAGAGCTTGCTGAATACAGAGGAATTAAGATCAAAGTTGAAGAGATTGAAGAACTTGCTGAAATATTAGTCAGAAATACAATAGGATTTGGCTTGATTGAGATACTTCTTGCAGATGAGAAGGTCCAAGACATAACAATAAACAGTCCAATGGGACAGATTCCTATGTTTCTTGTCCATGGTGAGTTCGGAGAATGCATAACCAATATCATCCCTACAGTGTCAGATGCTGAAAGTTGGGCCTCCAAGCTAAGGATGATTAGTGGACGTCCTCTTGATGAGGCAAATCCGATTCTTGATACTGAAATAACCATTCCTAATATTGCAAGTGCTAGGATTGGAGTAATAACTGAACCGCTGAATCCCAATGGGATCGCCTATGCATTTAGAAGGCATAGAGACAAGCCTTGGACCCTGCCCTTGTTTATGAAGTGCAGGATGATGAATAGCTTAGCTGCCGGTCTTCTTAGCTTTATTATCGATGGAAACAGAACCATGCTTATTGCAGGAACAAGAAGTGCAGGTAAGTCCTCTCTTCTTGGAGGTATCATGGTTGAGATCATGCGTAAATATAGGATAATCACTATTGAAGACACTTTGGAGCTTCCTGTAACCCAGTTGCGAAGGCTAAACTATAATATTCAGCCTATGAAGGTGGCAAGTGCTCTATCCAAAGGAAGCAGTGAAGTCCCTGCTGATGAAGGCATCCGTACCACTCTGAGGATGGGCGATTCTGCCCTCTTTGTTGGGGAAGTGCGAAGCACGGAAGCCAGAGCACTTTACGAAGCCATGCGTGTGGGTGCACTCGCCAATGTTGTGGCAGGTACAATTCATGGAGACAGCCCGTACGGTGTTTTTGATAGGGTTGTCAATGATCTTGATGTTCCTAGAACGAGCTTCAAAGCAACAGATATCATTGTGGTCGCAAATCCGATACGCAGTGCAGATGGTATGCATAAGTGGAGACGAGTAACTCAGATCACTGAAGTGAGGAAGCATTGGGAGCTGGATCCTATGGCTGAAGGTGGATTTGTTGACCTGATGAAATATAATAGTATAACTGATCAGCTTGAGCCTACTGATGAGCTAATCAATGGAGACTCTGATGCGCTTAAAGCTATTGCAGGTAATGTGAAAGACTGGGCTGGAAATTGGGATGCTGTCTGGGATAACATCATGCTCAGGCAACAAATCAAGCAGAAACTGGTTGATGTCGCAGAGGAAATACGAAATCCTGACATGCTCGAAGCAGCATTTGTAATTCTTGCCAATGACGAATTTCATAAGATATCTGACAAGATCAAGAGAGAGACGGATACACTCAATTCAAAAAAGATATTTCTCGAATGGAATGATTGGCTTAGAAGCGAAATAAGAAAAAATAATCTTACAAAATGAGTACAGACAACAACGAGGTTAACCGTTTCCGGGCAAAATATCAGAATAAACTGAATGCCGAACTTGGAGGCCCAACGCTTGAAGATGGTGAGGATAATCAGCCTGTAAGTTCAAGGCATTATGAGGAATTCAGGGAAACATACATGCCAAAGCACCTGAGTCGTTATGAAGCAGCATGTAATATTTCTGAAAAAATTCTCAATCTTGCTCCTGACAAGAAGACCAAGAAAAAATTAGATGAAGCAATCAAGAACTGCCATCTGAATATAACGTCCACAGGAGCAAATAGTTTCTCATACTTGGTTCCTCTGGGAATTATGTTTGTCGGGTTGCTTTTTGGATTCTTAATACCCTTTCTTCTTGAGATTGAACCGAATACATTTATCGTTTTAATATCCTTGTTAGTCGGAGCAGGTACAATCCTTCCTCTGCAGAAGCTTCCATTTATAATATCCAATTCTTGGAGATTGAAAGCATCAAACCAAATGGTATTATGTGTTTTCTATGTGGTCACCTACATGAGACACACATCCAATCTTGAGTTGGCAATGGATTTTGCGGCAGAACATCTCAGCCCTCCTCTCTCTTTGGATCTGAAAAAGATTATATGGAATATCGAAACTGAGAAATATGGCTCGATAAAAGAATCAATTGACAATTATCTTGTCAGGTGGAGAGAGACAAATATGGAATTTGTCGAGGCAATGCACTTGATAGAAAGTTCGCTTTATGAATCTGCCGAAGCTAGAAGATTAACTGCACTTGATAAGTCCTTGGAGGTCATGCTTTCAGAAACCTATGAGAAGATGTTACATTATGCTCATCAGCTGAAGAATCCTTTAACAACGCTCCATATGATGGGAATAATACTCCCCATACTTGGACTTGTTATCCTTCCTTTGGCAACAAATTTTATGGAAGGTATTACCTGGTATCATATATTTGTATTGTACAATATAATATTACCATTGATTGTCTTCTATTATAGCAAGTCTATTCTTTCAACCAGACCAACAGGTTATGGTGCGATTGACATAAGCCAGAGTCCTGAGATGAGAAAGAAAAAGAATATTGTCATTCCGTTTTTAGGGTCAGATATTGTAGTATCTCCAGCATATCTTGCAGTATTTGTTTTTGGTGTGCTCTTATTGATTGGTCTTGTCCCTCTTTTGATTCATGGTGCAAATCCTAACTTTGATTGCGTCTATGCTCCAGGATACAGTACACTCAAACCTGATTTTTTTTGTGCCACAGAATTCCCTGCAGACTTACATCCTCAATTCTCATTTTTATCCTATCAGCCAATACTTGATATTGATGGATTTGCAACAGATAAGGAAAATGGTCCGTTTGGTATTGGTGCAGCAGTGATCAGTCTATTTCTCACACTTTCTTTCGGTCTCGGATTTGGATTGTTCTATAAGCTAAGGACAGCCAAAGTCATGAAGATACGTGATGAATCTAAAAAGCTGGAAAAGGAATTCGCATCTGCTCTTTTCCAGCTAGGAAACAGGTTAGGGGATGGTTTGCCTGCTGAGATTGCATTTTCAAAGGTTGCTAATGTCATGGAAGGTACAGCCTCTGGAGATTTCTTCGGTATTGTGAGTGCCAACATAACCAAATTGGGTCTAGGTATGGAGGATGCAATCTTCAATAGAAAGAATGGTGCACTAATCAACTTCCCATCAAACCTTATTGAAAGCTCAATGAAAGTATTACTTGAATCAAGCAAGAAAGGTCCTCTTGTAGCAAGCCAGGCGTTAATCAATGTTTCAGAATACATCAAGGAAATGCATCGCGTTGATGAACGTCTTAAGGATTTGATGGCAGACATTGTAGGAAGCATGAAATCCCAGATCAATTTCTTGACACCAGCAATTGCAGGAATAGTTGTCGGGATTACCAGCTTGATTACCAAGATCATGATTGTTCTCTCCTCAAAATTAAGTGAGATGGGCGAATCAAGTCCTGACGCCAATTATGGAAGCGTACTGACACTGCTAGGTGGAGGGAATGCAATTCCTGCGTATCATTTCCAAGCAATAGTCGGATTGTATGTGGTACAAATCATATTCTGTCTGACAATCCTTGTCAATGGAATAGAGAATGGGGATGATAAACTCATGGAAAAATACTTGCTAGGTGCAAACCTTGTAAGAGGTACCATACTCTATGTAGTGATTGCTTTTGCCATAATGATGGTATTCTCTAGTATTGCAGGCGGAATTGTGACAAGTATTGAGGGATAAGCTTAAATATTTCTTTGTCTTTGTTCATATTTGGAGGCGATATCATGACAAGAGGGTTAGCTATCAAACGAGGAAAACAGAATCATCAGAGCAGTCAGTACAGGTTCTTTCAAGGATTACTTAAGTGGTTTGAGTCTGAAAAAGAGCATGGACATGGATATACCAAAGACTATAATGCCCGTGTAGGTAGGGTTGCCGCAGAATTGGCTGGACTAATTCAGTATCTAAATGGACAAGAGTTCATAATGAGCGGGGAACTTCTGATTGAAGAAGCAAGCCATACAGAACCAGGATTCTGGATCAGGTACAATACAACAGCTCAGGCCCAAAACTTACCAGGTATTAAACCATAAGAAGTATGGGACTGCCAGGATATGAACTTGTACGTTGCCGTACAACACAGCACAGTATTGTACCATTTCACTTCGTTCAATGGTACGAACTGGACTTATGATGAGTATTGAATGGTATGAATATGAACACAATTCAAATAATATTAACATTTGTTTTATCTGGAGCAGTTGTAGTCGGAGCAACACTCATCTCCAAGTCTTTTGATTCCAAATGGGCAGGATTATTGGTTGCATTGCCTGTTATGACAATATTGGGATTTGTCTTTATATCAATTGGAAGCGATACTGCAACCACACATAGATATTTATTATCTGCTTTGTTGTTCATGATACCTGCTGCAGTTTATATTCTTTCACTGTATCTTTTGCATGGACGAGTGCATATTGTGGCTAGTTGTTTATTATCAATCATTCCACTAGGGATTGCAGTTTATTTGATACAGAAATTATTCTAGATAACAGAAAAAGGCATATAAAAATAAGAAGAAGTACTATATTTTCCTTATTAAGAAGAGAGTTTCTTAGGATAATTCCAAAAATACCATTTTTTGACATACATCTTTTTTCTGAGTCGGGGAATGAGTACCACCAAAAAGATTGCTACAGAAAATAGGCACCATACTGCTGGAAATTCATTAGAATTCGTTGTAAGCAAAAGTGCTAGCACAGGTCCTATAATTATTTGATAAATGTTTATTTTCCAGGAACCATAAATCAGTGGAAGAACAAATACTGAGAAGGGATATACCATGTTGAAAATCAGACCAAAGTTATTTTGGGGTATTGACCATGCAAGATGCCAATTCCCACTAATTGAACACAATTTTGCTCCACAAAGCATACCTCCTGTTTTACATGATTCTGCCCAAACAAAGGGATATGCCCTAATTAGCATCAAAATCGCAGATATAAAACAGATAGCATAAACATAGCCTGATATTTTGGCTCTAACTTTGGTTGGAATAAAATGCATCATGATCATATTCATGAAAAATGGCTGAAACGCAATATGCAAATATCCTATATAGGTTAACATCTGATTAATTGGTAAATCACATTGATTCAAGTATACATAAGTGAAAACCTGCAACAATTCCATTAATGAGAAATAAATCAGGGAAACCCACAAATGAGGATCATCTTTTTTCCAAATCAGATAGATAGAGATAAGTAATCCAATTGTTGTAAACACTATTGATGCAGCAAAACTCCAACACATAACCCTAAAAAAAATCATCAGTATTTATAAGTCTAATGTTTTGGCAGTACATATTTTTAAAGAAAATGGTCTTCAAACAAGAATCGTACTACGTGAATGTTAACTACCTACAGAATAACCTTTAAATGTTATTCAACTGTAATATACGGCCTATTGTTCTCGCTGCTCATATGAGAATACACCTCTAATCTGCACAAACCATCGCCTGTTTGGATTATTGTAAACCCATACTCTCCCACGAGCTCCTTTACAGGGAGTATAATTTCAAAATACTCTTTGGGTTTTTGCACGTTCGGATCAACATTAAACCTGCCTATAACAACACTATTTGATTGGAGTGATTCTATCTTGCCAAAACTGGCTGTATCTGCATCCCAATCAGATGTCAGTTTATTAATGGTAAATCCTTTAGTGATATCGCAAGTCTCATCCTTATTCTGCTTATTGTGATAATTTGAGATTTTCACGTGAAGTTTTCCATTTTTTTCATTTTTTAGGGCAGGAATATCTGTTTTGACAAGAAAACCATATGTCTCTGTCGGAGTCCATTCTCCTGTTAATAACCCCTCGGTGTTCTTATGTCCTGTAAAATGGTATTCATCTGAAACAAAGCTTACAGTGTTCTCTGGAGTGAGATAATACTTGGTGCCTTTCTCACCGGTTGATTGGCTTTTGTCTTCAGGTTTGGATTGTGTACTCCCTCCAAAAATGCCTTTGAAAAGCTTAGCTAGCCAACTGAAAAATCCGCCTTCCTGTTCATCAGATGTTCTTGAAAGATCCCCTGTCTCAGGAACATCTTCAACATTTTGATCTTGATCATTGACTTCTGGACTGGATTCTGGACTGTCAACCAAATAATCCTCAGGGATTTTTACAGTAATTGTCTTCTCTTCTTCTGCCAGATCAAGTTCTTCCAAAGTTGTATCGATTGAATGCTGTGTATTCTCATCTGTAGCAACATCTTCAAATCTCATCTCCGTGATTGCATCATACGTCTCGATAATTACAACCATATTATACTTACCTTCTTCATACCCTACAGTCTTAAATACTATGTCTTGTCCTGGAAAGTTCAATACCTTGATTATCGGATGGGTACCAGTTTTTTGGGCACTGAAGTAAAATGCATGGTCACCTATCTCGTTTTCAACCTCTCCTTGTTCATTAAGACCTATATGTTTACCATCCTGGTCAAATGCGTGGATTGTCACGGGTGATTCAATATAAGCACTCGCAGAACCATATGACGTTCTCATAGGATTGCTGGCAGTCGGAGGAACATAATTGTCTGTAACAGAAGGAAGAGGTGGCTTGCAAAAATCCTCTTCACAACTGGCTGTTCGTTGTGCAGTGTTACCTGTTAGGAGAAGATCCTTGGTAATCGCGAATGTAAGAGGGCTGTCCATTATTCCTCCACCCTTGTTTTCAGCTACGATATCACATTCTATCTTCATCCAGTCTACTTCTGGTGCATGATTATCCCAAGTACAGTACATAGGTATGCCTGAAAGTTTTGCACTATCAATTGCAACTACACCATCTCCTCTCCAGGTTTTTTGGTAAATTTGGCCACTTTGATGGCGGATTCTAGTTGCCCAACCGTTACCGGCAATAATATAAGGTTTCACATCTGTATCGAGGATTTTGCGATTATTTCCATTTATAGCGTCTTGGAAAGAACTCATCGGTCTCAACTGCGCCAATGCATCACCTCCGATTGGTCCTTGAAGCAGAGGAACCCAATTCAAAAAGTAGGCGCCGTGGTGAGGAGGTGCTATCATGACCAATTTTCTTATATTATCTTTATAATCACCTCGGGTAATGTATTGTCTGGTAACAACTCCACCCATGCTATGAGAGACAACATCTATTTTTGAGACCATAATCTTCCTATTTTCCCACTGAATATATACGTATGCACCGTCAAAATCTACAATAGGTTTTGGTG
>JAHJEM010000025.1 GCA_018825425.1 Nanobdellota archaeon | reverse complement strand
TTACAAAGGATATCAAGAAGCAGGTTGGAGAGGATGTTGATATAAAAATTGAAAAGCCTAAGAGAAATCTGCATGATTTCATAAAATGACTTACACGTTGGCAAGGAATACTGTTGGAATCAAGACTTGACAAGGTATATGCCGTGCGAGCAAACAACTTTTACCTTCTGTCCAGATTTAAGCACTTTTTTTTCTGATTGTGCATTCATGACCTTGTCTGACTGAAAAGTGAGTGGGTTGATGGCCTCTAAATCAGGTTTTGTCTGGGAGATTGTGGTATCGTGCTTTTTTAGAACATTTAGTTTTGGATCATAGAGAACATTGGTTCTTTTACCTGTCTTAAGATTGTCGCCTTTGATGGGTTTTCCCATCTTGGTGATGAGAACAGGATCATCTTTGTAATCAATAACATCTCCAATAAAGAAATGCGGCAGTTCTAAGTGGACGTTCAACCTGTATAGGTCCTTGCTTTTCTGGCGGTCTCGTCCAAATAGTCTTGGATTATGTGATATGGTCCCTCCAAACTCATTGTTTAGTTTGATTCCTATGTTCTTCATGCGTTTGTTATCAGAAAACCAAAGGTCAACACCTCTTTTTTGGTCAACAACCTTTGAAATGAAGCTTCCTTTTTTTCTTATCAGTGCACCGATGAGTTCTGCAGCAGCTTTTTGAACTTCTGGATTCTGGGTCCTTACTTGAAGTATGCCTTGGAAGTATCCTGTTTTCTGTTTCTGACAGGTGTCACATATGTTCTGGAGGAGTTTGATCTTTACAAATTCCACAACAGACCCACATTTGAATTCGAGAACCTCTTCATTGATACCTTTGGCCAGAGATTCTTCTATTGAGAATTCGGATTTGAGTTGCAGTCCTTTCTTTTTTAATCTCTTGGCAAGCGCGCTTTGTAGGCTGGTCTTGGCCCATCTTTTCTGATGATAGATCTTGCCGCAAGCACAGACGGTGAGTTCTTGTTCTAATGTCTTCTTGCCCTTTTTGGAACAATCTGTACAGAACACTCCCTCTTTGATTTTTTTTCCGCATTTCACACAAAAGTCCATAGGCCCTCTAAATAGGTATTTTTTTATAAATGTTTATAAAAAGTCATATGGATGAATCAAGAAAGTTGTGTACAGTGCATAATATATTGTTTTCCGTAGAGTTTGTTTAGCTCATCCATCTTGATTGAATGTGGTGAGTGTTCAAGATGAAGTACAGGTAAATTCTTTCTGGTGACAGTTATTCCTGTCAATTTATTCAATCTTTTTTCTAGGTCTGATAATATTTCTGTTCTGCATGCCCAAAAAACATTGCTTGAACGAACAAGATATTGTTCTGCAATATTTAATGAAGGCACTCTTGTTTCTAATGCAGATTTCCTTAATTCTTGACCTACTAAGAATGCAAACCGTGCGTAATAATGAGCACCACCAAAGTCCTTGTCATTAAACAATGCTTCTGCAGTTATAAGAAGTTCATTAGGGGGAAGGTTGTTCGGATCAGGATACATCTCTGCAGGATGATTCGGCATGATTCGAAATATTTCCGGAACTATTTAAAGGTTTTGACAAAGTTTTTTGTTGAAAGAATGTATTGGACAATAACAGTATTAACTTGTTTTCCAAGAACAATCTGTCATTAAGGGCAGAATATCACCTGCGCTTGTTAGCGCAGGGCCTGTCAGGACAAATCTGTGATTTGTCCTGTGTTATTCCTGCCAAAGGCAGGTCTTGACCCACGCGAGAGCGCGGTCTGGTCTTGGAAATGTTTATTGTTAATGGAATACATTATCCACTAATAAACTATATAAATCAAACTCGAATTCAGCATGATTAGGGGCCTGTGGTCTAGTGGCTATCCAATAAGGGACCATAAATGACATCTCCTCGACATGGAGGGAATCGCCGGTTCGAGTCCGGCCAGGCCCATTTAATTCTATAATGCGTGGAACTTCGAACAAAGTGAGTACGTTCTACCCGGTTCACAACGCCAAATGTGAGTTGGCGTTTGTATCCTGCCAGGCCCATATTTATTTTAAATTGTATATTCATTTTTTGAGAAAAAATTGTCTTCTAGTTCTCCTTCAATATCTGAACTATCTTTGCATAGGCAGGTCTTGTCACAAACACGCCGATACTTACGCCGATGATTGTGGTCAATGCAAATCCTTTCAACAAGCCTGCTCCTGCGGAGAACAATGGGATCATTGCAACAACTGTTGTGACATATGCTCCCATGATTATAAAGAATGCACTCTTGAGTTTCTCTTTCCAATTAGTGGTGCCCTTACCTTCGCCATGCAATATCTCATCTGCAATGACTATCTGGCTATCTACACCAGTACCTAGTGCTACAATAATTCCTGCAATTGCTGCGAGGTCAAGGTTCCATCTGATGAATGCTGCAATTCCAAGAATGATTATTGCTTCTGAAAGCATGGTTACAACAATTGGTACTGAGACTTTCCAGTCTCTATACCTAATAAAAATAAGGATAGCAACAGTAAGAATAGCCAATAATCCAACGATTATTGCATTCTGGGTAAACTTCTTTCCAAGTACTGGGCTGATACTGTCAGTCTTAACGATTTCAAGTTTAACTGGAAGACTTCCTGTTTTTAGAATGGTCTGCAACCTTTTCATATTGTCAAGTGTGTTCTGCATGGCTGCTTGTTCTGTCTCTCCAGATCCAGGACCAGAAATCTCAATATCTGTAAGAGCAGTCCCTTTGAAAACTGAGCTCACCCTCAACGAGTCTACAAGTTCATCATCAAGGTAAAGGTCAAGGCTCTGAGTTAGGTAGGATTGTCCGTTTTCTGTGATTACATCAAGATCTCGGGTAGCATCAGCCTGTCTTTGAGCAGCGTCTTTACTTATAGTTATGCTAAATCTAAATGAGCAGAACCAGCTACCGTCAGGATTAGATCCGCAAGGTCTTCTCATGTCAAGTCCTGAGCAATCTCCTGATAAGCATACGTAAGGGATATCGTTCTTGCCACCAATGAATACTGTCTCATTACCAATCCTTGCCTCAAATTTGCCTTGTTTTTCCAACAAATTTACAATATCTTCTGCATTGATTCCTGCAATTTCGACAGCAATGTAATGTTGTCCGCTCAGATCTCTTGTTGGACGAACTACAAGGTCTGACAGTCCGAAGATGTTGAGCCTTTGCTTGATATTCTCAATTGCAAGCTCCAATTCTTCAGTTGTAGTTTTCTCTTCTGGCTTGAGAAGAACACGGGTTCCACCAGCCAAGTCAAGACCCATACGAATATTATTCTTTGGAGCAGGATAGACACTAAAACCAATATCTTCAACTCCTATGATCTCTTTCTCAATGATCGGGAATTCCTTTTCAATGGTTATATTGATAGTCTCATTACTTGTCTCATTAATTATCTGTTCTGTTACATTCCGAAGTTCAGTCTCGTTGGATACAGTAACCTTGTATTTAGGTTGAACCATGAGCATGTAGATCTCAGAGTTCTTGTTGGTTGTGATTGTGATATTTTGGAATGGTCGAAGTTCACTCGTGATTCTTGCATAATCTGCAATGGTCTGAATCTTTTCATGATTGATCTGCAAGATGAGTTCTCTGCTTTTTGGAGCAAGGTTA
>JAHJEM010000024.1 GCA_018825425.1 Nanobdellota archaeon | reverse complement strand
GTGTACCATGGAGTATGTGCCTGTCTGCGGTGTCGACGGTGTGACATACGGGAACGCCTGCACAGCAGGAGATGTCGAAATAATCTACGAAGGAGAATGCGACGATATCATGACGTGCGTGGGGACTACAGATCCAAATGTCATGTGCCTGGCAGTCTATGACCCTGTTTGTGGTGATGACGGAGTCACATATGGAAACGGATGCGAAGCTTGCCGAGCACAGAGAACATACTGGATACCTGGAGAATGTCCGGATCCGAATGCATGCACGACAGAATACAACCCTGTATGTGGACTTGATGGAGTGACCTACGGAAATCTATGCATGGCAGGAGATACAGAGATCGCTTACGAAGGAGAATGCAGCATATACCATATATGCACCGCTGAAGAACAGGAGCCAAGAAGCTGTACATTAGAATACGATCCTGTCTGCGGAAGTGATGGAATCACATACGGAAACGGATGCGCAGCCTGCCTTGCAGGAGTTGACTCTTGGGAAACCGGCATGTGCGGCGGTCTCTCATGCGTAGAGCTAATTGAACAGGGTATCGCATGCACGTTAGAATACAATCCTGTCTGCGGCAGCGACGGACAAACTTACAGCAACAGCTGCTCAGCATGCTACGCAGGAATCGAAGAATACGCTCCAGGAGAGTGTTAATTTTTTTAATTTTTTTTACAAAATAACTAGTTCTGAATAGTAAATATATAGCAAATCTTTTATAATACAAACAATTCCTAATTAATACTGGGTGATGAGAATAGGCGAGCAAGAAACTAATTTAGGATTTAGGGTAAATTATAGTTATTCAGTATCTTCAAGTACTATCTGGGCTGTTGATCAAGTGCATAAAATGGTTGATCTGCCCTTTAAGGGTGAAATAGAAGTTGAAGGTGAGAGTTCTACTGAAGCTAAGAATAATCTGCGTGGTCAACTTGAAAAAATAATCAAGGATGCAATAAGGATTGTAGAAAAAGAAGGTGAGTTTATAAACGTCATCTATAATCTGACAATTGGTAACGCAATCCAGATAAGTGACTTGACTGAAATGGGTTTACCACAGTATGTTGTTAATGAGGTTGAAAAAAGGTATGCCGACTTGCAGAGAACACGTTCAGGATCTTCAGAGCTTAAATACGATAATCCTCGCTTTGTTGAGGAAGTCATTCCTTTGATATTAGGTGTGGTATGTAATCAGCAGGAAGTAGCATTGGCAATAGATTCAGTATTTGAAAGAATGGAATATGATGGACCTCAAATAGTAGGCCCCGACACTCAGCATTACGGCTTTGCAGGAAACGCGTACGTTACGAACGTGAAAACCCATCCCGCCCTTGATTTTGCAAGGGATACATCTGCCCTGAGAAAATCAATTGAAAAAAAAGCAGAATGATTAAAGGGTTTATTCATTAACGACTTCTTTTTTGTCATCATCGAAAATTTAGTTTATTACAAACTCAACGAAAATTTTTTAATCAAGTATTCTTTTCATTCCTTTATGAATGCTGAAAGATTTAGGAATATAATCTCTTTTTTAGAAGAGATTGACAGTTTCAAATCAGTTCTTCGAGCGTCGTATATCAAGAGCGGCGGGCACGAAAGTGATTCTGACCACGCCTGGCATATGTGCATATACGCTTTGCTTTTACACTCAGAGTTGAAGCTTGACTTGGACCTCAAGCGCACGCTTGAGTTGATACTGATTCACGACCTGGTCGAGATATATGCAACCGATACCTATATATACGATGTGGAAAGAAACCGTTCTAAAAAAGAGCGGGAGGACGCAGCTGCAAAGAAGCTTTTCTCAACCCTGCCACAGAACAGCTGTGACATGATTAATGATTTGTGGAGTGAGTTTGAAGATTGCAAAACACCTGAATCGCGGTTTGCAAATGCTCTTGATAGGCTACAGGCGCTTGGACAGAGCGTCTTTACCAAAGGAAAAGTTTGGAAAGAGAAGGGGATAACACAGGACATGACGAAGAAAGTTAACAAGAAAGCATTTTCATTTGACCCTGGGCTTAAAGAGGTTTTTCGGTTATTGTATGAGAAAGCTAAGAAGGGTTCTTTCTGGGCAAAGAAGAGAGGAAAGTATTAGTGGATATGTTCAGAATCTCATCCTACAGTGTTGTTATCTTATGTTATCTTCCAAGAGCAGATTAAAGGCGCTTACTTCTGGGCTGCAGGCACTCTTGCATCTTTTCTCAAGAGGAACTGTATTCATAATCCGTTCTTGCATTTCCTTGAATGTTTCAGCAGGATTTTTTAAGAAGTCTTGAGTGTTCGTAAATGGTTTTTGGTTCTCGCGGAACATGCACCCACATGAGAATACTCCATTTGGAGGAGTGAAGATGATTTCTGTTAACAATAGATAACAGGGAACTTTGTCGGTGAATGAATATATTCCATGAGATGCTCTATGCATGCTCTGTTCGTCATCTCCGAAAAGTCTCTCAAGCTTAAGCTTCACCAGTGGATATTTCTCAGCAATCCAGCCTTCGACTCCAGATACAAGATCGTAATACTCTTTTATCTGATCAAGATTAAGATAGTGGCTTGGCTCGTTCCTCGGAGGCATGAGCTGGATGTCACGTACCTTTGGAAACATATGTGCAAATTGATTCAGCCTTTCAGCGATTGTATGATAATTTGCATTTATAACCATTGTACATATGAATACATTGGTTTCTTCAGAAAGCCATCTTATATTATCTGTCACTAGGTTGTATGCACCTTTGCACCTGACCAGTATATCATTTTCCTCAGGATCAATAGAGTCTAAGGAAACATAGAGCGATACTTTTCGGTCTGCCAATCCATTGCGCATCTTCTTGTTAAAAAAGCCGTTTGTTGAAACTACCACTTCAAGATCCTTTTTCTGCATGTAATCAATCAATGTTAGCACATAATCCGGTCCGAGCATGGTTACTTCGCCACCTGTAAGTGCAGAATATTTTGCGCCCAGAGCAACGGTTGCATCAACAAGCTCCATTGCAGTTTCAAGTGGTATTGTCTGTCCATTTTCTTTATCTTCGCTTGTGCAGTACACACAATCGAAGTTGCATCTTTGGGTCAACAGATACGCAGCTCTCTTGAGCTCCGGCATACTCCCTTCGGGCAGTGATGTCTTT